>NZ_JAUTAN010000001.1:3754632-4067518 GCF_030818655.1 Nocardioides zeae | reverse complement strand
GTGCCGGCCCCCGTCAGCCTCGGCCCGCTCGGCCTCGGTGGTCTCGGGGTCGAACCGCGCCGCGGCCTCGGCCACGAGCCGGTCGACCTCGGGACCGGTGGCCTTGCCCGCGACGTACGCCACGTGCCGGTCCACGAAACCCGCCGCCTCGAACGTCAGCGTCCGTGTCGCCTGAGCGACCCGCCGTCCCCGCCAGACATCGACCTCGCCCGCGGCGATCCGGGCCTGGACACGGGGCAGGCGGTAGCGCAGCTCGATCGCGTCCCCCACCAACCGTCGCGCGGCGTCGAACGAGCACCCTCGGGCGGCCGCCACCTCGCCGATGCAGAACTCCGCCACCACCGGCGCACCCGGCCCACCCAGCTCGAGGAACTGATCCCCGGCCAGAGCCTCGACGTAGGACTCCTCGTGCCACTCACCTAATGCCGTGATCGGATCCCCCACGACCTCCTCAGAGGTGTGCGCCGCAGCCCAGTCACCCACCGCGACGAAGGCAGCCGCCTCCGCGACACGAGCCGCAGTCGTGCGCTCGCGGACCGCGTCGATCAACGCAGTCGCCGCCGTCGCCGCCGTGTGTTGGGTCCCCCGATCCATGGCCCCACTCTAGTCGAACACGCGTTCGGTCACCACCTCTTGGTGGTGACCTGTGGATGACCGATCCGAGGCCGGCGTCGAATTGTCACGTACGCAGCAACGAGTCCCCGCCCGCACCACGGCGTACATGACAACTCGACGCCCCGCACCGCGCCGTCCGACCCAACTCGACGCGCCTGCCGCGCCGTCCAACCCAACTCGACGCGCCTGCCGCGCCGTCCAACCCAACTCGACGCGCCTAGCGCTCCACCGCGTGCACCGGGGGCTCGCCGGCGACGTACCGGCGGAGGTTCTCCTCGATGATCCGGAACAGCCGGGGCCGCATGGCCGTCGTGCCGCCGGCGACGTGCGGCGTGATGATCACGCCGGGCGCGTTCCACAGCGGGTGGTCGGCGGGCAGGGGCTCGGGGTCGACGACGTCGAGCGCCGCGCGAAGACGCCCCGACCTCACCTCGGCCAGCAGCGCGTCGGTGTCGACGACCTTGCCGCGGCCGACGTTCACGAGGAGCGCGCCGTCCGGCAGCGCTGCGAGGAACGCGGCGTCCACGAGGCCCTCCGTGGCCGGCGTCAGCGGCGTCACGATGATGACCGCGTCCGCCCCCGGCAGCAGGGACGGCAGCTCGTCGACGCCGTGGACCGCGCCGTACGGACCGGTGCGGGCGGTCGTCGCCACCGGCACGACGTCGCACTCGAACCCGTCGAGGCGGCGGTGGATGGCCTGGCCGATCGAGCCGTAGCCGATGATCAGCACCCGGCGGTCAGCGACGGAGGGGCCGCCGTTGAACTGGTCCCACTCGCGGCGCTGCTGCTGGGCGAACCAGCGCGGGAAGTCGCGCTGGGCCGCCAGCAGCAGGCCGAGGGCGAGCTCCGCCGTACCGGGGTCGTGGACCCCCGCGGCGCGGCACAGGGCGACGTCGGCGGGGACGTGCGGGAGCAGGTGGTCGACGCCCGCACTGGGCGCCTGCACGACCTTCAGCGCGGGCATGCGGCCGACGAGGGCGGGGTCAACGGGGCCGAAGTACGGCGGCACATAGAACTCGACCTGCTCGATGCCGTCGGGTTCGTGCTCACCGTCGTAGCGCGCGTAGGTCAGCCCGTCGGGCAACGGCCCGACGACCTCCTCCACCTCGGAGCGGTCGTAGTCCATCCACACCTGAGCCATGCGCCCACCCTAGGCAGCCGCCGTTCACTCGTCCTCCTGCGTGTCGGACCGCCCCGACTCGTCGCTCGTCGGGTCACGGTCCCACTCGGGATCGACCGGGGTGGTCCACCACGGGTCGTAGGAGTGCTCGGCCTCGTTGACCGCGTCCCCGTCGCCGGCCACCACGCGACCGATGTTGTAGAGCGACTCGCTGTCGTTGGCGAAGTAGAGCCCGTGCTGCGCGACGCCGCGGTGCCAGCTGCGACTGGGGTCCTCCGCCTCGAAGCGGATCGCGCCGAAGTCGTCGGTGGAGGGATCGAAGCCGAGCTGGGCCGCGGGGCTGTGGATCGCACCCTCCCCACCGAGGACGCCGACGACGTCGCGGCTGTTGCGCCCGACGTAGACGTCGCCCTCGATGCCGAGCGACTCGGCCGTCGGGTTCTGGAGGCCGGCGCCCGGGCTGCCCAGCAGCACGACGTCGTCGGCGTCGAGGTCGTGCTCGGAGGCCGCGAGGGCGGTGGTGGTCGAGCCGTAGGAGTGCCCGATCGCCGTCAGGTGGGCGGGGCCGAGGTCGGGGTCGCGGCTCGCCCGGAGGCCCGCGATGTCGTCGGCGAAGGCCTCGGCTCCCTCCTCCGCGCGTCCCTGGCTCAGCGTCGCCGGCGAGTAGAAGGCGTCGGGCGCGTCGTACCCCAACCAGAACATCGACGCCACCGTGCCGTCGACGCCGTTGTAGACCGTCGACTGGTAGGTGTTGATCGCCTCCTGCATGAGGGTGGGCGCATCCTCCTGGTCGGTCGTGATGCCCGGCACGCGGGCGGCGATGTGGTCGGCGGTGTCGAGGTCGCCGACGCCGATCGCCACGGCGCCGTCGCCGCCGTGGGCGGTCGGGTCGTAGAGCCACAGCTGGCCCCCCGGCGCCTCGTCGGTCGTGGGGTCGACGTAGGAGTCCGCGTTCTGCAGCGCCGTGCGCGTCGCCTCAGCGTTCGCGAGGTGCCGGCGCTCGTCCTCGTTGAGCGCGCCGATGGCGTCCTGGGCCTCGAGATCGGCGAGGTCGGCGTCGAGCGACACCCGGTTGGCCTGGTCCCGCCCGTCCGCCGGGATGCCGTCGGCGGAGCCGATGACGTCGGGGTACGCCGCGATGACCGCCTCCTGCTGCGCGGCGTCGAGGTCGTTCCACCAGTCGCGGACCTGCTCGGGCGTCGCCCCGCTCCCCGGGGCGCCCGGCAGGTCCATCGCGCCGGCCGCGATCGGGTCGACGATGGCCGGCGCCGTCACCTCCTCGACCTCGTCGAGCCGCGTGAACGCGTCCCGCATGAGGGTCTCGTTGGCGGTCACGCGCTGCTGCCAGTCCGCGTAGTCGGTCTGGAAGGTCGCGATGGCGCCGTTGAGCTCGGTCGCCCGGTCCTGCAGGGTGCGCACGACGAGCGGTTCGGTCTCGTCGGCGGCCGCCGTGATGTCGTTCAGCAGCGTCTGGCGCGTCGCGACGAGGTGCTGGTGGGTGCTCACCAGGCCGTCGCGCTCCCACTTCAGGTCGGCGAGCGTGTCGGCGTAGGCGAAGCAGGTGCGCGCCACGGCCTGCAGGTTCTCCGTGAGGGTGCGGTGCTGGTTCGCGATCTGGGTCGCCTTCTCGTCGTAGGCGACGCGCGACTCCCCGAACCACGCCACCACGGGCGCCGTCAGCGCGCGCTCCGCGACGACCTCGAAACCCTGGACGGCGATGGAGGAGAGGTCACGGCCGAACGCGTCGGCCTGGCCCGGGTCCCCCGTCAGCTCGTCGAGGTCGGACGTCGCCGCCGGGACCGGCTGGTCGACCCGGATCGTGGTCACAGCGCCTCCCCGATCGAGCCATCGAGACCGTCGAAGGCCTGGGCGACCTCGGAGTCGGTGCGGTCGACGTCGACGGCCATCGTCGTCAGCGCCTCGGCGACGCCTGCGCAGATCTCGACGCTCTCGTCGGCGTACCCCCGCCAGGCCTCGACGAACGTCGTGGCCGCCGGCCGCACCGACTCACCGAACGCCGTGACCGCGAGGTCGCCGAGCCGGGTGCGCACCCCCTGCATGGTGGTGTCCAGCTCGCCCCACCAGGCGGCGGGGGTGTAGATGTCGTCCCACTCGGCGGTCACTCCCCGCGCACCCCCTCGCGGGCGTCGGGGGTCGCGGCCAGGCTCGCGGCGGTCTCCGGGCCCACCTCGTGGTCGCCGACCGTGAGCCGCAGGAAGAGCCGGTCACGGGCGGGCACGTGGACGAGGTCGGCGGCGTAGCGCACGCCCGCGGTCTCGGCACTCGCCTGGACGCGGGCCAGACCCGTCGGCGGCGTGAGCACGTGCCACGCGAGGGCGCCGGGCACACGGAGGGAGTCGGCGGCGGCGACGAGCACCGCCAGCGCGGCGGTCGTGTCGACGGGGGTGGCGACGAGCAGCACCTCGAGGGCGACCGCGCCGCGCGACCCGCCCGGGGTCCAGCGCACCGTCGTCGTGGACGGCTCCGGGGCGCCGAACCCGTCCCAGAGCTCGCGCACCCAAGCCGCGGTACGCCGCGCGACCTCGTCCGCCGGCGCCGGGAGCGGCACGGGCTCGGCACGAGGCGCCGGCGGCGGCAGCACGACGATGTCGACGTCGGGCAGGCGCTCGCGCAGCGGTCGGAAGAACGGTGGAAGCTGCGGCTCGCTCACCCGGACCCGGGTGCCCCGACCGCGCGCGGGGCAAACCCGCGCGCGGCCGCGGCCTGGCTCCCGGTCGTGCTAGTGGAGCGTGCTCACTTGTCGAACGAGGCGATGTCGATGACGAAGCGGTAGCGCACGTCGGAGGCGATGACGCGCTCCCAGGCCTCGTTGACGTCGTCCACGGTGATCTTCTCGATCTCGGCGCCCAGGCCGTGCTCGGCGCAGAAGTCGAGCATCTCCTGGGTCTCGCGGATGCCACCGATCTTCGAGCCGGCGAGGGTGCGGCGCATGCCGGCGAGCGAGAACGGGCGGAAGTTCTCCGGCTCCTCGGGCAGGCCCACGTTCACCATCGCGCCGTCGAGCCGCAGCATCGACAGGTAGCGGTCGAGGGGCAGGTTCGCCGACACCGTGTTGACGATGAGGTCGAAGTGGCCCCGGAGCTTCTTGAAGGTGTCCTTGTCCGACGTCGCGTAGAAGTGGTCGGCGCCGAGACGGCGGCCGTCCTCCTCCTTGCTGAGCGTCTGGCTGAGCACCGTGACCTCGGCACCGAGGGCGGACGCGATCTTCACGCCCATGTGGCCGAGGCCGCCCATGCCGACGATGGCGACGCGCTTGCCCGGGCCGGCCCCCCAGTGGTGCAAGGGCGAGTAGAGCGTGATGCCCGCGCACAGCAGCGGGGCGGCGACGTCGAGCTCGACGCCCTCGGGGATCCGGAGCACGTAGTTCTCGTCGACGACGATCGAGCGCGAGTAGCCGCCCTGGGTCTGCTCGCCGTCGTAGGTCTGCGCGTTGTAGGTGCCGACCTCCCCGCGGAGGCAGTACTGCTCCTCCCCCGCCTTGCAGTTCTCGCACTCGCGGCACGAGTCGACGAAGCAGCCGACCCCGACCCGGTCGCCGACGGCGTGGGTTGTCACGGAGTCACCGACGGCCGCGACGACACCGGCGATCTCGTGGCCGGGGGTGAGGGGGAACGACGCCGGACCCCACTCCTCGCGGGCGGTGTGGATGTCGGAGTGGCAGATGCCGGCGTAGTGGATGTCGATGACGACGTCGTGCGGGCCGGGGTCGCGGCGCTGGATGGTGGAGCGCTCGAACGGCTGGCCAGCGCCAGGGGTGACCAGGGCGTCGACGGTCTGCGGCAAGGTTTCTCTCCTGAGGTGCACGTCGCGGGGGCGCTCCCCACGACCCCTCCAGTGAACAACCCGGCTCCACACCGAGCACTGACGGGGCGCGTCGAGTTGGGTTGGACGGCGCGGCGGGCGCGTCGAGGTGGGTTATACGGCGCGGCGTGGGCGTCGAGGTGGGTTGAACGCCGCGGCGGGGACGTCGAGTTGGGTCGGACGGCGCGGCGGGTGCGTCGAGTTGTCATGTACGCCGTGGTGCGGGGCGGGGAGTCGTCGCTGCGTACGTGACAACTCGGCGCCAGCGGGGGTCGGTCATCCACAGGTCACCACCAAGAGGTGGTGATCGAATGCGTGTTCGACTAGAGTGGGGTCATGGATCGGGGGACCCACACCACAGCGACCGCGTTGATCGACGCGGTCCGCGAGCGCGCGACGGCGGCTCGCGTGGCGGAGGCGGCTGCGTTCGTGGCGGTGGGTGACTGGGCTTCTGCGCACACCTCTGAGGAGGTCGTGGGTGATCCGATCACGGTGCTGGGTGAGTGGCACTACGAACGAGACGCCGAGGCCCTGGCGGGGGATCAGTTCCTCGAGCTCGGCGGCCCCGGGGCGCCGGTGGTGGCGGAGTTCTGCATCGGCGAGGTCGCCGCCGCCCGTGGCTGTTCGTTCGACGCCGCACGGCGGTTGGTCGGGGATGCGGTCGAGCTGCGCTACCGGCTCCCGCGTGTCCACGCCCGGATCGCTGCCGGTGAGGTCGACGTCTGGCGAGGACGACGGATCGCCCAGACCACGCGCACGCTGACGTTCGAGGCGGCGAGCTTCGTCGACAGGCACATCGCGTACGTCGCGCACAAGGCCACCGGCCCCGAGGTCGATCGGCTCGTGGCCGAGGCTGCGGCGCGGTTCGACCCCGAGACCACCGAGGCCGAGCGGGCCGAGGCCGACGGCGGACGGCACCTGAGCATCGAGCTCGGCGACGTGGACTACGCCGACCCGCTCACGGGCACGCTGCGCGGCACCGTGGACGTCCACGGCACCCTCGACCTTGCCGACGCGCTCGACCTCGAGCGGACGGTCGCGCACGTGGCCCGGCACCTCGTCGACCTGGGGTGCGATCAGGACCTCGACGTACGACGCTCCATCGCCCTCGGTGAGATCGCGCGACGCTGCGACGGCGTCACGACCCTCGACTACGCCACGGCCGACGAGTCCGCCGAGAGCGATCAACGCCCGGTCCAGCGGGCGCGGCGCGAGGTCGTGCTGTTCGTCCATCTCGACCAAGCCGCGATCACCGGCACCCTCAACGGATTCGGCCCGGGGATCGACGCCTGCACCGGCACCACCGGGATCGACCTGGCCCGCCTCGACACCCCCGGCGCACCGCGTGGAGCGGTGACGGTCGAGCAGGTCCAGACCTGGTGCGCCAGCCCCGACACGACCGTCACGATCAGGCCGATCATCGACCTCAACCTCGACGACGCCGTGAACGGCTACAGCCCACCGGACCGCATCGCCGACCACGTCAGAGCCCGCTGGCCCCGCTGCGTCTTCCCCTACTGCACCCGCAGCTCCCGCACCGCTGACCTCGACCACTGCCGCGCCTACGACGACAACGGCCCACGAGGCCAGACCTCGACGACCAACCTCTTCCCGCTCTGCCGACGCCACCACCGCATGAAGACCCACCGCGAGCTCCGCACCGGCAGACGCTGGACCTACCGCCCCACCCACCCAGACAACGGCGAACCACCGAACGCCCTCATCTGGACCAGCCCCCACGGTCAGACCTACCTCGTCGACCGCGACGGCACCCGACCCTGGACACCACCCGACGAGACCTGAGGACCAGCACCACCCGCCGCCCGCCCACACCCCGTGGCCGGGCGGCGCAGCATGCCTCCCTCCACCTCGTCGCGGACGAGACGCCTGCGAGCATCACCCCGTGACCGCGCCCGACGCCCCCCGCACCCCGGCCAGCGCCCCCGACCGGGAGGCGGCGGCGGAGATGTGGGCGGCGTACGCGGCGGCGTACCCGGAGGCCGTCAGTGCCTGTCCCGACCACACGGTCGAGCACTTCGGCGACTCCGCGCGCCTCGCCGACGAGCTGCTCGGGCTCGTGCTGTCGGGCCGGAAGCGCGCCACCGCGGAGCTCGTCGCCGACTTCCTCGCCCGCGGAGAGGGGCTCCCCCGCATCGGCTCGCACTGGATCGCCTGCGACGGCGGCGGCTTCCCCCGGGCGGTGCTGCGCACCACCGAGCTGCGGGTGGGTCCGTTCACGAGCGCCGACGCTGCGTTCGCCGCCGAGGAGGGCGAGGACGACCTCAGCCTGGCGAGCTGGCAGCGCGAGCACCGTCGCTACTGGACGCGGGTCAGTACCGCCCGCGGCGCCACGTGGTCCGAGGACCAGGACATCGTCTTCGAGCGGTTCACCGTCGTCTGGCCGCCCCACGAGGCGACGCAGCCCGGCTGAGGACGACGAGCGTCTCAGGCACCCAACCCACGCAGCGCGGTGTCGAGCGCGCGGCGGTTGTCGCGGCGTACCCGCACCTCGACGACCTCCACCCCACCCGCCGGCGACGCGAGGGCGTGCTCGAGCTCGGCGACGGACTCGACGCGCCAGTGGGGGGTGCGCGTCGCGGCGCACAGGCTCGCCAGGTCGACGCCGTGGGGCGTGCCGAAGAGGGTGTCGAAGGCGTCGGCGTGGGCCGGGTCGCCCTGCTCCAGCATCGCGAAGATCGAGCCGCCGTCGTCGTTGACGACGACGATCGTGAGGTCGGGCTGCTCCTCGCGGGGCCCGAGCACGAGCCCGCCGTGGTCGTGGAGGAACGTCACGTCGCCCACCAGCGCCAGCGCACGCGTCGAGTGCGGGCGCCCCAGCGCGGCGCCGATGGCCGTCGACACGGTGCCGTCGATGCCCGCGAGCCCGCGGTTGGCGAGCACGAGCCGTCGCTGTCCGGCGGGGGGCACGACGCCCATGAGGTCGAGGTCGCGGATCGGGCTCGAGGCGCCGACGACGAGCAGTCCCCCGGCGGGCAGGGCGCGGGCGACGGTGCCGGCGACCTCGTACGGCGTCGGCTCGCCCTCCGCCGCCACGAGCGCGTCGACGCGTCGCGCCGCGGCCCGGTCGGCCTCCTGCCAGGCGGCCAACCAGGCCGCGTCGGCGGGAGAGGGCAAGTCCGGCGCCGCCACCGCGTCGTGCTCCGCCGCGACGGGGAACGGGCGCCGGGCCCAGCGGCCGGCGTGCCGCACGGAGACGACCTCGACGTCCGCGCGCTCGACGAGCCGCGTGATCGGACGCGACAGGGTGGGGTGGCCCACCACGACGACCCGCTCCACCTGGGCGCCGAGGTCGGTGTCGAGCAGCAGGCGGTAGCAGCGCAGCGCGTTCGGCCCCGTGCGCGCCCCCGAGCTCGGCTCCGCCAGCAGCGGCCAGCCGGCGGCCTCGGCGAGCATCCGGGCCGGGGGGCCGGCGTCGTCGCCGGCGACGACGACGGTGCGGGGTCCGGCGGGCAGCACGTGGGCGGCACCCTCGGCCAGCCGGGCCCGGTAGACGTCCGCCGCCCGGGAGCCGGCGATCCGCGGACCGTCGGGCGGGCTCGCGGACGGGATGTCCGCGGCGGGCCAGGGATCGACCGGCACGAGCGCGCCGGAGAGCTGCACGTTGAGCTGCAGCGGCCCCGGGCTGCCGGCCCCGGGAGCGAGCAGGGCGTCCAGCGCCGGCAGCTCCACCTCCTCCGCGACGTCCACGAAGGCGGCCGCGTCGCCGAACATCCGCACCTGGTCGGTGGTCTGCGATGCGCCGGTACCCCGCAGCGAGGCGGGGCGGTCGGCGCTGACGACGACGAGGGGCACGGCGCTGTGGGCGGCCTCCAGCACCGCGGGGTGCAGGTTGGCGACGGCGGTGCCCGAGGTGCAGACCACCGCGGCCCGCGCCCCGACCCGGGTCAGCCCGAGGGCCAGGAAGCCGGCGGTGCGCTCGTCGATCCGGGTGTGCAGCCGCAGCCGCCCGGCGCGCGCGGCGTCCCACACCGCGAAGGCCAGCGGCGCGTTGCGCGAACCGGGCGCGAGCACGACCTCGGTGATGCCGGCCCGCAGGAGGGCGGCGACGACGCCGCGGGCGAGGCGTACGGCGGTGGGCTCCGTCATGCGCGCGCCTCCGGTCCCCGGGCAGCGCGGGTCGTCTCCAGCCGCTCCGTCCACCAGGCCACCCGGTCGGCGGGCGCCGCGTGCCGCGCCAGCAGCGCGGGATCCGGCACGACCGGCCGCACCGGCAGCAGGCCGTCGACGGGCACCAGCGGGTCGACGACCACGTCCGCCTCGAACAGCTGCACCGTGGCGAGGCCGCAGGCGTGCGGCAGCTCCGGCAGCGCCGCGGCGAGGGCGACGCCGGCCGCGATGCCGACCGACGACTCCAGCGCGGACGACACCACGACGGGCAGGCCGATGTCCTCGGCGATCCGCAGGCAGGCGGCGACCCCGCCGAGGGGCTGCACCTTGAGCACGGCGATGTCGGCGGCCTCGAGGTCCCGCACGCGGTAGGGGTCGGCGGCCCGCCGGATCGACTCGTCGGCGGCGATCGGCACGTCGACGCGGCGCCGTACCGCGGCCAGCTCCTCGACCGTCGCGCACGGCTGCTCGACGTACTCCAGCCCCCCGGCCGCCCGGTCCAGCAGCGGGATGGCGCGCACCGCCTCGTCGACCGACCAGCCGCCGTTGACGTCGATGCGCACGAGCCCGCCGGGGCCCTCCGCGTCGAGCGCGGCGCGCACGGCCTCGACCCGCGCGAGGTCGTCGGCGAGCACCTGGCCGCGCTCCGCCACCTTCACCTTCGCGGTGCGGCACCCGCCGGCGGCGACGATGCGGTGCGCGGTCTCCGGGTCGCAGGCGGGCACGGTGACGTTGACGGGCACCGCGTCGCGCACGGGGGTCGGCCAGTCACCGGCCGCCGCCTCGAGCGCGCAGGCGAGCCAGGGCGCGGAGACCGCGGCGTCGTACTCCGTGAACGGCGACCACTCCCCCCACCCGGCGCCGGTCCCGGTCTCCGTCTCCACGAGCGCCAGCTCGCGCACCGTCAGGCCGCGGAACCGCGTGTGCAGCGGCAGCGCCACGACGTGCAGCCTCATCGCGCGGCCCCCTCACGCAGGCGCACCCGGTCGGTCTTGCCGTTGGGCAGCAGGGGGATCGCGTCGAGCACGAGCACGCGGCGCGGCGCCCAGGTGCGGGGGTGCTCGGCGACGACCCAGGCCCGCAGTGCCGCCGGGTCCGGCGAGGCGCCCGCCCGCGGCACCACGAAGGCGACGACCGCCTGCCCCCACTCCTCGTCGGGCACGCCGAGCACCTCCGCCTCGGCCACGTCGGGGTGGGCGCGCAGGCGGCGGGCGACCGCGGGGGTGGGCACGTTGACGCCCCCGGAGACCACCATGTCGTCGAGCCGGCCGAGCAGCGTGAGCCGCCCGTCGGCGTCGAGCCGCGCCGCGTCCGACGTGCGGAACCACCCGTCGCGCAGCACGTCGGCGGTCAGCTCGGGGTCACCGTCGTAGCCGTCGAACAGCGTCGGGCCGGCCACCTCCAGCCGCCCGGTCGCGGCGTCGGTCCGCAGGCGTACGCCGGGGAGCGGCCACCCGTCGTACACGCAGCCGCCGGCCGTCTCCGCCGAGCCGTACGTCGCGACGACGCGCACCCCGGCACCCTCGGCCCGCTCGCGGAGGGCCGGGTCGATCGGTCCGCCGCCGAGGAGCACCGTGTGGAAGCCGCGGAGCGCGGCCGTCGCGGCGGGGTCGTCGAGCAGGCGCAGCAGCTGGGTCGGCACGAGGGAGACGAGGTGCGGCACCCCCGGCGTCATCGCCGCGGCGGCAGCCGCGAGGTCGGCGTGGTCGTCGAGCAGCACGGGGCGGTGGCCGGCGGTCAGGGAGCGGGCGACGACCTGCACGCCGGCGACGTACGTCGCGGGCAGCGCCAGCAGCCACTGGCCGCTCGCGCCGAGCACCTCCGCCGTCGCGGCGCCCGAGGCGAGCACCGCCCGGCGGGAGAGCCGCACGCGCTTGGGGCGGCCCGTCGAGCCGGAGGTCTCGACGACCAGCGGGTCGGGCTCGGGGTCGGCGGCGAGCCAGGCGGCCACGGCCCCGACGACCTCCGCGGCGCTGCCGTGCACCGGACGGAGGGCGGAGGAGGGCACCGGTGCAGGTTACCGACCGGACCCGGTGGGAGGATCAGCGACCATGTCCACCGCCGTCCCCCCGCCGACCCGCGCCACCGCGGCCCACTGGGTCGCCGGAGCCCGTCCCCGCACCCTGCCCGCGGCCATCGCACCGGTGCTCGCCGGCACCGGGGTCGCGGCGTACGGGGACGCGCTGCACGTCGGCAAGGCGCTGCTCGCCGCGGTCGTCGCGCTCGCGCTGCAGGTGGGGGTGAACTACGCGAACGACTACTCCGACGGCATCCGCGGCACCGACGACGACCCGCGTCGGACCGCTGCGCCTGGTCGGCTCCGGCCTCGCGTCGCCCACCGCGGTGAAGACCGCGGCCTTCGCCGCGTTCGGCGTGGCCGGCGTCGCGGGCCTCGTGCTCGCCGCCACGACCGCCTGGTGGCTCGTCGCCGCCGGCGTGGTCTGCGTGGTGGCGGCCTGGTTCTACACGGGCGGGTCGCACCCCTACGGCTACCTCGGCCTCGGCGAGGTCATGGTGTTCGTCTTCTTCGGCCTCGTCGCGACCGTCGGCACGACGTTCGTGCAGGTCGGTGCGTTCACGAGCGAGACCCTGCCGCCGAGCCTCTACGCCGGCGCGGGCATCGGCGCGCTCGCCTGCGCCATCCTCGTCGCCAACAACCTGCGCGACGTGCCCACCGACACCGTGGCGGGCAAGCGCACCCTGGCCGTGCGGCTCGGGGAGCAGCGCACCCGCTGGTTCTACGTGCTGCTCGTCGCCGGCGCCGGCGCGGACTTCGTCGCCATCGCGGTGCTCACCACGCCGTGGGTGCTGCTGTCGCTCGTCTTCGTGCCCCCGGCGGCCGGCGCGGCCGGCATCGTCATGCGCGGCGCCCGCGGGCCGGCGCTCATCCCGGTGCTCGCGCGCACCGGCGTCGCCGAGCTGCTCGCCGGTGTCGGGCTGTTCGCGGGCTTCCTCGTCGGTTCCTGACCCGCCCCTGGTTTCGGAGCCCGCCGCCGAGGCACCCTGGGCGCCATGTGGTTCGCGATCTTCTGCCTGCTCCTCGTCGGCGGCGTGCTCGCCTACGTCTTCCGCGTCCAGCTCCTCGCGAAGGTGCTCGGCCAGTCGGAGACCCGCATCCGCGGGCACCTCGAGCAGCGCAAGCGGCGCTGAGGGGCGCTGGGGGCGCTGGCGGGTCCGGCCGGTCCGGCCGGGGCCGCGCTGTAACGCGGTGTCCGGGCCACCATGGAAGGGTTCTGGCGTCTTGTGCGGTGTAGGTGCGTCCATGACGGCGGTCTACCGCTTGCACAGTAGCCCGGACACCGCGTTACACGACGAGGAGCTCAGCCCCCCGGCGGCTGCCAGGTCCCCGTCGCGACGAACGCCTCGAGCGCGGCGGTGTACGGCGCGATGTCGAGGCCCTGCGCGGCCACCCAGTCGTCGTCGTAGTACGTCGCGGCGTAGCGCTCCCCGCCGTCGCAGAGCAGCGTGACGACCGAGCCGGCCCGGCCCTCGGCGCGCATCTGCGCGAGCACCGTGACCGCGCCCCACAGCGCCGTGCCCGTCGACCCGCCTGCGGCGCGTCCCGTGACGCGGGTGCACCAGCGCGCCGCGGCCACGGACGCCGCGTCGGGCACCGTCAGCATCGCGTCGACCACGCCCGGCACGAACGACGGCTCGACCCGCGGCCGGCCGATGCCCTCGATCCGGGAGCGCGTCGCGACGGTGTGGGAGGCGTCGCCCGCGGCGTACCCGCCCGCGAAGGCGGACCCCTCGGGATCGGTGACGAGCACCTGGGTGTCGTGGCGCCGGTAGCGCACGTAGCGCCCGATGGTGGCCGACGTGCCGCCCGTGCCGGCACCGACGACCACCCACGCGGGCACCGGGTGCCGCTCCAGCTCGAGCTGGGAGAAGATCGAGTCCGCGATGTTGTTGTTGCCGCGCCAGTCGGTCGCCCGCTCGGCGTAGGTGAACTGGTCCATGTAGTGCCCGCCCGCGGCCGTCGCGGCGTCGAGGTCGGTGGCGAGGCGGCGGGCCTCGTCGTACACGGCGCCCGGCTCGTCCACGAAGTGGCAGCGCCCGCCGTGGAACTCGATGAGCGCGACCTTCTCCGGCGACGTGGAGCGGGGCATCACGGCGACGAAGGGCAGGCCGAGGAGGCGCGCGAAGTAGGCCTCCGAGACGGCCGTCGAGCCCGAGGACGCCTCGATGACGGTCGTGCCCTCACGCACCCAGCCGTTCACGAGCGCGTAGAGGAACAGCGAGCGCGCCAGGCGGTGCTTCAGCGAGCCCGTGGGGTGGACCGACTCGTCCTTGAGGTAGAGGTCGACGTCCCAGGCGACGGGCAGCGGGAACTGGTGGAGGTGGGTGTCGGCCGAGCGGTTGGCATCGGCCTCGACGCGACGGACCGCCTCGGCCAGCCAGCGCCGGTGGTGCGGGTCGTGGTGGCTGACCAGCCCGGGCACGAGCCTCAGACCTCGTCCTCGTCCTCGCGGCTGCGCGACTTCTCGTAGCTGCTCGAGACGCGCTTCGCGCGGGCGTCGACGCGCTCCGCGAAGGCCTCGCGCTGCTCGTCGAGCAGCACAAAGGCGACGATGCCGGAGATCAGCATCGCGATGATGAGCGGCGGCAGCTGGATGAGCGGACCGGAGCCGAAGACGAGCGTCCACACGCCGAGCACCACGGCGTACACGACGACGAAGAGCGCGAGCCGCATGAGCGTGTAGGTGACGAACTGCTTCACGGGCCCAGGGTAACGAGGGTCGTCGCCGTCGTGGTCGTCGCGGTGGACCCGGGGCGTGCCCGGGGGCTGGCTACAGTGAAGGGGTGCTGAAGTTCGCGCTCGTGCTCGCCGTCATCGCGATCGGCGTCTACCTGCTCGTGCGCGCCCTCGAGAAGCGCCGCCCCGGCGGTGGCTCGCCCGCGCGACCCGGCCCGGCGCGGCCGATGGGGCCGGACGACGACCCTGACTTCCTGTGGGACCTCAACAAGAAGGTACGGCGCCCACGCGGCCCCGCCGCGGACCCGGAGCCGACGCGGGATCCGTCGGACCCCTCGGAGAAGGCGCCCGACGACCTCTCCGGTCTCGACCCCGACGGCGCGGACCCGCTGGACCCACGCCCGGACCGGGGGGACGAGCCGCCGGAGCCGATCCGCTGACCGCTCGGCGCCTGGACGGCATCCCGCCCACGATCTTCTCCGCCATGTCCGCCCTCGCGATGCGGACGGGCGCGGTGAACCTCGGCCAGGGCTTCCCCGACACCGACGGCCCCGCCTCGGTGCTCGAACGGGCGCGGGCGGCGCTGCTGGAGGGTCGGAACCAGTACGCGCCCGGCCGCGGCGTCCCCGCGCTGCGCGAGGCCGTGGCCCGCCACCAGGCCCGGCACCACGGCATCGACCTCGATCCCGAGACCCAGGTGGTCGTCACCACGGGCGCGACGGAGGGCATCGCCAGCGCGGTGCTCGGGCTCGTCGACCCCGGCGACGAGGTCGTGCTGCTCGAGCCCTCCTACGACTCCTACCCCGCGATGCTGCAGATGGCCGGCGCGGTGCCGAGGCCCGTGACGCTCCCGGCCCCGTCGTTCCGGCTCGACGTCGAGGCCCTGCGGGCGGCCGTGCACGACGGCACCCGCCTCCTCCTCCTCAACACCCCGCACAACCCGACCGGCACCGTGCTGACCGACGAGGAGCTGGCCGTCGTCGCGGAGCTGGCCGTGCGCCACGACGTGGTCGTGGTGACCGACGAGGTCTACGAGCACCTCGTCTTCGACGGGCGACGGCACCGGCCGATCGCGACGTTCCCCGGGATGGCCGAGCGGACCCTGACCCTGTCCAGCCTCGGCAAGTCCTGGTCGCTCACCGGCTGGAAGGTCGGCTGGGCGACCGGGCCGGCCCACCTCGTCGACGCCGTGCTCGCCGTCAAGCAGTGGACGACCTTCACCTCAGGCTCGCCGCTGCAGCCCGCCGCCGCGCACGCCCTCGACCACGAGGCGGACTTCCCGCTCGCCCTCGCGGCCGAGCTGCAGGGGCGGCGGGACCTGATGATCGCCGGGCTCACCGAGGCCGGGCTCGCCCCGCGGGTCTCCGAGGGCACCTACTTCACCGTCACCGACGTCGAGGACCTCGGCTGGACCGACGGCGCCGCCTTCTGCGCCGCCCTGCCCGAGCGCGCCGGCGTCGTCGCGATCCCGCTGCAGGGGTTCTTCACCGGCGACGCGGGCCGGCACCTCGTGCGGTGGGCGTTCTGCAAGGACGAGGACGTCGTCGTCGAGGGCATCCGACGGCTGCGCGCCGCGGAGCTGCGGGCATAGGTCGGGAACCTCCGCGGGGGTACGACGCGTCTGGTGGCGAGCGTGGTCGAGGGGTCGCGCTGGTTCGCGCGTGCGGAGGAGTGATCGATGGACGAGCCTGTTCGCCGCCGGCGACTGCTGGTCGGCGGGGTCGTGGCGGCGACTGTGGTGCTGCTCGGCGGCGGGTTGTCGCTAGCGGTCGCGAACGGCGGCGACGGCAGCAGGGACGCGGACGATCCCGCGGCGACGAGCTCTCCGGCAGCGACGCCGGAGGAAACCCCGGCGACCGCCGAGACGGCCCACGGCTCGTGGGACGTCGTCGCCTTCGACGGTCTGTCCCGTGCCGACGCCGCCGAGCAGCGTGCCTACGTGACCCTGGACGAGAACGGGGACGCGACGGGCAGCGACGGGTGCAACTCGTTCTTCGCCGATGTCACGTGGGGGCAACCGGGCGAGCTCCGACTCGACTCCTTCGGCTCCACGCTGATCGGCTGCGTCCCCCACACGAGCGTCATCGGGGCGCTCCAGGAGGTGACGAGTGCCGTCCTCCTCGATCCCGACACGCTCCACCTCCGGGACGCCGCAGGGGCGACGGTGGTGGAGCTGCGCCGTACGGGGGCCGACGCGGAGACGAGCGCCGCCGTCGACGGCACCTGGATCGTGGAGCGCGTCGCGGGCGAAGTGCTGCCCCACGCCGGCGACGCACGGATCACGATCGCCGGCGACGTCGCCAGCGGCGTCGACGTCTGCAACTCGACCGGCGGCGAGGTCGTCCGCGGCGACGACGGCGCGCTCCGCTTCGAGCGCGTGTTCACCACGCTCGTCGGGTGCGGCAGCCGGCTCGGACAGACCCTCGTCGACACCAGGTCCGCCGCCGTGCGCGACGGTGACGAGCTGGTGCTGCAGGCAGGGGACGGTACGACGCTGGTGGAGCTCAGCCGGGTCCACTTCCCCGAGCGGGCCTTCGTGACCGCCCTCGGCGACGGCACCCGGATCGAGCTCGCCGTCGCCGACGGCCGGGTCAGCAGCCCGGCCGGGTGCGCCGGCCTCGTGGGCACCTACGAGGCGGCGGACGACGGCACGTTCGCCTTCGAGCCCGGGACGGCGCGCGGCGGAGCCTGCGACCGCAGCGGCGAGCTGGTCGAGGAGTTCGTGGCGGCGGTGCGCTGGTCGGGATCACCGACGACGCTCGACCTGTGGGCCGCGGACGGGACGCGTCTGGTCCACCTCGGCGCAGCGGACTGAGCCACCTCGGGACTGTGCGCCTGGGACAGGTCGGAGCCAGCCGGAACCGCCCCAGCCGCACACTTCCGCGCCCCCGGCCGGTGGACACCCCGCACCCCCTCGCTGACGTCATGCGAGCCGCAGCCCCCAACCGCCGCAACGCATGACGTCCCGCTGTGGCGGAGCACCGATCAGCGCGGCGCCTCCGGCCCCGGGGGCGGCTTCCGGAGGTCGGGCCCAGCCTGGGGTCGTGGCGGGGCGTACGGCGCCGGTCCACCCGCGCCGTACCCCTGCGCCGGCGGCCCGTAGGGGCTCCCCGGCGCGTACGGCGAGCCCGCCACCTGGCCGGCGCCGTAGCCGGGCGCGGTCGTGATGAGCTGCCCGGAGCCGCCGCCGTGGGCGAACCACGGCGTCGTGCCCGGCAGGAAGAGGAGCGCCACGACGAGCAGCGGCAGGACGATCCCCGGGACGGTCACGACGAGCGACTCCACGTCGGCGACGATGATCGCCGCGCCCAGCATGAGGAGCGTGACGAGCACGGAGCTCACGGCGAGCATCCAGCGCGCGACGCCGGACCCGCGGATGACGAGGATCCCGAGCACGAAGGCCGCCACGGCCCAAGCGGTGAAGGCCGCGGCGACGGCGGCGAAGATCCCGAAGGCCACGCCGAAGGCGTCGCCCATGCCGCCGGTGTCCTCGGCGGTGAAGCCGCTGAGCGAGATGAGCGCACCGAGGGCGGCCACCGTGCCGGCGCTGAGGGCGACCCCGATCGAGCAGACCATCGTGATCACACCCGCCGCGATGACCGACCCCGGCCGCGGCGGACGGTGGTCGGGGATGCCGTAGGGGTTGCCCGTGGCACCGGGCGCGGCCTGCCAGCTCCAGGCGGGGTCGGACGGCGACGGCCCGCCGTAGCCGCTCATGCGCGCCGCGACCGGTCCTGGGCCGCGAACCACGCGGCCACCTCGCGCCGCAGCAGGGCGACGACGGCGATGGCGGTGGCCGGGACCCCGACGATCAGGGGCGGGGCGAGCAGCGTGCCGAGGAGGCAGATGCCACCCGCGACCCCGGCGGAGACCAGCAGCAGCACGCGCGCCCAGCCGCGACCGCGCAGCGTGAACACCGCCAGCACGCAGGCGACCACGCACCACACCACGACGAAGCCGACCATGCCGATCGTCGCGCCGACGAGGTAGCCCTCCGTCACGCCCTGGTCGAGCAGCTCGGGCTGCGTGCGCCGCACCTCGTCCATGAGCAGGTCGGGCGAGGCGAGCACGACCGCGGCCTGCACGAGCATCAGCACCGCCAGGAGACCGGACGCGATCCACGTCGCGAGCGCCGCCGCCATGACCGCGCCGGGGCGCCGCGTCGGGGCGGCCGCCCACGGTGCCTGCCCCGGCACCGGACCGCCGTGGGTCTCCCCGAAGCCGTGGTACGCCGCGGGCTGCGCGGAGGGCGAACCGGGCGCGTACGGCGAGCCCGGCGCGTACGGCGAGCCGGCGGGCTGCTCCGGCTCGTCGAGCCGGTGCGGCGGGTAGGTCGGGTACGTCGAGCCTCCCGTCGAGCGCCCCCACGGCTGCTGCACGGGGCCGTCGGTGGGCGGCTGCGCGTCGTACGGCGGCGGGGTGCCGCCCCCGAGGGCCGAGCGGTCCGGGCCGCCGGTGCCGCCCGTGCTGTCCGGTCGGGCGGGCCGGTCGACGCGGGCGCTTCCCTCCCGCGGCACCCGGAAGCGCTCGGGGAGGGGGCGGCGGGCGAACCAGCTGCGCGCCGGTTCGAACCACAGCATGACGATGGAGACCGTCACCACCGCGGAGGCGAAGCCGCCGGCGACGGAGCCCGCCAGGAACAGCGGTGGCGCCACGACCGTGAGCCCGATGCGGGCGCCCTTGTCGCGGCGGAGCGCGAAGACGCCGAGGATCGCGGCGACCGTCGCGCAGACGGCCAGCACGAAGATCGCGATGCGACGGAGCTCCCGGGCCCGCTCCACGCCGATGCCCAGGGAGCTGCCCGGCGGCTCGTCGAGGAACTGCTCGATCATGGCGCGGGTCTCGAGCGTGCGCAGCGACGACATGGCCTCGAAGGCCCCGAGCAGCACGAAGACGGACCCACCGACCACCAGCCATCCGGCGAAGGTCACCTGGGGCGGGCGGCGCTCGGATGCTCCTGAGGTCACCCGTTCATTCCACCATGCGCGACCAACGCCCCCGGGTCGTGGTGCGAGGCCTGCGGAAAGTGCAGGGCTCGCACCACGACCGCGCAGAGGGGGTCAGCGCCCGATCAGACGACGCTCAGCTCCAGGGCGTCGCTGCCCTCGGGGTGGTCGACCCGGACGGTGCCGCCGTCGCCGACCTCGCCGCCGATGAGCATCCGCGCCAGCGGGTCGCCGATCGCCGACTGGATGAGCCGGCGCAGCGGCCGGGCGCCGTAGGCCGGGTCGAAGCCCGTGTCCGCCAGCCACTCCTTCGCCGCGTCGGTCACCTCCACCGAGATCCGCCGCGCCGCGAGGCGCTCCTCGAGCAGGCGGAGCTGGATGTCGACGATGCTGCGCAGCGCCTCCATCGTCAGCGCGTCGAAGAGCACGACCTCGTCGAGCCGGTTGAGGAACTCCGGCTTGAACCGCGACCGCACCTCCGCGAGCACGAGCTCGCGCTTCTGCTCGGGCGCCAGGATCGGGTCGATGAGGTACGTCGCGCCCAGGTTCGACGTCAGGATGAGCAGGGTGTTCCGGAAGTCGACCGTGCGACCCTGCCCGTCGGTGAGACGACCGTCGTCGAGCACCTGCAGCAGGATGTCGAAGACCTCGGGGTGCGCCTTCTCGACCTCGTCCAGCAGCACGACGGAGTAGGGCCGACGGCGCACCGCCTCGGTGAGCTGACCGCCCTCGTCGTACCCGACGTAGCCGGGCGGCGCCCCGACGAGCCGCGCGACGGAGTGCTTCTCGGCGTACTCGCTCATGTCGATCCGCACGATCGCCCGCTCGTCGTCGAACAGGAAGTCCGCGAGCGCCTTCGCCAGCTCCGTCTTGCCCGTGCCCGTCGGACCCAGGAAGAGGAACGAGCCCGTGGGGCGGTCGGGGTCGGCGATGCCGGCCCGCGAGCGCCGTACGGCGTCGCTCACCGCCGTCACGGCCTCCCGCTGCCCGATGAGGCGCTCGCCGATGACCTCCTCCATGCGGAGCAGCTTCGAGCCCTCGCCCTCGAGGAGGCGACCGGTCGGGATGCCCGTCCAGGCCTCCACGACGTCCGCGATCTGCGCGGGACCGACCTCGTCGCCGACGAGCGGCTCCTGGTCCTTCTCCATGCGCGGAGCCTGGGAGAGGCTGGCGAGCCTGGCCTCCATGTCCCGGACCTGCTGCTGCACCTCGTACCGCTGCTGCAGCACGGCGTACTTGTCCTCGCCCTCGGGCAGCGCCAGGCTGTCGCGCTCAAGCCGCTCCGTTTCAACCCGCAGCTGGTCGAGCTGGCGACGCAGCTCGCCCTCGCCCTCGAGGGACGCCCGCTCGCGCTCCCAGCGCGACTCCAGCGCCCGCAGCTCCTCCTCGCGGTCGGCGAGGTCGGAGCGGAGCGCGGCGAGCCGCTCGACGGAGGCGTCGTCGTGCTCCTTCTCGAGCGCGAACTGCTCCATCTTCAGCCGGTCGACCAGGCGGCGGAGCTGGTCCACCTCCTCCGGGGACGACTCGTGCTCCATCCGCAGGCGCGAGGCGGCCTCGTCGATGAGGTCGATCGCCTTGTCGGGCAGCTGCCGGCCGGTGATGTAGCGGTGGCTCAGCGTCGCGGCGGCGACCAGCGCGGCGTCGGTGATGCGGACGCCGTGGTGGGCCTCGTACTTCTCCTGGATGCCGCGCAGGATCTGGATCGTGTCGGGGACGCTGGGCTCGCCGACGAACACCTGCTGGAAGCGGCGCTCGAGGGCCGGGTCCTTCTCGACGTGCTCGCGGTACTCGTCGAGCGTCGTCGCGCCGACCATGTGCAGCTCGCCGCGGGCCAGCATGGGCTTGAGCATGTTGCCGGCGTCCATCGCGCCCTCGCCGCCGGCACCCGCGCCGACGACCGTGTGCAGCTCGTCGATGAAGGTGATGACCTGTCCGCCGGCGTCCTTGATCTCCTCGAGCACGGCCTTGAGGCGCTCCTCGAACTCGCCGCGGTACTTCGCGCCCGCGACCATCGCCGCGAGGTCGAGGCTGAGCACGCGCCGTCCCTTGAGGGAGTCGGGCACGTCGCCGTCGACGACGCGCTGGGCGAGGCCCTCCACGACGGCGGTCTTGCCGACGCCGGGCTCGCCGATGAGCACCGGGTTGTTCTTGGTGCGCCGGCTCAGCACCTGGATGACGCGGCGGATCTCGGCGTCGCGGCCGATGACCGGGTCGAGCCGGCCCTCCTCCGCAGCGGCGGTGAGGTCGACGGAGTACTTCTCGAGGGCCTCGTACGTCGACTCCGCGTCCTGGCTGGTGACCCGGCGCGACCCACGGACCGTGACGAGCTGCTCCGAGAGGCCCTGCATCGTCAAGCCGGCGTCGGTCAGCACCTTCTGCGCGCTGCTCTCGACCGAGGCGAGCGCCACGAGCAGGTGCTCGGAGGCGACGTAGTCGTCCTTCATCGCGGCCGCGAGGTCGATGCCCTTGGCGAGCACGCGGGTGAGCGCGGGCGAGGCACCGGGCTGCTGCACGGTCGCACCCGAGGCCCGCGGGAGCGCGGCCACGGCCGCCTGCGCGGCGCCGAGCAGCGTCGCGGGGTCGACACCGGAGGCGGTGACGACGCTCCGCACGATGCCCTCCTGCTCGGCCCGGCCCGGTCCGCCCCCGAGGAGGGCGACGAGCAGGTGGACGGGCTCGGTGGAGGTGTTGCCGGCGGTGGTGGCGGCGACCTGGGCGACCTCGATCGCCTCGCGGGCGCGGGTCGTGAACCTGTCGGCACCGAACTGACTCATGGGGCGGCTCCTGGTCTGCGTGGGTGTCCTGCGGGGGCGGAGCGGTGCTCCGCGGTTCCGACGGCCAGTGTGACCGTCTGTTCCTTGCAACGACCCGAGAGTTGAGTCGATTCCCCTCAACTCTAGGAAAATTGTCCGTTCGGGCAAGCGGACTGGAGGAGTCCGCACCGAACCGCCTGCGCGAACCCTCCCGATGCGGGACAGTGGGGCCACTCCTCGGATGATCGGACCCCACCCATGCGCACGATCGAGCCAGCGCCGCTGCCGAGCACCCCCCTCGCGCCCGTCGGGACGGACGCGACCGTCCCGCCCGCCGCCGCGGCCCCCGGCACCGGCCGCCGCGTCGTCGTCGTCGACGACACCGCCGACCTGCGCAACCTGCTGCGCCTCGTGCTCGCCCGTGGCGGCTTCGAGGTGGTCGGCGAGGCCGCCGACGGTCGCGCCGGCATCGAGGTCGCCCGCCGCACCGTGCCCGACCTCGTCCTGCTCGACATCGCGATGCCGGTGATGGACGGTCTCGAGGCCCTGCCGACGCTCCGCCGCTCGCTCCCCCGCGCCAAGATCATCGCCATGTCCGCCTTCGGCGCGACGCAGATGGCCTCCCGCGCCGTCGCCGCCGGCGCCGACGGCTACGTGCAGAAGGGCACCTCGCTCCACGCGATCCTGGCCTACGTCGAGGAGGTCAGCGGGCTCACCCGCCGCCCGAGCCAGCCGGTGGCCGTCAGCCAGGGACCGGCCGGGGAGGGTACGGCGCGGCCCGTGCGCACCGGCCCCACACCCGTCGAGCGGGCCGGGGGCACGGACCGGTCCACCGGTGCCGCCGCCGCCCTCGAGCACGCCCCCTTCGGGGTGCTCGAGGTGACGGAGGAGGCCTCGCCCCGGATCCGCTCCGCCAACCCGGTCGCCCGTCGGCTGCTGGGCGGCTCGCCGGAGGTGGGCTCGCTCCTCAGCCTCACCGCGCCCGGGCTGGCCCACCACGTCGCCACCCACCGCCACGAGAACGACGCCGTCTTCGAGGCCCTCGTCGACGCCGGCACCGTGCGCGCCACCCTGCGCCGCGCCGGGACGACGATCTTCGTCTACCTCGACTCGACCACCGAGGACGTCGGCCTGCTGCGCCGCGCCATCGCCACCGCCGCCCACGAGCTCCGCGGCCCCATCGCCGTCATCGACGGCGCGGTCGAGGCCGTCTCCTGGGGCCTCGCGACCCTGAGCGAGGCCGACCAGGAGCAGCTCTACCGCTCCGTGAAGCGCCAGGTCTCCCAGCTCGACCGCGTCACCGCGGACCTGTTCACCGCGACCCAGGTGCACCGCGGCACCCTCCACGTCGACCTGCACCGCGTCGACCTGCCCGCCCTCCTCACCGACCTGTTCGGCGGTCACGAGGGAATCGGCCTCGACCTCTCCGAGGTCCCCGCCGCCTGGGCCGACCCGCTGCGCCTCGAGCAGATGCTGGGGAACCTCCTCAGCAACGCGCACCGGTACGGCGCGGCGCCGGTCCGGATCGCCGTGCGACCCGGCACGGGTGGGCGCACGGTGCGCATCGAGGTCGTCGACCGTGGCCCCGGCGTGCCCGAGGACTTCGAGCCGCACCTGTTCCGGGAGTTCTCCCGCCCGGCGACCTCGGTGGCGACCGGGACCGGGCTCGGTCTCTACGTCGTGCGGATCCTCGCCGAGGCGCAGGGCGGCACCGCGACGTACCGGAAGCACCCCGAGGGCGGCGCCATCTTCGCCCTGCAGCTCCCCGTGGCCTAGGGCTCGCGCCCCCCCGTGGCCTCGGACTCGCCGGGGAACACCCGGGGGTCGTGGGCGTTGACGACCGTCACACCCTCCGTCGCCTGCAGCCGCCGGAGCGCGGCGTGGTTGCCCCGGATCCGCCACGGCTGGCGGCACGCCGCCACCTCGAACGCCCGCATCGGCGGCACCCGGCGGAGCGGCTTGCCGGTGGTGGCGTGGCGCGCGCCGTACGCGCTCGCGTCGAAGGCGGCGTCGCCCGCGTGGACGACGAGGCCGTCGTCGCCCTCGACCGCGACGATCGCGTGCCCGCGGGTGTGCCCGACCATCGGCACGAGGGTGATGCCGGGCAGCACCTCGTGCCCCGACAGCTCGTGGCGCCAGGGTTCCCCCGCGCCGCCGTAGCGGCGGACGTCGCTCGTGGTCGCCCACTGCACCGGCTTGTAGCGCAGGTGCTCCGGGGCGTGGGTCGCGACCGTGGCCGCCGCCCACTCCTCCGCCGTCGTGTGCACGACCGCGTGCGGGAAGTCGGAGAGCCCGCCCGCGTGGTCGAAGTCAAGGTGGGTGAGCACGATGTGGGTCACCGCCTCCGCCGAGAAGCCGAGCGCGAGCACGGCCGCCAGGGCGGTCGTGCTCGGGTCGGGGTCGGGACGCAGGGCGCGTCCCATCGGACCGAGCCGGCGGGGGTCGGCGAGGTCCGCGGTGCCGAACCCGGCGTCCACGAGCACGAGCCCCGCCTCGTGCTCCACGACGAGCACGTGGCAGATCGCTCGGGCGGCGAACCGGGGGCGGAGGACGCCGGCGACGGCGTGGTGGACCCGCATGTCCCCCATCCTGTCACCGCGGCCCACCCGCCGGGGCGCACCGCCGCACGTGCCGGGCCGCGCGCCGTGCCGCCGACCGTTCGTCGCCGGTGGACGACCGTTCGCCGACGCGGCCCGCCCGCCCGGCGACCGGCCCGGCCCGGCCCGTTCCGGCGTGACCCCCGCCACTCGTAGCGTGACGGCGCTCACACCCGAAGGAGGACCCATGTCTGATGCGTCCGAGCGGAACTACCGCTCGCAGTCGGAGCCGATCTACCGCGAGCTGCACGACACCGAGCAGTTCGCCGAGCTGCGCCGGCGCTACCGCTCGTTCGTGCTCTGCCGTGGACCGCGGCGTTCCTGGTCTGGTACCTCAGCTACGTCGTGCTCTCGAACTGGGGCGGCGACTTCATGAACACGAAGGTCATCGGCAACATCAACCTGCTGCTCCTCTTCGGGCTCCTCCAGTTCGTCACCACCTTCGGCATCGCGTTCCTGTACGCGCGCCACTCCCGCACCCACCTCGACCCGCTCGCGCGGGACCTCGAGCAGCGCTTCCACGAGGGGACCCGCCGATGAACCAGCAGTTCCTCACCACGTCGCTCTTCCTCTTCGTCGTCGCGATCACGATCGGCGTCACGCTCTGGGCGAGCCGGCAGACCAAGACCGCCGCCGACTTCTACTCCGGCGGCCGCTCCTTCTCGGGCTTCCAGAACGGCCTCGCGATCGGCGGCGACTACATGTCGGCCGCCTCGTTCCTCGGCATCTCCGGAGCGATCGCGCTCTACGGCTACGACGGCTTCCTCTACTCGATCGGCTTCCTCGTCGCCTGGCTCGTGGCCCTGCTCCTCGTCGCCGAGATGCTGCGCAACGCGGGTCGCTACACGATGGCCGACCAGCTGGCGTTCCGCATGCGGCAACGGCCCGTGCGCACGGCGGCGGCGACGTCGACCGTCATCGTGTCGATCTTCTACCTGCTCGCGCAGATGGTCGGCGCCGGCACGCTCGTCGCCCTGCTCCTCGGCGTCGACAGCGAGGCGGTCAAGAACATCGTCATCGTCGGCGTCGGCGCGCTCATGATCTTCTACGTCACGGTCGGCGGCATGAAGGGCACGACCTACGTGCAGATCATCAAGGCCGTGCTGCTCATGGCCGGCTCCGCGCTGATCGTCTTCCTGGTGCTGCTCAAGTTCGACTTCAACCTCTCGGCGCTGCTCGGCGAGGCCGCGGACCGCTCCGGCCAGGGCGACGCGTTCCTGCAGCCCGGCCTGCAGTACGGCACCACGTTCCTCGACCGCCTCGACTTCCTGTCGCTCGGCATCGCGCTCGTGCTCGGCACCGCCGGCCTGCCGCACATCCTCATCCGCTTCTACACGGTGCCGACGGCGCAGGACGCCCGGAAGTCGGTGCTCTGGGCGATCGGCCTCATCGGCGCCTTCTACCTGATGACGCTGGTGCTCGGCTTCGGCGCGGCCGCCCTCATCGACACCGACGAGGCGGGGGCGACGGGCAACCTGGCCTCCCCGCTGCTGGCCCAGGAGGTCGGCGGAGGCGAGGGCTCCATCGGCGGTGCCGTGCTCCTGGCCCTCATCGCCGCCGTCGCGTTCGCCACGATCCTCGCGGTCGTCGCCGGCCTGACGCTCGCGTCGTCCTCGTCGATGGCGCACGACCTCTACAAGGGCGTCTTCAAGCGCGACCAGGAGGTGACGGAGAAGCAGGAGGTGCGCGTCGCGAAGATCTCGGCGATCGTCATCGGTGCCATCGCCATCGCCCTGGCCATCCCGGCGCAGCGGCTCAACATCGCGTTCCTCGTGGCGCTCGCGTTCGCGGTCGCCGCCTCGGCGAACCTGCCGTCGATCCTCTTCAACATGTTCTGGAAGCGCTTCAACACGCGGGGCGCCACCTGGAGCATCTACGGCGGCCTCATCGCCTCCGTCGGCCTGGTGCTGCTCTCCCCCGTCACCTCGGGCGAGGAGACGTCGCTGCTGCCCAACGCCGACTTCGCGCTCTTCCCGCTCAACAACCCGGGGCTCGTGTCCATCCCGGTCGGCTTCCTGCTCGGCATCATCGGCACGCTGACGCTGCGGGAGACCGCGGCCGAGGAGCTGTACACCGAGCTCGAGGTCCGCGCCCTCACCGGCGCGGGTGCCGAGGGAGCGGCGCAGCACTGACCCCGCGTCGTGGGTTGCGTCCGCAACGCGGGCGCAACCCACGACGTACGACGCTGGCCCGGACGAGGGTGACGCACGTCTCGTCCGGACCGGCGCCCGTCCTAGGCTGGCGAACGGACCGCGACGTACGACCTGTGGAGAAGCCCGGCCGGCCGGCCACCGAACGATCGAGGAGAGAGACGTGAGCGAGAACCTGTCCAACCTGCTCAAGGAGGAGCGGCGCTTCGCCCCGCCCGCCGAGCTGGCGGCCGCCGCCAACGTCACGCAGGCGACGTACGACGAGGCTGCGGCCGACCGGCTCGCCTTCTGGGCGACGCAGGCCGAGCGCCTCAGCTGGGGCGAGCCGTTCACCGAGGTGCTGGACTGGTCGAACCCGCCCTTCGCGAAGTGGTTCACGGGCGGCAAGCTCAACGTCGCGTACAACTGCGTCGACCGCCACGTCGAGAACGGGCTGGGCGACAAGGTCGCGTTCCACTTCGTCGGCGAGCCGGGCGACACGCGCGACATCACCTACGCCGAGCTCAAGGACCTCGTGTCGCAGGCGGCCAACGCGCTGACCGACCTCGGCGTGACGGCCGGTGACGCCGTCGCGATCTACATGCCGATGATCCCCGAGGCCGTGGTCGCGATGCTGGCCTGCGCCCGCCTCGGCGCGCCGCACACCGTGGTCTTCGGCGGCTTCTCCTCCGACGCCCTCGCCAGCCGCATCGACGGCTTCGGCGCGAAGGCCGTCATCACCTCCGACGGCGGCTACCGCCGCGGCGCCCCCTCCGCGCTCAAGCCCGCCGTGGACGAGGCCCTCGTGAAGCTCGGCGACGCCTCCCCCGTCGAGAAGGTGCTCGTCGTCAAGCGCACCGGGCAGGACCTGCCCGAGGGCTCCTGGGCCGAGGGCCGCGACGTGTGGTGGGACGACGTCGTCGCCGGCGCCTCCACGGAGCACACGCCCGAGCTGTTCGACGCCGAGCACCCGCTCTACGTCATGTACACGTCCGGCACCACGGGCAAGCCGAAGGGCATCCTCCACACGTCGGGCGGCTACCTCACCCAGGCCGCCTACACGTTCTGGGGCACCTTCGACCACAAGCCCGAGACCGACGTCTACTGGTGCACCGCCGACATCGGCTGGGTCACCGGGCACACCTACATCGTCTACGGCCCGACGGCGAACGCCGCCACGCAGGTGCTGTACGAGGGCACGCCGGACTCGCCCCACAAGGGCCGCTGGTGGGAGATCGTGCAGCAGACGGGGGCGACGATCCTCTACACGGCGCCGACCGCGATCCGCACCTTCATGAAGTGGGGCAAGGAGATCCCGGCGGAGTACGACCTCTCCAGCCTCCGCCTGCTCGGCTCCGTGGGCGAGTCGATCAACCCCGAGGCCTACGTCTGGTACCGCGAGAACATCGGCGCCGGCTCCGCGCCCATCGTCGACACCTGGTGGCAGACCGAGACCGGCGGCCACATGATCTCGCCGATGCCCGGGGTCACCGAGGCCAAGCCCGGCTCCGCCATGGCCGCGGTGCCCGGCATCGAGGTCGCCGTCGTCGACAACGACGGCAAGCCCGTCGGCAACGGCGAGGGCGGGCTGCTCGTGGTCACCTCCCCGTGGCCCGGGATGCTCCGCACCATCTGGGGCGACGACGAGCGCTACAAGGACACCTACTGGTCCCACTTCGGGGACCTCGGCTACTACTTCGCCGGCGACGGGGCGAAGCTCGACGAGGACGGCGCCATCTGGCTGCTGGGCCGTGTCGACGACGTCATGAACGTGTCGGGCCACCGGCTCTCCACCACGGAGATCGAGTCGGCCCTCGTGTCGCACCCGAAGGTCGCCGAGGCGGCCGTCGTCGGTGCCGCCGACGACACCACCGGCCAGGCGGTCTGCGCCTTCGTCATCCTGCGCGAGGAGGCGGGCGACGGCGGCGCCGACATCGTGCAGGAGCTGCGCACGCACGTCGCGAAGGAGATCGGCCCGATCGCCAAGCCGCGCCAGGTCATGGTCGTGCCCGAGCTGCCCAAGACGCGGTCCGGCAAGATCATGCGCCGCCTGCTCCGCGACGTCGCCGAGAAGCGCGAGGTCGGGGACGTCACCACGCTGGCGGACTCGTCGGTGATGGACCTGATCTCGAAGGGGCTGTCCTCCGGCAGCGGCGACTGACGCGGTGTGGCCCGGCACGCAGGTGCCGGGTCACACCTGGGTTGTAGGGTCGCCGCAGCGGTCCCGGACCGCCCGAGACGACCCACCGAGAGCCACCTGCAGAGGGATGCCCATGACGACCCAGCCGGTCAAGGACGACGAGCCCACCATCGGCCAGCTCGTCGCCGACGCGAGCCGCGACATCTCGACCCTGGTCAAGAAGGAGATCGAGCTCGCGAAGACCGAGCTCAAGGTCTCCGTGAAGTTCGGCGGCGTCGGCATCGCCTTCTTCGTGGTGGCCGGGTTCGTGGCGATGCTCGCCGTGATCCTGCTGTCGCTGGCGTTCGTCTACCTCATCCACTGGAACGGCGACGGGCTCGCGCTGCACTGGGCCTACCTGATCGTGACGGGTGCCTACCTGGTGATCACGGCGCTGTTCGTGCTGCTCGGCATCAAGAAGGTCAAGAAGGTCCGGGCGCCGGAGCGGACGATCCGCACGGCCAAGGAGATCCCGGGCGCGCTCAAGGGCAAGGCCTGACGCTCCCCCCGCTCCACGACGTCATGCGCCCCGGAGGTCCCGACCTCCGGGGCGCATGACGTTGCCGGGGGGTGGTGGCGTCGAGATGGGACGAACTGTCGCGGCACCGGCGTCGAGATGGGACGAACTGTCGCGGCACCGGCGTCGAGATGGGACGAACTGTCGCGGCACCGGCGTCGAGATGGGTGAAACGCTCGACGGCTCCGGCACGGACTCGCGCACTTCGTCCCACCTCGGCGCGCACGCCGCGCCGTACGACCCAACTCGACGCGCACGCCGCGCCGTACGACCCAACTCGACACGCACGCCGCGCCGTACGACCCACCTCGACACGCACGCCGCGCCGTACGACCCACCTCGACGCGCACGCCGCGCCGTACGACCCAACTCGACGCGGGATCAGCTGGCGCAGGCGCCGGTGCTGACCTCGGCGCCGCTGGCGATGCCCTCGGCGGCGGCGTCGGCCACCTGGCCCGTGGTGAGCGCGTAGCCCGTGTCGGCGTCGGTCACCGACGCCGCGAAGATGACCCCGACGACCTCGCCGCCGGCGTTCACGATCGGACCGCCCGAGTTGCCGGGGCGCACGAGGCCGCGCAGCGAGTAGACGTCGCGCACGACCGCGTCGTTGCCGTAGATGTCGGGCGAGCGCAGCTGCTGCGCGTCGCGGATCCGCGCCGGCTGCTGGTCGAAGGGGCCGTCCTGCGGGTAGCCCAGGATCGCGACGCTCTCGCCCTCCGCGCCCTCGGCGAAGGCCAGCGGCTGGAGGCCGTCGTCGTCGAGCGCCAGCACCGCGACGTCCGTCTGCGGGTCGTAGAGCACCACCGTGGCGTCGACCCAGTCGCCGTTCAGCTCCACCCGCGGCTCGTCGACGCCCGCGACCACGTGCGCGTTCGTCATGAGGCGGTCGTCGCCGTACAGGAACCCCGTGCCCTCCACGCCGCGGCCGCAGGAGTTGTCACCGCGGATCTTCAGCACGCGCGACTGCGCCTGCACGACGCCGACCTCGTTGAGGGTGGTCGGGTCGCCGGGGTCGACCTCGACGATGCGCTCGGGGGCGAAGGGCTCCAGGTACTGCGGGAAGAACGACGACCCCACCACGCTGTTGAACGCGCCCAGGAGGCGGTCGGCCTGGCCCGGCAGCACGCTGTCGACGCGGCTCAGCACGGCCGAGCCGCGCACCGCCTCCGTCACGCCGCCGATGCGGGTGCCCGCGACGGCGACGCCGAGGGCCCACGCCACGAGCAGCACCGCCACGACGCTCAGCGCGGCACCGCCGACCGCGTCCACGGCGCGTGCCGGCTGCCACGTGATGCGGTCGCGGGCCATCGCGCCGAAGAACTGGAAGCTCGCCTGCCCGATCGACGCGCACACGATGACGATGAAGAGCGCGCCGAGGGACACCGCGAGACCCGGGTCCGCGTTGCCGAGCAGGAGCGGCGCGACGACGATGCCCGCGACACCTCCGGCGAGGAGGCCGATGGTCGCGAAGGCACCGGTGATGAAGCCCTGCCAGTAGCCCGACAGCGCGTAGGTCGCCACCAGCACCAGGAGCAGCCAGTCGAGCCAGTTCACGCGTCGGTCTCCTCGATGTCGGCCATCGGCGGCACCCGCGGCTCCGCCCGTCGGTCGTTCGCTCGCTCCACGCCGGAGAACATGTAGGACGGCAGCTCCGCCGTCAACGACTCGTCCCACGGCTCGCTCCACCCGATGAAGTCGAGCAGCCGCGCGATGATGCCGCCGGTGAAGCCCCACAGCACCACGTCGTGGTCGGCGCCGATGAGGAAACCCGGGGAGGTCCACCCCGACGGTCCCCGGATCGTACGGCGCCAGCGCGCGTCCACGAGGTCCGCGATGGCCACCCGGTGGATGGCGTGCACCTCCTGCGGGCTGCGCACCGACACCGCGCCGGGCGAGGCCCACCACGCGACGACCGGCACCACGGCGAAGTTGCTGGGCGGGAGCCAGAGCTCGGGGAGCCGGCCCACCACGTGGACGGAGGCGGGATCGAGCCCGATCTCCTCCCACGCCTCGCGGAGCGCGGCCTGCTCGTGGTTCTCCCCCGGGTCCAGCGAACCACCGGGGAAGGAGACCTGACCGGGGTGGGACCGCATGTCGTGGGCCCGCTCGGTGAGGAGCAGCTCCGGTCCGCGGTCGCCCTCGGCGAACACCATGAGCACCGCACCCTGGCGGGGGCTCGAGCCCGGCGGCGGCGTGAACGCCGTGAGGTGCTCGGCGCGGATCTCCGTGAGCGCGTCGGTCACCGGCCGGAGCCAGTCGGGGACCTGGTCCTCGCGCGTGGTGGTCACCGGTCGAGACCCAGCGGCTCGGCCACCGCGTCCAGCAGGTCGTCCAGGTCGTCGAAGCTCTGCGGCAGGACGGTGACCTCGCCGTCGGCGTCGACGACGACGGTCTTCGGGATCTCCCGCAGCGGCACGAACGGCCGCTGGGTGCCGAGGACGAGGTCGACGTCGATCAGCTGCGGGAACGTCGCGCCCGTCTCGTCGAGCAGGGCGATGGCCTCGTCGGGCCTCGTCTCGTTGTAGTCGATGCCGAGCACGGTCACCTCGTCGCCGTACTGCTCGTGGAACTGCTGCAGGGCCGGCAGCTCGTGGCGGCACGGGCCGCAGAAGCTGGCCCACACGTTGACGAGCAGCGGTCCCTCGAAGGTGCTGAGGTCGACCGGCTCCCCGCCACCCAGGCAGGGCAGCGTCAGCTCCGGCAACACGGCGGGCCCGCTGGTCCGGTCACCGGGAGCGCAGGCCTCGATGCCGGCAGCGGCCCGCGCCTCCTGCAGCGCGGGACTGTCGTAGTCGATGTCGGGCGCCCCGGGGGGCCGCGGCTCCACCATGAAGGGGTCGCTCTCCTCCTCCGCCCCGCCCGACGTGCACCCCGCCAGCGCCACGAGCGCGAGCGCGGCGGCGGCGAACCGCGACGTACGCCGCCGTCCCGACCTCATGCCCGCCCCTCGGTGCGCACGAGCTTGAGCGCCTCGATCGGGTCGGTCGGGCCCTCGACCCCGAAGGAGGGGCACCAGCGCGCCACCGGGCAGGCGCCGCACGCGGGCCGCTTGGCGTGGCAGCGACGGCGGCCGTGCCAGATGAGGTGGTGCGACAGCATCGTCCAGTCGCGCTTCGGGAAGAGCGCGCCGATCTCGTGCTCGACCTTCACCGGGTCGGTGAGCTCGGTCCAGCCGAGGCGCCGAGCGAGCCGACCGAAGTGGGTGTCGACGGTGATGCCGGGGATGCCGAACGCGTTGCCCAGCACGACGTTGGCGGTCTTGCGGCCGACGCCGGGCAGCTGGACGAGGTCGTCGAGCCGGGCCGGCACCTGCCCGTCGTGCTTCTCGACCAGCGCCTGCGAGAGCCGCAGCAGCGCGTCGGTCTTGGCGCGGAAGAAGCCGAGCGGGCCGACGATCTGCTCGAGGTGGGCGCGGTCGGCGCCGGCCATGGCCGCCGGGTCGGGGTAGGCCGCGAACAGGGTGGGACGCACCCCGTTGACCCGCTTGTCCGTCGTCTGCGCGGACAGCACGGTCACCACGAGCAGCTGGAACGCGTCGTCGAAGTCGAGCTCGCAGCGCGCGTCGGGGTAGGTCTCCGCGAGCACCCGGTTGACCTTCCGGGCGCGACGGACCAGGGCGACGTCGGGCACCCGCACAGGGTACGGGTCGGCACCGACATCCCACCGAGCCCCACCGACACCGGGTGCGCGCGCCGGTCGGTGCGCGACGCGGGGGTCACAGCCGACTAGGATGCCGGAAGGCCACGACGGTCCCTCGTCCGTGGCGACGAGACTCGTTCCACCTGGAGGCTGTTGTGGACATCGACGTTCTGCGTCAGGCGCCGCTGTTCAGCGCGCTCGACGACGACTCGATCGAATCGCTGGTGGCGTCGCTGGCCGAGACCCGGCTGCGTCGCGGCGAGGTGCTGTTCCACGAGGGCGACTCCGGCGACAAGCTCTACGTCGTGCTCGAGGGCAAGGTGAAGCTCGGCCGCACGTCGGCCGACGGCCGCGAGAACCTGCTGGCCATCCTCGGCCCCGGCCAGATGTTCGGCGAGCTCTCGCTCTTCGACCCGGGCCCGCGCTCCGCCACCGTCACCGCGGTGACCGAGTCGACCTTCGCGTCGCTCTCCCACGAGGACCTGCAGCTCTGGCTCGAGGGCCGCCCGGTCGTCGCCCGGGGCCTGCTCTCGCAGCTCGCGGCGCGGCTCCGCAAGGCCAACGACGTCGTCGCCGACCTGGTGTTCTCCGACGTGCCCGGCCGTGTGGCCAAGGCGCTCATCGACCTGGCCGACCGCTTCGGCCGCACGGCCGACGACGGCGTCCACGTCCACCACGACCTCACGCAGGAGGAGCTCGCCCAGCTCGTCGGCGCCTCCCGCGAGACCGTCAACAAGGCGCTGGCCGACTTCACCTCGCGCGGCTGGCTCCGCCTCGAGCCCCGCTCCGTCGTCATCATGGACATCGAGCGCCTCTCGCGCCGCGCGCGCTGACCCGCGCCGTACCCGCGCGGGGGAAGCCCCCCTCACCGCCACGTAGTCCCCTCACCGCCACGTAGTCCCCTCACCGCCACGTAGTCCCTGACGTTCCGCACCCGACACGCCGGCTCCAGGCCGCGACACGGTGCAGAACGTCAGGGACTACGCGCGTTACGTGGCGGCCCCCCCACACCCGCCCCGACGTACGACGGGGGCGTCAGCCCAGGCGGCCGAGGTAGGCCAGCTGGGCCCGGACGCTGAGCTCGGCGGCTCCCCAGAGCACGGGGTCGACATCGGCGTACACCGTCTCGACGACCCGCCGCGGCAGCGTGTCGGCCGGTCCCGGCTCGAGCGTCGTGGCGGCGGCCTCCACCTGAGCGAGCCGGTCGCGGCGGTGGGCGATGTAGTGGTCGAGCGCGGCGAGCGCGTCCTCGATGACCGGCCCGTGGCCCGGCCAGACGACCCGTGCCTCCTCGCGCTCGGCCAGGGCGTGCAGCCGGTCGAGCGAGTCGAGGTAGGCCCCCAGCGAGCCGTCGGGGTGCGCGACCACCGTCGTGCCGCGCCCGAGCACCGTGTCGCCCGTCAGCACCGCCCGCTCCGCGGGCAGCACGAACGACAGCGAGTCGGCCGTGTGCCCCGGCGTACCGACGACGTGCAGCTCCAGGCCGTCCACCTCGACGACGTCGCCGTCGCCCAGGCCCTCCGCACCGAGCCGGTACGCCGGGTCGAGGGCCCGCACGCCGCAGCCGACCCGCTCGGCGAACGCCTTCGCCGCCTCCGCGTGGTCGTGGTGGTGGTGGGTGAGGAGGACGGCGCCGACGCGCCCGTCGGCGGCCTCGACGATCGCGTCGAGGTGACCGGGGTCCGTCGGCCCCGGGTCGATGACCACGGAGCGGCTGCCGCCCGGCTCGCGCAGCACCCACGTGTTGGTGCCGTCGAGGGTCATCGGGCCCGCGTTGGGCGCGAGCACGCAGCGGGCACGCTCGCCGAAGGCACCGCCGGTCCAGTCCGTCACCACGACGCGGTCCCTCTCACGACGCGCCCCGCCGCGCGGCGACGACGGGCCGCATGCGGTCGGGCATCGACATCGTCCACCGCTCGTCGTCGAGCGGCTCGACGGTCGGCGTGAACATGGCGACCTCCCGCGTCGCGGCCTCCGCGAGCGCGGCGGCCGGGCCGTCCTGCGCGGCGACGTCGAGGCACGTCAGGTAGGTCGGCGGCATCATCGCCAGCTCGTCGGCCTCGGCCTGCGCGACGGCCGTGGCCGCGGGCAGCCAGACCACGGAGGACGACTCGCGCGAGACGTCGCGGGTGCGCTGGCCCTCGGGCAGCGCGGCGACGAAGAACCACGTGCGGAACCGGCGCGGCTCGAAGACCGGCGTCGTCCACGCGTCCCACAGCCCCAGCAGGTCGGTGCGCACGACGAGCCCGCGGCGGGCGAGGAACGCCGTGAACGCCAGCTCCCGCGACTCGAGCGCGACGCGGTCGGCCTCCCAGTCGTCACCGGTCGTGTCGGCGACGACCTCGTCGGTGGAGGGCCCGGCCAGCAGCACGCCGGACTCCTCGAAGGTCTCCCGCACAGCGGCGCAGACGAGCGCCAGCGCGAGGTGCTCGTCGACCCCGAGCCGCACGGCCCAGTCCGCCGGGGACGGACCCGCCCAGGCGTCGCGGGACAGCTCGGCGTCGAAGTCGCGGGGGTCGACGCCCCCGCCGGGGAAGACGGCCATGCCCGCGGCGAAGGCCATCGACGTCTGGCGCCGCAGGAGGTAGACCTCCGGCCCCGGTACGTCGCCCCTCCCCTCCCGCAGGAGCACGACCGTCGCCGCGTCACGCGGCTCGGCCGGGGTGCGGTGGCCCGCGGCGTACTCGTGCGCACGCGTCACCACCTCGGGGTCCAGCGGGACGGGCGGGAGCGGGATGCGCACGGACCCTCCTCAGACCTCGACGACGATCTCGACCTCGACGGGCGAGTCGAGGGGCAGCACCGGCACGCCGACGGCGGACCGGGCGTGGACGCCGGCGTCGCCGAAGACCTGGCCGAACAGCTCGGACGCGCCGTTGGCGACCTGCGGCTGCCCGGTGAAGTCGGGCGTCGAGGCGACGAACACGACGACCTTGACGATGCGCTTCACGAGCGCCAGGTCACCGAGCTCCGCCTTCACCGCGGCGAGCGCGTTGAGCGCGCACTGCTGGGCGCACGCACGGGCCTCCTCGGGATCCACCTCCCCGCCGACCTTGCCGGTGACCATGAGCTCGCCACCCCGCATGGGCAGCTGCCCCGAGGTGAAGACGTGGGCGCCGCTGCGAACCGCCGGCACGTAGGCCGCCACCGGCTTGGCGACCTCGGGCACCGCGAGACCCAGGGCGGCGAGCCGCTCCTCGGGATGCGTCATCGCGGTCAGGCCTGCGGGCGCTTGAGGAAGGCGATGAGCCCGCCCTGCGCGTTGGTCTGGATGGTGACGAGCTCCCACCCGTCCTGGCCGAAGTTGTTCAGCATCAGCGCCTCGTTGTGGAGCGGAATCGGCGCCACCTGGTACTCCCACTTGGTCATGGCCAGCACCCTACTGTCCGCGCGGGGGCCGACGGTCGCCGTGGCCCACCGGGTCCAGCACGCGGGCGCGCCCGGGCTCGGCTCGCGCGATGCCGCGCAGGTGCACCTCGTCGGGGCCGTCGAAGATCCGCATGGCGCGGTGCCAGCCGTACATGGCGGTCAGCGGCACGTCGTCGCTCACTCCGGCGCCGCCGTGCACCTGGATGGCGCGGTCGATGACGTCGAGCGCCACGCGGGGCACGGCGACCTTGGCCATCGAGACGAGAGAGGCCGCCGCCTTGTTGCCGTGGGCGTCGATCACCGCCGCCGCATGCTGGCAGAGCAGCCGGGCCTGGTCGACGGCGATCCGCGACTCGGCGATGTCGCGCTGCACCATGCCCTGCTCGGCGAGGGGCTTGCCGAAGGCGACACGGTCGTGGGCGCGGCGCACCAGCAGGTCGAGCGCCCGCTCGGCCGCACCCAGGGCGCGCATGCAGTGGTGGATGCGGCCGGGACCGAGGCGGGCCTGCGCCAGCGCGAAGCCCGCGCCCTCCTCGCCGAGGACGGCCGTGACGGGCACGCGCACGTCGGTGAAGGCGACCTCGCAGTGCCCGTGCTGGTCGTGACGACCGAACACCGGCACGTCCCGCACGATCTCGACGCCGGGGGTGTCGGTCGGCACGAGCACCATCGACTGCTGACGGTGCTTCGGCGCCTCGGGATCGGTCTTGCCCATGACGACGAGCAGCTCGCAGCGCGGGTCGGCCGCGCCGGAGGTCCACCACTTGCGACCGTTGACGACGTACTCGTCCCCGTCCCGCTCGATCCGCGTCTCGATGTTCGTCGCGTCGCTCGAGGCCACCGCGATCTCGGTCATCGCGAAGGCGGAGCGCATCGTCCCGTCCAGCAGCGGCTCGAGCCAGCGGGTGCGCTGCTCCGGGGTCGCGAAGAGGTGGAGCAGCTCCATGTTGCCGGTGTCGGGGGCCTGCCCGTTGATCGCCTCCGGGGCCAGCTCGAGGCTCCACCCGGTGATCTCGGCGAGGCCCGCGTAGTCGAGCTGGCTGATGCCGCCGAACGACGGCAGGAACAGGTTCCACAGCCCCCGCCGGCGCGCCTCGACCTTGAGGTCCTCGACGACGGGCGGCAGCGTGTGGTCCGCGGGCCCGCGCGCCCGCCGGTAGGCGTGGTAGTCCGCCTCCGCCGGGAACACGTGCTCGTTCATGAACTCCACGAGCGAGGCCCGCAGCTCCCGCGCGCGCGGCGAGGGGGTCAGGTCGAGGCCGGCGACGTCGAACGGGTCGTCGGCGGGGTGGAACGGCATGGGGCCTCCGGTGGCGCGGAACGGGATCGCGGGACGGGTCTCGGACTCGAGGGGGTACGGCGCGGGGCCGGTCAGGCCCGCAGCCGCGGATCCTGGGCGGTTGCGGCGCCGGCGCGGGCACGCTCGAGCAGGAGCGGGACCATCGGGCCGAGGTCGTCGACGCCCGTGCCCACCGTGGTGCCCTGGAGGTGCCGGGCGTGGATCTGCTCGAGGATCACGAGCAGCTTGAAGTCGGAGAAGACGACGTACCACTCCACGTCGGCGACCTCGATGCCGCAGCGCTCGGCGTACGTCCCCAGCACCGTCGCGCGGTCGGGGAACCCGGGCAGCGCGGTCGCCCCCGCGGTGATGGGGTTGGCGACGGCGCCGGCCTCGTCCCAGAAGCTCAGCAGCATGCCGACGTCCGCCAGCGTGTCCCCGACGGTGGCCATCTCCCAGTCCAGGAGCGCGACGATCCTGGTCGGGTCGTCGACGTCCAGCATGAGGTTGTCGATCTTGTAGTCGCCGTGCACGATCCCCGGCCGGCCCACGCGCGGCATGGAGGCCCGGAGCCGGGTCGCGAGCTCCTCGAAGCCGGGCAGGTCGCGCGTGCGGACCTTCTCCCACTGGCGCTGCCAGCGGGCGAGCTGCCGCTCCAGGTAGCCGTCGGGGCGGCCGAAGTCGGCGAGCCCGACCGCGGCCGGGTCCACGGCGTGCAGCCGGACGAGCAGGTCGACGAGGGACTCCGTCAGACCGGCCCGCTGCGCGGGGGTCAGCGTCGCCGTGTCCTCGGGGGTCCGCAGCGTGCGCCCCTCGACCTTGTCCATCACGTAGAAGTCAGCCCCGATCACGCCGGGGTCCTCGCAGCGCGCCACCACCCGCGGCACCGGCACCGGCGCGCCTGCCAGCGCCCGCAGCACCCGCGCCTCGCGGCCCATGTCGTGCGCCGCCGCGGCGACCACCTCGCCGTACGGCGGTCGGCGCAGGATCCAGCGCTGCGTCCCGTCCCCCACCTCGTACGTCGGGTTCGAGCGCCCCCCGGCGACGAGCCGCGCCGTGAGGGGGCCGCGGAGGCCACCCTCGACGTGGGGACCGAGGTAGCGCTCGAGGGCAGCGAGGTCGAGCTCGGCCACGCCCTCGAGCGGGCTGCTGGTGGTCGTCATGGTGCTCCCTTGTCCCGAAACTTACCGAACGCTCGCTTAGATAGCATGGCGGGTGCGGCCCCCGGGGTCAACCGGGAGCACGCCCCCGCCCGGCTCAGGTGCCGAGGTAGGCCTGACGGACCATCTCCGACGTGCGGAGCTCCTCGGCGTCGCCCGACACGACGATCCGCCCGTGCTCGATCACGTGGCCGGTGGTGGCGAGCCGGAGCGCGGCGTCGACGCGCTGCTCCACGAGCACGACCCCGGCACCCGTCTCCGCCGCGATCATCGCGACGAGCCGGAAGACCTCCGCGCTCAGCCGCGGGCTCAGGCCGAGGGACGGCTCGTCGAGGAGCAGGTAGCGCGGTCGCGCAGCCGCGGCCCGGGCCAGCGCGACCATCTGCTGCTCGCCGCCCGACAGCAGGCCCGCCCGCTGCCCCCAGCGCTCGCGCAGCCGCGGGAAGGAGTCGAGGAGGTGCTCGACCACGTCCGGGTCGCCGCTGCGACCGCGGGCCGCGTGGCGCCCCATCCCCACGTTCTCGGCGACGGTGAGGCCACCGAAGAGGCGCCGCCCCTCGGGCACGTGGACGAGCCCGAGCCGCGCCCGCCGCTCCGGGCGCAGCCGGTGCACGGGCGTGCCGTCGAGCACGATGCTGCCCGCCGTCGTCGCGAGCAGCCCGCTGACCGTCTGCGCGAGCGTCGACTTGCCGGCGCCGTTCGCACCCACGACCGACACGATCTGCCCGCGGGGCACCTCGAGGTCGACGCCGTGCAGCACGGCCAGCCGACCGTAGCCCGAGGCGACCTTGTCCAGCACGAGGCTCATGCCGTCTCCTCCATCTCCACGCCGAGGTAGGCCTCGACGACCGCCGGCTCGGCGAGCACCTGGGCCGCCGTGCCGTGCGCCAGCACGGCGCCGCTCTCCATGCAGGTCACCTCGTCCGACACCTGGGTCACCAGGTCCATGTGGTGCTCCACCACGACCATCGCCAGGCCCCGCGCGCGCAGCGTCAGCATCAGTCGACCCAGCTCGGCCGTCTCCGCCGTGTTGAGGCCCGCGGCGGGCTCGTCGAGGATCAGCAGCCGCGGGTCGCTCGCGAGCGCCCGCGCGATCTCCAGCGCACGCTGCTTGCCGTAGGGCAGGCTCCCCGCCTCGACGTGCCCGTCCGCACCGAGGCCGACGAGCTCGAGGAGCTCGGCCGCGCGGTCGCGCAGCTCGCGGGCCCGGCGGTACTGCCCCGGGTCCTTCAGCCAGGCGCGCACCAGCGGCAGGCGCCCCGTGTCGGGGAAGCCGGCCAGCACGTTCTCGGTCGCGCTCGCGTGGGTGAAGAGCAGCGGCGTCTGGAAGGTGCGGGCGACACCCGCGCGCACGATCGCGTGGGTGCGGCGCCCGTCGATGCGGCGGCCGTCGAGGGTGATCTCGCCACCGTCGATGCCGTAGACACCGGTGACCAGGTTGGCCACCGTGGTCTTGCCGGCACCGTTGGGGCCGATGACCGCGTGGATGGTGCCGCGCCGCACGACGAGCTCGGCCGCCCGCACCGCCTTGATGCCGCCGAAGCTCTTCGACACGCCGCGCACGGCCAGCAGCACGTCGTCGCCTCCGCCGCCGCCTCCTCCACCGTCGGACGGCACGGTGGCGACCTCCCGCGCGGTCACGCCCGGGGCCGTCGGGACCGACGGGACCGACGGGGCGCTGCGCCCCGGCAGCCGCTGGGCGAGCTCGCCGAGCCCGCCCACGATGCCCTGGGGCAGGAACGCCAGCGTGAGCACGAGGAGCACGCCGATGAGGCCGGGGGTCGAGAGGTACCAGGTGTCGCTGACCTGGCGCTGCAGGTCGACGAGCGGCGTCAACGCGTCGGTGCGCTGGAGCAGCACGATGATGACGGCGCCCACGAGCGGCCCCGCGACCGTGCCCGCACCGCCGAGGATGACCGCCAGGATCATGGTGATCGAGAGCAGCATGGTGAAGCTCTCGGGCTGCAGGTGGGCGAACACCTGGGCGTAGAAGACCCCGCCGAGGGCGCCGTACGTCGACGCCAGCGCCATCACGGCGACCTTGCGCCCGAAGACGTTGACGCCCAGGTGCGCCGCGAGGTGCTCGCTGGTGCCGATGGCGTGCAGCGAGCGCCCCCAGGGCGAGCGGGCCACGTTGCGGTAGCCGACGAGGGCGACGACCGCCACGACGAGGATCGCGACGACCACCGTGGCCTCGGTGCCCGCGAACAGCGGCGGCTCGAGGCTGGTCCCGAACACCTCGACGGGGGGCATGAGCCCGCTGCCGTGGTCGAGGGTGTTGGGGTAGCCGGAGAGCCGGCCGAGCGGCGCCCACTCGGCGAGCACGCGCTCGGTGAGGATGGCGACGACCAGCGTCACCATGGCGAACGCCGGGCCCCGCAGCCGCATGGTGCAGAGCGCCAGCAGGCCGCCGAACGCCGCCGTGACGACGAGGGCCACCACGATCGCGACCAGCGGGTGCAGGGCGGAGTCGACCGAGAGGTAGGCGCTGACGTAGGCACCGATCGCGAAGAAGGCGCCCTGGCCGAGCGAGATGAGACGGGCGTGGCCCGACAGCAGGTTCAGCCCCGCCGCGGCGACGGCGACCGCCACCACGACCGCGGCCGTCTGCGTGCCCGCGAGGGTCGTGCCGTCGCCGCTGAGGGCAGGCACGGCGATCCAGGCGGCGGCGGCGAGCAGCACCCCGAGGAAGCCCAGGTCGCGCGCCGCCTCCCCGCGGCGGAACCGGTCGAGGAGCCGGGAGGTCGAGGTCGTCGTGCTCACAGCTTCGCCTCCATGCGTCGACCGACCAGGCCCTCCGGGCGGAGGACCAGCACCACGATGACCAGCGCCAGACCGGCGACCTGGCCCCAGAGGGCGCCCAGCTCGTAGGCACTGACCTGCACGACGACACCGAAGACGACGGCGCCGACGAGCGGTCCCCAGAAGGAGGTGAGGCCGCCGATGACCGCCACCGCGAACGCGGAGACGAGCACGTGCACGCCGAGGCCCGGCGTGGCGCCCACCTCGGAGGACCAGAGCACGCCCGCGAGGGCGGCGAGGGCGGTGGCCGCGGCGTACGCCACCGCACCCACGAGCCGCGGCGAGATGCCCATGAGCGCGACCGTGCGCGGGTCCTCGGCGACAGCGCGCATGATGACGCCGCCGGAGGTCCAGCGCGAGGCCGCCACGAGCGCGAGCGTCACGACGACCGCGACGACCGCGATCACCAGCGACTGGCGGTTGACCCCCACGCCCAGCACCTCCACGGTGCCGGGGTTGCGGGTCAGCTCGACGCGCTGCGGGTTCGCGCCCTCACCGTTGGTGAAGAGGTTGAGCAGCACGTAGGAGATGCCCACGGTGCTGAGCAGCCAGCGCGAGTCGTGCTCGCCGCGGGCGAAGGGCAGCACCAACCACCGGTGCACCACCGCGCCGAGGGCGCCGCCGACGAGCACGACGACGGCGAGCTTCCCCGGGGTGGGCAGCCAGGACCAGCTGCCCACCCCCAGGGCGAGGAAGCCGCCGACGGCGAGGAGCTCACCGGAGGCGAAGTTGAGGGTGCGGGTGGTGACGAACGTCAGCACCAGCCCCTGGCCGACCAGGGCGTACAGCCCCGCCAGCACGATCCCGGACACCACGGCGTCCATCGGCGACCTCTCTCCCAGGTTCTCGGGTTGTCGGTACGGCGCTCAGCAGCCGTCGGCGATGCAGGTGCCCAGGTCGCCCCGGGCCTCCAGCGCGCCCTCGCCGTCGAAGCCGAAGACGACCCACTGCGAGGGGTCCTCGGGCTCGTAGATCTCGTGGTCACCCGCACCGAACGGCTTCTCGTAGACGTCGTCGCGCACGGAGACCTCCTCGAGGCCCTCCATCGCCTCGCGCACGGCGTCGAAGTCGCGGGCGTCGCCCACCTCGGCGACCGCCTGCAGGTAGGCGTCGACCGCGGCCATCCAGCTGTAGACGTTGGTGGGGATGATCGGCGCCTCGCCGTACTCCGCCTCGTAGTCCGCCGCGATGCCCGCGACGGTGTCGCCGGTCAGGTCGCGCGGGTCGATGAAGACCAGGTTCTCCCACTGCTCCGGGTCGGCCAGCGTCGCGAAGTCCGCGAGGATCGTCGCGTTGGTGACGACCCGGTCGGCAGCGAGGCCCTCCTGGGCGATCGCCTTCGTGACCGTCGCGGTGTCGGCGCCGGCCGTGATGGCGAGGAAGACGGTGTCGACACCGGCGGCTGCGAGGCGCGAGATGCCGGCACTGAAGTCGGTCGTCCCGGGCTGGATCGCCTCGACGGCCGCGATGTCGGCGCCCAGCTCCTCGGCCTCGGCCTCGATGGACTCGGCGCCGCTCTGCCCGTAGGCGTCGGCCGAGTGCACGATGCCCACGGTGCTGTCGCCCGAGAAGAGGTACTGCGCCACGACCGAGGACAGGTCGCTGGCGTTGTAGTTGGTGCGGAACAGCCAGTTGGGGTCGAGGGACTCGTCCATGATCTCCGGCGCCAGGGCGGCGCTCAGCCACGGACGGCCGCTGCGCTGGATGACCTCGGCCACCTGGAGGGCGTTGCCCGACTGCGGCGGGCCGAAGATCGCATCGACGTCCTCGGTGTTGAGCAGCTGCTGGACGGCCGCCGAGGCACCGTCGGGGGTGCCCTTGTCGTCCACCGTGACGATCTCGATGTCGAGGCCGTACTCGTCGGCGAGGTCGGCCACGGCCAGCTCCACCGGGCGGAGCAGATCGGTGTAGAACTGCGGCGCCGCGCCCGTCTCGGGACCGACGAGACCGATGCGCACGACACCGTCCTCACGACCCGACGAGCTGTCGTCGCCGCATGCGGCGAGGCTGGCCACCGAGGCCACGGCGAGCGCCGCGGCTGCGAACTTCTTCATGGTTCTTCTCCTGGAGTCGGCCGCTCCCGTCGAGCGTGACCGGCGTCACCGTACGGTCCGGCGTCGGCGAATGCAATACCGAACGCTCGCTATAAATAATCCTCCAAAGCAGCGCGGTTGCTGGGTCTTGTGCCACCGCGATTACCGAGCGATCGTTAGGTTCGCGTGCCGCCCCGGGGTCGTGGCCCCACCGCTGCGTTTTCCGTGGCACTGGGGCCACGACTCCGCGACGCGTCCGGGTGGCCCCCGCTCCGGGGCGCGCATCAGGCAGGATCAGCGACCACACCCGGTCACCGCGGCCGTCACGAGACAGGAGCAGGCATGGCGACGTCGGGACGCCGGGGCGGGCGGGCGGTCATCATCGAGGGCGCCGTCGAGCTCTTCGGCAAGGTGGGCTACCACGGGGCGTCGACGCGCGACATCGCCGCCGCTGCGGACGTGACGGTCGCGTCGATCTACTACCACTTCAAGTCGAAGCAGCAGATCCTCCAGGCGATCATGGTGGACATCCTCAGCGAGGTCATCGAGGAGACCCGGTCGGCGGTGCTCGCCGCCGGCGGGGACGCCGACCGGCAGCTCAGCGCCCTCGTCCGCACCTGGGTGCTCTTCCACATCCGCCGCCAGCGGGAGGCCCTCATCGGCGCCTCGGAGATCCGCAGCCTCGACGAGGAGGGGCTCGCGACCATCGTCGGCCTGCGCGACCAGCAGGAGACCTTGTTCCGGGCGGTGATCGACCGCGGCGTCGCCGACGGCACCTTCGGCACGGCGCACCCGCGCGAGGCCGCGCGCGCCATCATCAACATGAGCCGGTCGATCGTGACCTGGTACCACGCCGACGGCCCGGTCTCACCGGAGGAGATGGCGGCGACGTACGCCGACCTCGCGCTCGCCATGGCGCGCTGACCCGGGAGGGCGGGCGGCAACCCGATCTTGACGACCGGTGTGGTCCGCCTTACATTGACCGCGTAACTGAGCGAGCGTTCGTTTAGAAGGAGCTGGAGTGGACTTCCCCGACACCCATGCGGAGCGCACGCCGGACAAGGTGGCCTACGAGCTCGGCGCCACGCAGGTGACCTACGCCGAGCTGGTGGACGACTCGATCCGCATCGCCAACCTCCTGCGCGAGCGCGGCATCGCCGACGGTGACGTGGTCGCGATCCTGCTGCCCAACGTCGTCGGCCTGCTCGAGGTGGCCTGGGCGGCCCAACGCTCCGGCCTGCGCTACACCGCGATCGCCGAGCGCCTGACCGTCAACGAGATCGCCTACATCCTGGCGGACTCGGGCGCCCGCGCCCTGTTCACGGCCACCAGTCACGCCGCCGTCGCCGCGGCGGCGCTGGCCGAGGTGGACCGCCCCGTCGCCGCCTTCACCGTCGACGGCCCCGCCGCGGGCCACGAGGACGTCTTCGAGGAGCTCCGCCCGCTGCTGGCGGCGCAGCCCGCTCGGCCGACCGGCCCCGAGCGCGAGGGCGTCGACCTGCTCTACTCCTCCGGCACCACCGGGCGCCCCAAGGGCGTCGCCGCGACCCTGCCGAACGCACCCCTCGGCACCGCCCCGGGCACCGCCCCGTTCCTCCAGGCGACGTGGGGCTTCGACGCCGACACGGTCTACCTCTCCCCCGCCCCGCTCTACCACGCGGCCCCGCTCCGCACCTCGATGACGGTGCAGCGGTTCGGCGGCTCGGTGGTCGTCATGCCGAAGTTCGACGCCGCCGAGGCCCTGCGCCTCGTCGAGGCGCGCCGCGTGACGCACACCCAGATGGTGCCCACGATGTTCGTGCGGATGCTGCAGCTGCCCGAGGAGGTGCGCGCGGCCGCCGACCTCTCCTCGCTCCGGGCCGTCATCCACGCCGCCGCACCCTGCCCGCCCGACGTGAAGCGGGCGATGATCGACTGGGTCGGTCCGATCGTGGACGAGTACTACTCGTGCACCGAGGCCATCCTCCTCACCGTGATCCGCTCGGCGGAGGCACTCGAGCGGCCGGGCTCCGTGGGCCGCGCCGTGCTGGGCACGCCCCACGTCCTCGACGCCGACGGCAACGAGCTGCCGCCCGGCGAGCACGGCACCATCTGGTCGGAGGGCGGACTGGACTTCAGCTACCTCAATGCGCCGGAGAAGACCGCGGCCACGCGCGACGAGCGCGGCTGGCGCACGGTCGGCGACCTCGGGTACGTCGACGCCGACGGCTACCTCTACCTCAGCGACCGCCGCGAGGACCTGGTGCTCGTCGGGGGCGTCAACGTCTATCCCCAGGAGGCCGAGAACGTCCTCGTGGCGCACCCCGACGTCGCCGACGCCGCGGTGTTCGGCGTGTCGCACCCGGAGTACGGCGCGGAGGTGCGCGCCGTCGTGCAGCTGCGGCCGGGCCTCGACCCGAGCCGGGAGCGCGCCGAGGCGCTCCTCGAGCACGTGCGGGAGCGCCTCACCCGGGTCAAGTGCCCGCGCACCCTCGACTTCACCGAGGAGCTGCCCCGCACCCCGACCGGCAAGCTGCTGCGCCGCGTGCTGAAGGAGCAGTACGCCGCGGGCTGACCCGCGCCGTGGACCGAGCCGTCAGGGCTTGGTCCACTTCGGGTGGTTGCGGTCGCCCTTGCACACCCAGCGCTTGTGGTTCTTGTCGTAGCCGCTCTTGCCGTAGGACTTCTTCGGGCAGAACTGCCCGCCCTTGATGCACGTGCCGCTCGACGTCTTCGTGCAGGACGCCGCGGCAGCGGCGGGGGCAGCAGGGGCGGCGGAGCCGACGGCCGGGGCAGCGACGAGCCCGGTGAGCACGAGCAGGACGGCGGCGATCAGGGTGCGGAACCTCATGGCACGCACGCTAGGAACCCGCGCGGCCCCTGTCCCCCGGATTCCCCGAAGTGGCTCCGGAGGTCTGGACCGGACCCGGCGGGTCCGCTACCCGCCGGGACGCACCAGGCCGGTGTCGAAGGCGTGCACGACGGCGGCGGCGCGGTCGCGGAGCCCGAGCTTGGTGAAGATCCGGCCGACGTGGCTCTTCACCGTCAGCTCGGAGATGGTGAGCTCGGCCGCGATCTCCCCGTTCGTCAGCCCCCGGCCGATGGCACGCAGAACCTCGGTCTCCCGCTGGGTGAGCACGTCGAGGCCCACCGACGACGCGGGGGCCACGGCGCGGTACGTCGCGAGCACGCGACCCGTCACCGTCGGGTCGAGCCACGAGGCGCCCGCGGCGACGGCGTGGGCGGCGCGCACCAGGTCGTCGGCGGGCGTGTCCTTCAGGCAGAAGCCGGCCGCTCCCGCCCGGAGCGCACCGGACAGCAGCTCGTCGTCGTCGAAGGTCGTCAGCACGAGCACGGGCGGGGCATCGGCCTCCTCGCGCAGCGCCGCCGTCGCCGCGATCCCGTCGACGCGGCGCATCCGCAGGTCCATCACGACGAGGTCGGGACCGTGGGCCGCGACCGCCGCGGGCACCTCGTCGCCGTCGTCGCACTCCGCGACGACCTCGAACCCCGCGCGGCGCCGCAGGATCCGGCGCAGCCCCGAACGCACGAGCTCCTGGTCGTCGACCAGCAGCACGCGGACCGGTGGTCGCTCGCTCACCGCGCCACCTCCGCCTCGACGACCCACCGCACGACGCCGCCCTCGCGACGTCGGCCCGCCCGCAGCGTGCCGCCGAGCCCGGCGACGCGCGCGGCCATCCCGTCGGTGCCCGACCCGTCGGTGCCCGGGACCGCGCCCGGAAGCACCTCGTTGACGACGCGGAGGCGGGCCCCGCGGCGTACGTCGACCTCGACCTGCACCGGCGCGCCCGGTGCGTGCCGCGCCGCGTTCGCCAACGACTCCTGGAGCACCCGGTAGAGGCCCAGCCCGAGCGCGGGCGGCACGGCGGCGAGGTCGCCCTCGACCGCCGCCTCCACCGGGAGGCCCGCGGCGCGGACCTGCGCCACCAGGGCCGGCAGGTCGCGGGCGTCGGGCAGAGCGTGCCGGCCCTCGCCGTCCCCCCGGGCCAGGAGGCCGACGGTGCGCCGGATGTCCGCCATCGCGCGGCGCCCCACCTCCTCGGCGTCGGCCAGCGCCTCGCACGCCTCGCGCGTCGCCTCGTCGAGCGCCGCGGGCCGACCTTCGGCGGCGTCGGCGACGCCGTCGAGGAGCACCTGGCGCGCCCCCGCCACGTGGAGGACGGTCACGCTGAGCGAGTGCGCGACGAGGTCGTGGATCTCGCGGGCGATCCGCTGCCGCTCGGCCAGCGCCGCCCGCTCCGCCTCCTGCGAGCGGGCCGCCCGCTCGGCCGCGAGGGCCCGCATCTGCGTGCGGAACCAGTAGCCAATGACCGCACCGAGACAGACCTCGAGCACGCCCACGACGGCGCCGCCCGGGTCGGCGGAGGTGCCGAGGAGCGGGCCCGGCAGCACCACCGCGACGCCGATGGCGGACGCCGCCGCCACGGCCCCGACGCGCGCGCTCGTCGCTGCTGTCACGTGGGCGACGAGGAAGGCCAGGGACACGGGCAGGAAGTCGGCGAGACCGGTGGCGACCACGGGCAGCGCCGCGATCCACGCCGCACCGACGAGCCCGGCGGCGAGGTCGACCCAGGCCGGCACCCAGGCGTGGACGTGCGCCTGCACGACGAACGGCGCCGCCACCACCGCCACGGCGAGCAGCGCCGGCGAGAGCAGCGCGTCGCGCTGCGCCAGCGCCACGAGCGCCGCGGCGACCTGGGCGAGGACCGCCGTCGTGCCGATCCACCAGGGCGCCGCCAGCCCGTGCCGCAGGGCCTTGTCCTCGATGCGGGCGCGCACGCCGGCGGGCGGGCGCGGTACGCCGGGGGCTCCCTCCACAGGGGCACCCTAGGCGGGCGCACGCGCGTCCGACATCCCTCCACGACACCCGGCGTTCCCCGGTCCGTCTCCTCCCACGGGAGGAGACGGACACCCTGCCGTCGACCGATGCGCCGTTCCCCCGCGAGCCCTAGCGTGGGGGAGCACGCGCCCGCACCCCGAGGAGGACGAGACATGCCCCTGCTGCTGGACCGCGCCGAGCGCGTGCCCACCGGACGGGACCCCGTCGGCGACGTCCGGGCGGCGGCCCGCTGGGTGGGCGAGCACGCACTGACCCGGGCGTTCTTCGAGCACGCGGCCCGGAGCGGGGAGCTGTTCGCGCGGATCGACTGCGACCCGGCCCTGCGCGCGGACCCCTACCCGGCCTACGAGGAGCTGCGCTCGCTCGGCCGCCTCGTCCCGGGTCGCATCGTCTCCGCGACGACCGACCACGCACTGACGACGGCCCTGCTGCGCCACCCCGACGTGCGTGTCGGCGCCGGTCTGCGCGAGCTGCCCGGCCCCCTCGGCGCCCTGGCCCGCTGGGGCACCGACCCGTGGGCCGCCGGTCCGATCGACCCGCCCTCGCTGCTCGCCACCGACGGGGTGGACCACGTCCGCATGCGCCGGCTCGTCAACCGCGCCTTCACCGCCCGGCAGGTGCGCGCCCAGGAGGATCTCGTCACCGCCACCGCCGAGCGGCTGCTCGACCGGATCGAGCGGGCGGGGGCAGAGCGCACCGACCTGGTGGACGCCTACGCGGCGCAGCTCCCCGTCGCCGTGATCGGCGCCATCCTCGGGGTGCCCGAGCGCGACCACCGCCAGCTCCTCGCCTGGGGCAACAGCGCCGCCAGCCTCCTCGACCCCGGGCTGCGCTGGGGTCGCTACCGCCGTGCCAGCTCGGCCGTGCGCGCGATGCACCGGTGGGTCACCGAGCACGTCGAGGAGAAGCGGCGCCACCCGGGCGACGACCTGCTCAGCCAGCTCGCCCTCCTCGACGGCGACGGCGACGAGACCCAGCTGACCGACCTGGAGCTGCGGGCCGTCGCCCTGCTCGTGCTGGCCGCCGGGTTCGAGACCACCGTCAACCTCATCTCCAACGCCGTCGTCCTGCTCGAGGGGCACCGGGACCAGCGGGAGCGCGCCCTCGCCGAGCCGGACCTCTGGGCGGGCGTCGTGGAGGAGACGCTCCGCTTCGACCCGCCGGTGCAGAACTCGCTCCGTGTCGTGCCGCACGACCTCGAGGTCGAGGGCGTCGAGATCGCGGGCGGCACGCCCGTGCTGCTGTTCCTCGCCGCCGCCAACCGCGACCCCGCCGTGTTCGACGACCCGCAGGTGTTCGACATCGCGCGCCCCAACGCGAACGCCCACCTCGCCTTCTCCTCCGGTGCGCACTACTGCCTCGGCGCGGCCCTCGCCCGGGCCGAGGCGCGGATCGCCCTGCAGATGCTCCACGAGCGGTTCCCCGACCTCCGCGTCGACGGGTCCCCGCAGCGTCGCGAGACCCGCGTGCTCCGGGGGTTCGAGCGGCTGCCGGTCGCCCCCGGGCGGGTCGCCACCCGCGCCTGACGGTCCCCGCCCGCGTCCACCCGCGGGGGGACGCGCGGGGCCGGGGCGGCGCCGTACCCTCGGCGACCATGAGCACCGCGCCAGCCCTCCCCCGGCAGCCGCGGCGGCTGGGGCCGCGGGGCGAGGCGTGGTTCGACCGGGGCCTCGCGGTCGGCCTCGCGGGCCTGAGCCTGCTCATCGGGGTCGCCGCGGGCGCGCCCGACTGGGCGCTCCTGGGCGTGCTGCAGTGCGCACCGCTGTGGTGGCGACGCCGCTCCCCCGTGGCCGTGTACGCCGCGGTGGCCGCCGCCAGCGCCCTGCAGGTGCTGCTCGTCGACATGCCGCTGTTCTCGCAGCTCGCGTACCCGGTCGCCGTCTACGCCGTGGCCCGCTTCTCCACGGCGGTGGCGGGGACCGTCGCCCTCGGCGTCGGTCTCGTGGCGGCCGCGACGGCCGCCTGGGACTGGACCTCGCCGTACGTGGACCCCGTCGACTACCCCCTGCAGCAGGTGGTCAGCTACGCGACCACGATCGGCGTCATGGTGGTCGCCGCGTGGGCGCTGGGGACGCTGGGGCGCACGCGGGCGGCGTACGTCGACGCCCTGCGCACCCACGCCGAGCAGGTCGCCCGGGACGCCGAGCAGCGCGCCGAGCTCGCCGCCTCCGACGAACGGGCCCGCATCGCCCGCGAGATGCACGACGTGGTCGCGCACGGCTTGTCGGTGATGGTGGTGCAGGCGGACGGGGCGCGGTACGCCGCGGCGAAGGACCCCGACGTCGCCACCGCCGCGCTCGGCACCATCGCGGCGACCGGTCGGGAGTCGCTCGGCGAGATGCGGCGGCTGCTGGGGCTGCTGCGGTCCGAGCAGACCGGCACCCGGCCACAGCCCGGCCTCGACGACGTGGCGGGCCTCCTCGAGCAGGCCCGTGCCGACGGGCTCCCGCTCACCGTGCGGCTGCCCGACCCCCTGCCGGCGGTGCCGACGGGCACGGGCCTCGTGGTCTACCGGGTGCTGCAGGAGGCGCTCACCAACGTGCGCCGTCACGCCGGTCCCGTCCGCGACGTCGAGGTGGTCCTCGACGCGGAGCCGGGCGGGCTCGTCCTGCGGGTCACCGACGACGGGCGGGGGGCGGCGGCCGGGGGCGCGGGCCCCGGCGAGCCGGGACGGACCGGCGGCGGCCTGGGGCTCGTGGGGATGCGGGAGCGGGTGCGCGCCACCGGCGGCACCCTGGCGACGGGCCCGCGGGGTGGCGGCGGGTTCGAGGTCGTGGCCCGGGTGCCGGTGTGATCCCCCGGTGTGAGGATGACCGCGTGAGCGTCCCGCCGATCCGCGTCTTCCTCGTCGACGACCAGCAGATGGTGCGGGCCGGGTTCCGGATGCTCGTCGAGAGCCAGGACGACCTGACGGTCGTCGGCGAGGCCGGCGACGGCGAGGAGGCGCTCCGGTTGCTCGCCGCCCCGACGGGCGCCGACCGGCCCGTCGCCGACGTCGTGCTCATGGACGTGCGCATGCCGCGCCTCGACGGCGTCGAGGCCACCCGGGCGCTGGCCGCGCGGGCCGACGCCGGGGCGCCCGTGCCCCGCGTGATCGTGCTGACGACGTTCGACCTCGACGAGTACGCCTTCGCCGCCCTCAAGGCCGGCGCCTCCGCGTTCCTCCTCAAGGACGCCACCCCGCCCGACCTGCTGGAGGCCGTACGACGCGTGCACGCCGGCGACGCCGTCGTCGCGCCCTCCACGACCCGCCGCCTGCTCGACCACGTCGCGGCGACGCTGCCGGACGGGTCGGACCGCGGCGTACCGTCGTCCGCGGCCTCGCACGTGCCGCACCCGCGGCTGGCGACGCTGACCGAGCGCGAGGCCGAGGTGCTGGAGCTCGTCGCCCGGGGTCTGTCGAACGGCGAGATCGCCGCCGAGCTCGTGCTCGGCGAGGCGACGGTCAAGACCCACGTGGGGCGGCTGCTCGCCAAGACCGGCTCGCGCGACCGCGTGCAGCTCGTCGTGCTCGCCTACGAGGCGGGCGTCGTGGGGCCGGGCTGACGCGGATGGGAGACTCCCCCGTGTCCCACGCCCAGCAGCTCCTCGACCTCGTCGTGCGCGCGGCCGAGGAGGACGGCTTCGGCGCGCACGCCGCCCACGTCCTCGTCGGCGACGAGACCGCGCGCCACCTGTGGGCCGAGGACGTGCGCCGCGACGTCCACTCCGCCGCCAAGGCCGTCTGCGTGCTGGCGGCGGGGATCGCCCACGACGAGGGCGTCTTCGACGTCGACGCCCCGGTCGCGCGGTGGTTCCCCGGCCACCCCGTGGGCGCGGGGGTCGAGACCGTGACGACGCGGCACCTGCTCGGGATGACCAGCGGGATCGACCTCCCCTGGTCGGAGACCCTGCTGACCGACTGGCCGGACCTCGCGCTCGAGCTCCTGTCCCGACCGTCCGCCGGGCGGGTGTTCCAGTACTCCAACGCGAGCACCTACACCGCCATGCGCGCGCTGGGTACGGTCGTGGGGGACGTCGCCGCCTGGCTCGGCCCGCGCCTGTTCGAGCCGCTCGGCATCGACGCCCCGCCGTGGGACCGCTGCCCGCAGGGGTGGATCGCCGCCGGCGGGGGCCTGCACCTGACGGTCGACGAGCTCGCCCGCATCGGGCGGCTCATCCGGGACGACGGTCGGTGGGAGGGCACCCGGCTGGTCTCCGCCCGGTGGCCGCGCGCGATGCGGACACCCTGGGTCGAGCGCGAGGCGCACCCGTCCTACGCGCGGTACTCCCTCGGGGCCTGGGGCGGGCCGGGCGACGCGTGGCGCCTGCACGGCGCCCACGGCCAGCTGGTCATCCTGCGCGGCGCGATGGTCGTCACCCTGACGGCCCACGACCACGCCGGCGCCGACCGGATGGCGGAGCGCGTCGTCGAGGCGTGCAGGGCGGCGCCGGGCTGAGGAAAGTGCGCGCCGGGGAAAGAAAACGCGGACCGGGAGGCCTCTTGGATCGATCCATCCGAGGCTCCGGTCCGCGTTCTCTTTCCCCCGGGCCCCGACCGGTCCGCGTTTTCTTCCCCCGGGCCGAACCCGCCCGGGCCTGCCGCCTCCACCCACGGGTGGACCCGGGGTCCACCTCGGGTCCCACGCGCGTCGTACCACCGCCCGCGAGGATCAACCGCTCGCGTGACGACGCCGGGGGTGCGCCGTCCCTAGCGTTCCCACCATGTCCACCACACCCTTCACCGACCTGGTCCAGCCCGCCCCGACCACCCCCGCCCTCGCGGCGAGCGCCCGGGGCCTGACGAAGACCTACGGCCGGGGCGACGCGCAGGTCCACGCCCTGCGCGGCGTCGACCTCGACGTCCCGGCCGGCCGCTTCACGGCGGTCATGGGCACCTCGGGATCCGGGAAGTCCACCCTCATGCACTGCCTGGCGGGGCTCGACCAGCCCTCCGCGGGGTCCGTGACCATCGCCGGGCGCCGGCTCGACGGCCTCGGCGACGACGACCTGACGCGCTTCCGGCGCGACCACGTCGGCTTCGTCTTCCAGGCCTTCAACCTGCTGCCGATGCTCACGGCCGGGCAGAACATCCTGCTGCCGTTCGAGCTCGCGGGCCGGAAGGTCGACGCGGGCGTCCGGGCGCGGTACGACGAGGTCGTCGCCACCCTCGGGCTCGGCGACCGGCTCGGGCACCGCCCCGGCGAGCTGTCCGGCGGCCAGCAGCAGCGGGTGGCGATCGCCCGCGCGCTCGTCGCGCGGCCCGACATCGTCTTCGCCGACGAGCCGACGGGCAACCTCGACTCGGACACGTCCGCGGAGGTGCTCGGGTTCCTGCGGCGCTGCGTCCGCGAGCTCGGCCAGACGGTCGTCATGGTGACGCACGAGCTGGACGCCGCGGCGTACGCCGACGACGTCGTCGTGCTGGCCGACGGCACGGTGCGGGCGCACCTCGTCGAGCCGGACGCGGACCGGCTGGTCGCGACGCTGCGGCCGGGCAGCACGGTCACCACGGGTGGTCACGGGGGTGCCGCCCGATGAGGACCGTGCTGCTCGCGTCGCTGCGGACGCACACGCGCCGCTACGTGGCCGCCGTGCTGGCCGTCGCCATCGCCGTCGCCTTCGTCGTCGTGACCGACGCGATCGCCTCGGCGGCGCGCGGCGGGCTCACCGACGAGGTGGGCAAGCCCTACGAGCGGGGCGACCTCGTCGTCACCGGCGGGGGCGTGGCCTCGTGGCCCACGAACGAGGGCGTCGAGGCCGTCGTGGCCCTGGCCGCCGACGAGGGCGACAGCGCCGCACCCCTCGCCGACGCCTGGGTGCCGGTCAGCCGCACCGACGGCACGTCCGTCGTCGAGGACGCCCCGGTCGGCACCTGGCCGGCCGACCCCGACCTCGTGTGGCAGGACCTCGTCGAGGGGCGCGGTGTCGAGGCACCCGACGAGGTCGTCGCGGACGCCTCCCGCGCCCAGGCCGACGACCTCGGGATCGGCGACGAGGTCGTCGTCGGCACCGGCGACGCGGCGACCACCCTCGAGGTCGTCGGCCTGGCCGACCGCACCACGTTCACGCCGAGCGCCCTGTGGGCCGACTTCTCCGTGGTCTCCTCGTTCGACGGCTGGGCGGCGGAGACGGTGACCTACGCCGTCGGTCCCGACCGCGACGTCGCCGACGTGGCGGCGGAGATCGCGGCGCTGGGGAGCGACGCGAGCACGGTCGGGGACCTCGGCACGTTCACGCCCGCCGAGGTGGCCGACGACCGCCTGCAGACGGCGAACCAGCAGGTCGACGTGCTGTCGATGGTGGTGCTGCTCTTCGCGGCCGTCGCCGCCGTGGTCTCCGTGATGGTCATCGCCAACACGTTCTCGATCCTCTTCGCGCAGCGCCAGCGCGACCTCGCGCTGCTCCGGTGCGTGGGCGCGACGCGCCGGCAGGTACGGCGCTCCGTGCGCCTCGAGGCCCTCGTCGTCGGCCTGCTGTCGTCGGCCACGGGCCTGCTGGTGGGCGCCGCGATCGGCTTCGGCGGCGTCGCGCTCCTGCAGGCGACCGTCGACTTCCCGCTGGGCACGCCGCAGCCGTCCCCGGTGTGGTGGGGCGCGGCCTTCGTCGGCGGGGTGCTGACGACGGTGGTCGCCGCCTGGGTGCCGACGCGCACCGCCACCCGGGTCAGCCCGCTCGCCGCGCTGCGACCCGCGGCGGCGCCGAGCGTGCGCACCGCGGCCGGTCGTGCGCGGATCGTCCTCGGCCTCCTCGTGCTGGGCGCCGGCGTGGCCGGCCTGACCGCCGCCGTCTCCGCCGCCGACATGGTGGTGATGGTGGCCGGCGGCACCCTGTTCTTCGCCGGCGTGGTGCTGCTCGGCCCCGTCCTGGTGCCGGCGGCGCTGCGGCTGGTGGGCCTCGTCGTGCGGCGTACCGGGCCCACGGCGCGCATCGCCGGGGACAACGCGGTGCGCAACCCGCGGCGCACGGCGGCGACGACCGCCTCCCTCCTCATCGGGGTCACGCTGACCACGGCCGTGCTGACGGGCATGGCGAGCGCCCGGGCGGCGACGGACGCGGAGCTGGACGAGCAGTACCCGGTCGACATCACCGTCGCCACCGAGGAGGGTCCGATCGACGACGCGCTCGCCGAGCGCGTCACGGGCCTCCCGGGGGTCGAGGCGGCGCTCGTCGTGCCGGGCGGCGAGGTCGCGGCGGCGCCGGTGCTCGACGCGACCGTCGCCGGGCTGCCGGTCGACCAGCTGTTCGCGGACGAGGCCCTGCCGGTGGTCGCGCCGGGGGCGGCGGCCGACGCCGACACGGCGCTGGACGAGGTGGTGCGCGGCGACCGCGGGATCGCGCTGCCCGCGGACGACGAGATCCTGGTGCCCTCCGGGCTGACCGGGGAGACGGGCCTCACCGAGCGGCTCGAGGTGAGCACGCCGCAGGGGTCGGTGACGCTGCGGGCCCGCTACGTCGACGGCGCCTGGGGCACGGCGGCCATCGTCGCGCCGGACACCCTGGCGACGCTGCTGGGCGACGACACCGCGCCGTACGCCGCGTGGTTGCGCGTCGACGGCGACGGGCTGGACGACCTGCTGGCCGACCTCGACGCGGCGACCGCCGGCACCGGGGCCTCCGTGACGCCGCTCGTCGAGCAGCGCGACTGGATCAGCCGGCAGCTCGACATCGTCGTCATCGCGGTCGTGGGGCTGCTCGGGATCGGGGTGCTCATCGCGCTGATCGGCATCGGCAACACGCTCGGCCTCTCGGTACTGGAGCGGTCGCGGGAGAACGCGCTGCTGCGGGCCCTGGGCCTCACGCGCCGGCAGCTGCGCCGCACGCTGGCGACCGAGGGGGTGCTGCTCTCCGTGGTCGCGACGCTCATCGGCACGGCCGTCGGGGTCTACTTCGCGGTCGTCGGCGTGCAGGTGATGGTGCAGCCGTCGATCCCCGAGGCGGCGCTGGTGCTGCCCTACGGTCAGCTGGCGGCGGTGGTCGCGGTCGCCGCGCTCGCCGGGCTCGTCGCCTGCGTCCTCCCGGCCCGCCGCGCCGCCCGCACCGCCCCGGCCGCGGGGCTGACGGCGGACTGAGCGCCTCGCTCGCGCCGAGTTGTCAGGCGAACGCGTCCTTGCCGGGGCCGAGGACGGGCAGGTACTCGCGCACGACCTGGTCGACGACGACGCCGAGCTTCACGAACGGGTCCTCCGCCGTGAGCGCGCGCACGTCGTCGGCCGAGTCGCCCCGGAAGAACAGGAGGGCGCCGGCGGGCTCGTCGGCGCCCCAGGGGCCGGAGACGACCATGTGGCCGGCCTCCGCGAGACCGGCGAGGTACTCCCGGTGGCTGGCGCGCTCCGCGTCCCGCAGGGCCACGTCGTCGGAGTAGGTGTAGGTCACCGCGTAGATGCTCATGCGGGCATCCTCCCAGGGCCCGCTGGCTATGCTGCGCGCGTGTCCGCCGACGATCGCCCCGGGCCCGACTGGCCGGGCGTGCAGCTGCACGTCGTGACCGGCAAGGGCGGCACCGGGAAATCCACCGTGGCCGCCGCGCTCGCCCTCGCCCTGGCCTCCCGGGGCAAGGAGGTGCTCCTCTGCGAGGTGGAGGGTCGCCAGGGCATCGCCCGGATGTTCGACGTCGACCCGCTGCCCTACGAGGAGCGTCGGATCGCCAAGGGCCTCCCCGCGGAGCCGAGCGGCGCGGCCGGCACCGTGCACGCGCTGCACATCGACGCCGAGTCCGCGCTGCTCGACTACCTCGCGATGTACTACCGCCTCGGCCGTGCGGGGCGCGCCCTCGACAAGTTCGGCGTCGTCGAGTTCGCGACCACCATCGCGCCCGGCGTGCGCGACGTGCTGCTCACCGGCAAGGTCTTCGAGGCGGCCAAGCCGGGGCGACGCGGCAAGAACGCGCGCCAGTACGACGCGGTCGTGCTCGACGCTCCCCCGACCGGCCGCATCACCCAGTTCCTCAACGTCTCCGACGAGCTGGCCGGGCTGGCCAAGGTCGGGCCCGTGAAGTCCCAGGCCGACCTCATGATGACCCTCTTCCGCTCGTCGCGGACCGCCGTGCACTTCGTGACCGTGCTCGAGGAGATGCCCGTGCAGGAGACGGCCGACGGCATCGCCGACCTCCGCCGCACCGGGCTGCCCGTGGGCGGCGTCGTGGTCAACCTGACCCGCCCCGACGAGCTGGACGCCGACGACCTCGCGGCCGTCACCGCGGGTACGGCGCAGGCGGCGCCCCTCGCCGAGGACCTGGGCGCCGCCGGGATCGACGGCGGGCCCGACGAGCTCGCCGACCTCGCGGAGCACCTGCTCGCGCAGGGTCGGGACCACGCGGAGCGCAAGGCGCTCGAGGACGCGCAGCGGGCGCTGGTCGCGACGTACGGCGTCCCCCACCTACGAGCTCCCGCGCATGGCGGGCGGCGTCGACCTCGGCGGGCTCTACGAGCTGGCGGGGCACCTGCGGCGACAGGGGATGGCATGACGGTCAGCAGCACGCCCGGTGGCGGGGCGGCGGAGCGGCTCGGGAGCCACCGGCGCAGCAGCCACCGCGTCGGCCGGCTGGCGGGCGACGCGGCGGAGGTCGCGCCCCACCTCGACCTCGACGCCCTCATCGACGACCGCGGGACGGGCATCGTCGTGTGCTGCGGGTCCGGCGGCGTCGGGAAGACCACGACGGCGGCGGCCCTCGCGATGCGGGCGGCGGAGCGCGGGCGGAAGGTCGTCGTGCTCACCATCGACCCGGCCCGGCGGCTCGCGCAGTCGATGGGCATCGAGGAGCTCGACAACACCCCGCGGCCCGTCGTCGGGATCGACCCGGCCGGCGGCGGCTCGCTCGACGCGATGATGCTCGACATGAAGTCGACCTTCGACGAGGTCGTCGAGAGCCAGGCCAGCCCCGAGAAGGCGCGGGCGATCCTGGACAACCCGTTCTACGTCGCGCTGTCGAGCTCGTTCGCGGGCACGCAGGAATACATGGCGATGGAGAAGCTCGGCCAGATCCACCGGCAGGCGAAGGTGGACGGCACCTACGACCTCATCGTCGTCGACACCCCGCCGTCCCGGTCGGCGCTCGACTTCCTCGACGCCCCGGAACGGCTCTCGAGCTTCCTCGACGGACGCTTCATCAAGCTGCTGCTCGCGCCGGCGAAGGGCCCCGCGAAGGTGCTCGGGATGGGGTTCGGCCTCATCACCGGCGCCCTGACGAAGGTGCTGGGCGCGCAGGTGCTCACCGACCTGCAGACGTTCGTGGCGGCGTTCGACACCGTCTTCGGCGGGTTCCGGCAGCGGGCCCAGCAGACCTACGCCCTGCTCCAGGACGCCCAGACCGCCTTCGTGGTGGTGGCCGCGCCCGAGCGGGACGCGTTGCGCGAGGCGGCCTACTTCGTCGAGCGGCTCGCCGACGACCGGATGCCGCTGGCCGGTCTCGTCGTGAACCGCGCACACCCGCAGCCCCCGGTCGACCTCGGCGCGGAGGAGGCCGTCGCCGCCGCGCGCTGGCTGGCGCGGAACGCGGAGACCGAGGGGGACCCGGGGGGTACGGCGCTGCACGACCCCGCCCTCGCCGAGGGCCTGCTGCGGCTGCACGCCGACCACGTGCGCATCACGGAGCGGGAGGGCGAGCTGCGCCGACGCTTCGCCGCGACGCACCCGGAGGTGGCGACCGCCGTGGTGCCGGCGCTCGCCAGCGACGTGCACGACCTCGACGGGCTCCGCCGCGTCGGCGAGCTGCTGGCCGTCGGCCGGGTCTGAGCCCGGCGTCAGGTCGTCAGACGGCGGCGGTGGCGGCGTGCTGGGCGCGGGCGCTCTGCAGCACCTCGCGCCACGACTCCTCGGGGCGGCGACGCAGGAGCGCACGGCGCTCCCGCTCGGTCATGCCGCCCCAGACGCCCCACTCGATCTGGTTGTCGAGGGCCTCGGCGAGGCACTCGGTGCGCACGGGGCAGCCCTGGCACATCTGCTTGACCTTGTTCTGCTCGGCGCCCCGCACGAAGAGCTCGTCGGGCGTCGTCTTGCGGCAGATCGCCTCGTTCGTCCAGTCCTCGACCCACATGTGATGTCCCCAGATCATCCGGAGGATCCGCAGCCCCACGCCGCTCGCCCTCACTTCTCCAACCCAACACGGAGAAAGGTAAAGAAAGGCTGAGGAGATTCACAGACCCGCACGGCTCACATCACGTAGTCCTAAATGACTAGGACGTCCCGTACCGGACCACGGGACTCACCCGTGCGGGCGAGCCGGGCGGGGGGCCCGCCGTCTGCGCCGTCGGGGGTCGTCGCGGACGCGACCCTTCACAGGTTCACCCCGTACCCTTCTGCACCATGGCCTCCTCTGATCCCGAGCGCCTCACGGCTGCCCGCGTCGTCAAGCACCTGCTGGTGATGGTGGCGGGCGTCGGTCGTGCTGGGCGTCGTCGCCTCGGGCCTCGCGCTCCCCTTCGCCGGGCTCCTCGGCGTGGGCGCGCGGAACGTCTCCGAGAGCGTGAAGGAGCTCCCCGCCGAGCTCGAGACCACTCCGCTGCCCCAGCGCAGCCGCATCCTCGACGCGAACGGAGCCCTCGTGGCGACGTTGTACGACGAGAACCGCGTCAACGTGCCCCTGACCCAGGTGGCGCCGGTGATGCGCGAGGCCATCATCTCGATCGAGGACTACCGCTACTACGAGCACGGCGCCCTCGACATCAAGGGCACCCTGCGCGCGTTCGTCATCAACCAGGCCTCCTCCGGCGTGGTCCAGGGCGGATCGTCCATCACCCAGCAGATGGTGAAGCTGACGCTGATCCAGCAGGCGGGCGACGACGAGGAGGCCCGGCGGGCGGCGACCGCGGAGACGGTGGCGCGCAAGATCCAGGAGCTGCGCTACGCCATCGCGATCGAGAACACCTACTCCAAGGACTGGATCCTGGAGCGCTACCTCAACCTCGCCTACTTCGGCAACGGTGCCTACGGCATCCAGTCCGCGGCGAAGACCTACTTCGGCGTGGACGCGGCCGACCTGACGCTGCCGCAGGCCGCGCTCTTGGCCGGGCTCGTGCAGAACCCGGTGGGCCTCGACCCGACGGTCAACCCCGACCGCGCCCTGCAGCGCCGCAACGTCGTCATCGACCGCATGGCACAGCTCAGCGTCATCGACGACGCCCAGCAGCAGGAGGCCCGCAGCAGCGACCTCGGTGTCAACGTCGCGGCCCCGTCCAACGGCTGCGTCTCCTCGGCGGCGGCGTTCTACTGCGACTACGTCCTGCGCTACCTCGTGGCCGACCCCGCTCTCGGCGAGTCGGAGGCCGACCGTCGCGCACTGCTCTACGAGGGCGGCCTGACCATCCGCACGCCGCTGCGCCTGCCGTTCCAGGCGGCGGCCGACGAGGCCGTCTCCGAGACGGTCGACCCCACCGACAACGCCATCGGCGCGCTCGCCATGGTCGAGCCGGGCACGGGCTACGTCCGCGCCGTCGCGCAGTCGCGCCCCATGGGTCGCGACGTGGACGCCGGCCAGACCTACCTCAACTACACGGTGCCCGAGCGCCTCGGCGACGCCAACGGCTTCCAGGCCGGCTCGACGTTCAAGACGTTCGTGCTCGCCGCCGCGCTGGAGCAGGGGATCCCGGTCTCCTGGGGCATCAACTCCCCGGAGCAGGTGCGGCTGCGGGAGTCGACCTTCAAGGACTGCGACGACGAGCCCTACGGCGGCTCGACGATCTGGGACCCCTCCAACTCGACGAGCTCGGGCTACATGACGATGACGACGGGCACGCGCCTGTCGGTCAACACGTTCTACGCCCAGCTCGAGCAGCGCACCGGCCTCTGCGAGCCGTTCGAGCTCGCCCGGTCGATGGGCGTCGAGCTCAACAACCCGACCGGCACCGAGGAGCCCGGCCGCGGCGCCGAGCGTATCCCCTCCTTCGTGCTCGGCGTGGCGGACGTCAGCCCCATCGAGATGGCCGAGGCCTACGCGACGTTCGCCGCCCGCGGCCAGCACTGCGACGCCCTGCCGGTGCAGCGCATCCTCGACTCGGCGGGCAACGTGCTCAAGGACTACCTGCCGACCTGCGACCAGGTGATCCAGCCGGAGACGGCCGACGCGGTCAACGAGATCCTCTCCGGCGTCCTCGGCTCCGGCGGCTTCGCCTCCGCGCAGAACCTCGGCATCGACAACGCCGGCAAGACCGGAACGACGCAGAACGGCCGCTCGGTGTGGTTCGCGGGCTACACCCCGAACCTCTCGACCGCGGCCATGATCGCGGGCGCCAACAGCTCGGGCTCGCCCATCCCGCTGTCCGGCCAGCGCGTCGGCGGTCGCACGTTCTACAACGTGTCCGCCTCCGGGTACGTCGCCCCCATGTGGGGTGACGCCATGCGCGGCGTGCGGGACGAGCTCGCCGGCGACGACTTCGAGCAGTTCAGCGCCTCAGCGCTGCGCGACGCCGTCGGTCCGCCCGACCCGCAGGGCTTCCTCGGCCTCGGCGGCGGTGGCCGCGAGCGCAGCAGCGGTACGTCGCGGGGCTCCACCACCAACGAGACCCGCGCGCGCGAGCCGGAGACGACCGCGCCCGAGCCGGCCGACCCCGCACCCGGCGCCGGAGCCGGTGGCGGTGGTGGCGGCGACGCCGGTCCTGGTGACGGCGCCGGTCCTGGTGCCGGTGGTGCTGGCGGCGGTCCTGGTGCGGGTGGTGACGGTGGTGCTGGCGGCGGTGCTGGCGGTGGTGCTGGCGGTGGCGCCGGTGGCGCCGGTGGCGCCGGGCCCGGCGGCGGCAACGGACCCGGCGGCGACGGGGGCTGACCCCGCGCCGTACGGACGACACGAGCGCCCGCTCTCCGCACGGAGGGCGGGCGCTCGTGCGTCGGGGGGCCTGGTCCGCCCGGGCGCCGGAACTGTGCGGCTGGGGCGCGCCTGGTCCGGGCGGAGCTGCTCCGAGGTCCCAGTTCTGGGCGGTCACGCGAGCGTGTGAGCCATCCCTCGCCACGTCACTCAGGGAATTCTCAGCACCGGGGACGCGGCTTCGCTAGGTTCACCCTCCGTGTGCTGCCGACCGGTCGCGCACGACGGGAAGGGAACCACGTGAACAACACCATGGCCCGCCGCGTGCTCGCGGCTGGTTTCGCGCTCGCCGCCGCCACCACGCTCGCCGCCTGCGGGGAGGACGAGGCCGAGGCCGAGCGCGACGGCGCCAGCGACGAGATCACCAGTGCCGGCACGCAGGACGCGTTCGCGCTCAAGGTGGGCGACTGCTTCGACGAGCCCGACGGCACCGAGTTCGAGGACGTCGCCGCCGTTCCGTGCGCCGAGACCCATGAGGCGGAGATCTACCACCAGTTCGATCTCGAGGACGGCGACTTCCCGGGTCAGGACGCCATCGACAACGAGGCCATCGAGGAGTGCGGACCGGCGTTCGAGGACTTCGCGCAGATCGCCTACGACGACTCGCTCCTGGACTGGTACCCGCTGACCCCGACCCAGGGCTCGTGGGACGGTCTCGACGACCGCACCGTCCAGTGCGTCATCTACGACACCGAGGGCCCCGTCGAGGGCACCCTCGAGGGCGCTGCGCGCTGATCGCACGCCCGCTCCGGGCCACCCCGGGAACAGCACGAGCGCCCGTCCTCCTCGCGGAGGGCGGGCGCTCGTGGTGCGGAGGGGGGACGGGCGGCCCCGCGGGCTCACCAGCCCGGGTGCTGCCCCACCAGGTTGACGGAGCCGGCGCGCTCGCCGTCGGCCAGCGCGCGCACCTCGCCGGCGACCCAGGCCTCGACGCCGGTCTCGGCGAGGATCGCCAGGGCGGCGTCGACCGAGCCCGGGTCGGTGAGGGCGACCATGCCGACGCCGCAGTTGAGCGTGGCCTCGACGTCGGCCTGGGCGACGTCGCCCGCCTGCCGCACGACGTCGAAGACGGGCAGCGGGGTCCAGGTGCCGCGGTCGATGGTGACGGTCAGCTCGGCCGGCACGACGCGTTCGAGGTTGGCGGCCAGGCCGCCGCCGGTCACGTGGGCCATCGCGTGCGTCGCCGTCTCGCGCGCGAGCCGCAGGGACGGCTTGGTGTAGAGCTTCGTCGGGGTCAGCAGCTCCTCGCCGAGGGTGCGGCCGAGCTCGTCGACGTGGCGGTCGAGGCTCCAGCCGGCACCGGCCTCGGACAGCAGCACGTGGCGCACGAGCGAGTAGCCGTTGGAGTGCACGCCGGACGACTTCATGGCGATGACGACGTCACCGGGACGCACGCGGCCGGGGCCGAGCATCTGCTCCGCCTCCACGACGCCGGTGGTGGCTCCCGCGACGTCGTAGTCGTCGGGGCCCAGCAGGCCCGGGTGCTCCGCGATCTCGCCGCCCACGAGCGCGCAGCCCGCCTCGACGCACGCCTCGGCGATGCCCTTGACGATGGCGGCGATCCGCTCGGGCACGACGCGGCCGGTCGCGATGTAGTCCGTCATGAAGAGCGGCTCGGCGCCGCACACCACGAGGTCGTCGACGACCATGCCGACGAGGTCGAAACCGATCGTGTCGTGCTTGTCGAACGCCTGGGCGATCGCGACCTTCGTGCCGACGCCGTCGGTCGACGTGGCCAGCACCGGACGGTCGTAGGCCTTGAGCGCGCTCGCGTCGAAGAGGCCGGCGAAGCCGCCGAGGCCGCCGATGACCTCGGGACGACGGGACTTCTCGACCCAGCCCTTCATCAGGTCGATCGCGCGGTCCGCGGCCTCGATGGAGACGCCGGCGGCGGCGTACGCGTTCTCGGGCTGGTTCACGTGGCTTGCTCCCAGGGGTCTGCGGGGTGGTTCGGGCGGGACGGGTGCGGGGGTACGGCGCGGGTCAGGGCCGCTGCAGCGCGTCGGCCGCGCCGCTCCCGGCCAGGGACGCGGCGAGGCCGTCGACGTCGGTCGTGCGCACGACGGGGGCCGTCGCGCCCGACCTCGAGCACGTCCTTGCCCAGGTGCTCGGGCGTGGGAAGCGGGATCGGGTAGACGCCGTCGAAGCAAGCGCGGCACAGGTTCTGCTTCGGCACGTCGGTCGCGTCGACGAGCTCGTCGAGGTCGATGTAGCCCAGCGAGTCGGCGTCGATGGAGCGGCAGATCTCGTCCACCGACAGCCCGTTGCCGATGAGCTCGGCCCGGGTGGCGAAGTCGATGCCGTAGAAGCAGGGCCACTTCACCGGCGGCGAGGAGATCCGGACGTGCACCTCGCGCGCGCCCGCCTCGCGCAGCATGCGCACGAGCGCCCGCTGCGTGTTGCCGCGCACGATGGAGTCGTCGACCACCACGAGGCGCTTGCCCTCGATGACGTCGCGCAGCGGGTTGAGCTTCAGCCGGATGCCCAGCTGCCGGATGGTCTGCGAGGGCTGGATGAAGGTGCGGCCCACGTAGGAGTTCTTCACGAGACCGGTGCCGTACGGGATGCCCGAGGCCTCGGCGTACCCGATCGCCGACGGCGTGCCCGACTCGGGGACCGGGATCACGAGGTCGGCGTCGACGGGGAACTGCTTGGCGAGGCGACGGCCGATCTCGACGCGCACGCTGTGCATGCGCTTGCCGGTCATGATCGTGTCGGGGCGCGCCAGGTAGACGAACTCGAACAGGCAGTGCTTCGGCTCGGGCTGCGCGAAGGTGCGGGTGCGCAGGCCGTCGGCGTCGATCGCGACGAGCTCGCCCGGGTCGATCTCGCGGATGAACGAGGCGCCGACGATGTCGAGCGCCGCGGTCTCGGAGGCGACGACCCAGCCGCGCTCGAGCCGACCCAGCACCAGGGGGCGGATGCCCTGGGGGTCGCGGGCCGCGTACAGCGTGTTCTCCGTCATCCAGACGAAGGAGAAGGCGCCCTTGACCTGCGGGAGCAGCTCGACGGCGCGCTCCTCGACCGTGGTGTCGGGGTGGTCGGCGAGCAGCGCGGTGACGACGCTCGTGTCGTTGGTGGAGCCGACCTGCTCGGGCCGGTGCACCTTGAGGTCGAGCTCGCCGTCGAGGACGCTGCGGTCGCGCACCATCGCCGCGAGGTCGGCCGTGTTGGTGAGGTTGCCGTTGTGGGCGAGCGCGATGGAGCCGTGCGCCGTCGGGTGGAACGTGGGCTGCGCGTTGTGCCACGTGCTCGCGCCGGTCGTCGAGTAGCGCGAGTGGCCGATCGCGAGGTGGCCCTGCAGCGCGTCGAGGGTGGACTCGTCGAAGACCTGGGAGACGAGGCCCATGTCCTTGTAGACGAGGATCTGCCGGCCGTTGCTGACCGCGATGCCGGCGGACTCCTGGCCGCGGTGCTGCAGCGCGTAGAGCCCGTAGTAGGTCAGCTTGGCCACGTCCTCGCCCGGCGCCCAGACGCCGAAGACGCCGCACGCGTCCTGGGGTCCCTGGTCCTGCGGGTCGAGAGCTGCGGTGAGCCGCCCGTCGCCGCCCTTGCGTGTGCTCGCGGAGTTCGCCACCGGGCCATGGTACGGCGAACGGTGACTGGTGATCGACCACGCGCGGATCGGGCTCCTCACACCCCTGACCCTCCCGCCGCGTCACCTTTCCGGGCGATCGACCACGGGGATTGGGATCCCGGGCTACTGTCGGGACACTTGCGTGACTCGGGACCGGCTTGGGGGAGGGGACCCGTGACGACAGCACCGACGAACGTGCACGGGTCCGGCGGCCCTGCGGTCCCCCGCACTCCCGCCGACGTGGTCGACGCCAGCATCACCGCGGCGCTCCTGCACGGTGTGGCGGGGCGGTACGCCGAGGCGATCGACGTGCTCGCCCGTGGCGCCGGCGACGTGGCGGGGTTCGGGGTGGTCGCCCTCGCGATGCGCCGCGAGTCCGGTGACCACGAGTTCGTCAGCTTCGTCGGCGACGAGGAGGGCCGCGCGATGGTGCTGGGCAAGCACCTCCCGGCGGCGGCCCTGGTCGAGCAGACCGAGGAGGCCGACGCGTGGGGCCCCCTGCGCTTCCTGCCCGCCGAGCGCGCGACGCCCACCGAGCTCTCCTGGACCCCCGACCTCGCGAAGGTCGACCACCCCGACGCCTGGGACCCCGACGACTGGTTCTCCGCGCTCCTGCTGCGGGCCGACGGGGAGCTGACCGGCGTGCTCACCCTCGACGTGCCCTTCGACGGCCTCCGTCCCGACGCCGACACGCGCGCCCGCCTGGCCGACTACGTCCAGCGCACCGCGGCGGTGCTCGAGAACCTCGACCAGCGGCACCGCGTCGAGCAGCAGCTCGCGCTGGCGGCCGCCTCCCGCGAGGTCATCCGTCGCGCGGACCCCCGCCAGGGCGCCCGTGCGGTCGTCGAGGCCTGCGCGCCCGCCCTCGTCGACGCCCTCGGGGCCGACGCCGCGTGGTTCCACGTCGTCGACGGCCCCTCCGTCATCGCGCACCGCGACTCCCCCGACGACCGCCGGGTCGTCCTCGAGGAGGCCGTCACCACGCCCGAGGAGCTCCGGCTCCTCACCCGGGTGACCCGGCACCTGTGGTCGCACCAGGAGCTGCTCATGCGCAGCCTCTTCTCGCGGCCCCACCCCGGGATCTCCGACGCCGACCTCGCGGCCGTCGACGCCTGGCTCGAGCGGAAGGACGTGACCACGGTGCTCGTCGTCCCGCTCGGCACCCGCGACGAGCCCCTCGGCACGGTGGTGCTCGCCCGGAGCGGCCCGCAGCGCGACTGGAGCGACATCGAGGAGCGGGCGGCCCGCGACCTGGGCGACGACCTGGGCGACGCCCTCCACACCGCGGCGGTGTTCGCCGAGAAGCGGGCGATGGTGGGCTACAAGGAACAGCTCATCGCGACCGTCGCCCATGAGCTGAAGAACCCCATCACCGCGGTGCTCGGCAACCTCGACGTGCTCGCGGAGCTCATCGCGCCCACCCCGCCGCTCGACGCGTCCCGCCGGGCCGCCGAGCGGATGGGCGCGCTCGTCGACGACCTGCTGGCCCTGTCGGAGGCCGACGGCCCTCAGGCCGTGCCGACCGCACCGGCCAGGTTCGACGAGGCGGTCGTCGAGACCGTCGAGATGCTCCGCACGGTGGCGGCGGCCAAGGAGCAGACGCTCGTCGTCGCCGTGCCCTCCGACCCCGTGCCCGTGCTCGTGCCCCGCGGCGGGCTCGACCGCGTGCTCGGCAACCTGGTGGGCAACGCGATCAAGTACACGCCCGAGGGCGGCACCGTCGTGGTCGACCTCGAGGTCGCGCCCGCCGTCGGGGACAGCCCGGCGACAGCCGTCCTGCGGGTCGTGGACACCGGCATCGGCATCGCGGAGGAGGACCTCGGACGCGTCTTCAACGCATTCGTGCGCTCCGCCGACCCCGTCGCGCGTCGCGAGACCGGGACGGGGCTGGGCCTCGCGATCGTCGCCCGCACCGTGCAGCGCGCCGGTGGCAGCGTGCACGTCGACTCGGTCCACGGCGAGGGCAGCACCTTCACCGCGACGCTGCCCCTGGCGACCCCATCGGTCCCGCGCGGCTGAGACCCGCGGCGTACGGCGTCACATGCGGCTCTCGCCGTCCACGATGGCCTCGCGGATGCGCGTGTAGGTGCCGCAGCGGCAGATGTTGCGGATGCCGTCGAGGTCGGCGTCCGTGATGGTGCGGCCCTCGCGCCGGGCCTTGCTGACGAGCGCCACCGCGGCCATCACCTGACCCGGCTGGCAGTAGCCGCACTGGGCGACGTCGTGCTCGAGCCACGCCTCCTGCATGGGGTGCAGCTCGGCGCCCACCGTGGCGGGCAGCCCCTCGATGGTGGTGACCTCGTCGTCGGCACCGAGGTCGCCGACACGGACGGCGCAGGGGTTGAAGGCGCGTCCGTTGACGTGCGAGGTGCACGCCTTGCAGACGTTGATGCCGCAGCCGTACTTGGGGCCGGTGACCCCGAGCAGGTCGCGCAGCACCCACAGCACGCGCACGTCGTCCTCGACGTCGACGGTCACGGTCTCGCCGTTGAGACGGAAGGTCTGGGTGGGCACGGGTACTCCTCGCGGGACGGTTCGGTGGGGATCAGTAGGTGAGCCGCAGGCCGTTGGTCGGCGACGGCGGGATCGGCGGGACGAACGGCTTCGGCTCGAACGCCAGCGGCTCGCGGTGGTTGATCGGGAAGTGGGTGGGCGTCGTGCCCGTGGCCCGGGCGTAGGCGCAGGCGACGGCCGCGAAGGTCGCGGCGACGCCGGCCTCGCCGGCCCCGCCCGGCTGCGGGCTGTCCGAGGGCATGACGTGGACCTCGACCTGGGGCGGCGTGTTCCACTGCCGCGTGTAGAAGTAGTTGTCCCAGCTGGCCTCGAGGAAGTGGCCGTCCCGCAGGTGGAGGCTCGACGTGAGGGCCAGGGCGATGCCGTCGTTGATGCCGCCCTGCATCTGCGCCTCGAGCCCGCGCGGGTTGATGACCAGACCGGCGTCGACGGCGAAGACGACCTTCGTGACCCGCGGCCCGGTGACGGCGTCGCGCACCTCGCGCCCGACGGTCTCCGGTCGGCAGTCGATCTCGACGAGGCAGGCAGTGGCGCCCTTGTACTCCTTGTGGATCGCGATGCCCTGGGCCGTGCCGGGCTCCATCGCGCGCCCCCAGCCGCCCTCCTCGGCGACCTTGTCGAGCACCGCGGCGACGCGGGGGCTGCGGGCGTGGGAGCGCCGGAACTCGTAGGGGTCCTTGCTCACGGTGGCGGCGATCCGGTCGACCACCAGCTCGGAGGCGGCGCGCACGTCGGGCGAGTAGATGTTGCGCATCGACCCGGTGTTGAAGCGCTGGTCCACCTCCATCAGCGTCTGCACGACGGCGCCGAAGTCGTAGGGCACCTCCTGCGTGAGCAGGAAGACCGTCTCGCTGAAGCCGAGGTTCCCGAGCCCGGTGGGGAGGTCCGCGGCGAACGCGGTGAGGGCGTCGCCCAGGCCGTGCCGGAAGTCGGTCTCGATGCTGGTCAGGGACTGCTGGAAGGCGACGACCTCGTCGCCGACCAGCACGGTGCGGATCCGGGAGGTGCACATGGGGTGCACCCGCCCGGCGCGGGCGTCGTCGGCGCGGTGCCACATCAGCTTCACCGGCACGCCCATCGCCTTGCTGATCCGCGCCGCCTCGAGCGCGCCGTCGAAGAAGAGCCGACGCCCGAACGACCCGCCGCCCTGCACGACGTTGACCGTCACCTCGTCCACCGGCAGGCCCACCGCCTCGGCGATCGCCGCCTGGGCGACGACGGGCGACTTGAGCGCCGACCAGATCTCGGCGCGGTCGGACCGCACGTCCGCGACGGCCGAGTTGGTGTCCATGGGCGAGTTGCTGCGGAAGTAGAACGTCACGTCGTGGTTGATGGTCCGCGCCAGCAGCGGCAGGCTCGGCAGCCTCGGGAGCGGCAGCTGCGAGGCCTGCAGGCCCCGGAGCACCGTCTCGTCGGACTCACCCGCGACCGGACCGTCCGCCCACTGCGCCTCGACGGCCCGCACGGCGTCGATGCACTGGCCGAAGGTCCGCGCCCGGATGGCGACACCGAAGTCCAGCTCGGCGACGTGGCTGACCCCCGGCATGCCCCGCACGGCGTCCAGGTTGTCGACCGACCGCAGCGTGCCGTTCAGGGTGGGCGCGCGGCACACCATCGTCGGCCAGGCGTTCTCGACCTGCAGGTCGGTCGCGTACTGCTTGCGGCCCGTGACCGCGTCCCGGGCGTCGACCCTGTTCTGCGGCGTGCCGACGACCCGCCCCGCCGGGCGGTCGGGCAGCTGCACCTCGACCGCGCGGTCCTGGGTGACCGCGGCGTCGACCGTGAGCTCGGCGTAGGTCACCTGCCGGCCGTCCGGGGCCTCGACGATCCCGCCGGCCTTCGTGACCAGCTGGTCGACGTTGTCGCCGAGCAGGCGGGCGGCGGCGTCGAGCAGTGCGCCCCGGGCGACCGCGGCGGCGACGCGGACGGGCGTGTAGGTCGAGATGGTCGTGTTCGACCCGCCGGTGAGTTGGTTGAAGAGCAGCTCGGGCCGGGCCGGTGCCAGCGAGACCCGCACCTTCTCCAGGGGGAGGTCGAGCTCCTCGGCGATGATCATCGCCGTCGAGGTCGTGATGCCCTGGCCCACCTCGGCGCGCGGCAGCGCGAACGACGCGCCGCCGTCGTCGTCGATCGTGATCGTGACGAGCTGGCTCGTCGGCAGCGCGATGTGGGTGAGGAAGTCGTTGAGGTCGTAGATCTCCGCCGGCTGCGGCACCGTCGGGATGCCGTCCGCCGCGGCGGGCGGCGCCTCGAGGAACGGCGCGGCCGCCACGAGCGTCGCGCCCCCCAGCACGAAGCCGAGGAAGCCACGGCGTCCGATGGTCCCTTCCGTCGCTGCTGCCTGGTCCTGCCCGAGACCGGTCGCGCCGGTCGGACCTGTGATGGTCACGTTGCCTCCGAGAGCGTCGTCCGGTCGCGCCGTCCGGCGCGCCCGGGTCGTCACTCCCTCCCTGTATCCACGGTCACACCGCCGACGCGTCCACCCAACCCGCACGTGCCCACCATGTGGTGCGCGTCACTGTGCGGTCTGCACAAGCAGCCGTGCGACCCGCAGCGTCGCGTCAGTCGACGACGCCGAGCCGGTACGCCGCGAGCGCGAGCGACAGCTCGGCCGGCGGTGCGCCCTCGCCGAGCCGCCCGTCGGTGAGCCGGTGCACGCGGCGGAGCCGGTTGAGCACCGTGTTGCGGTGGCAGGGCAGCGCCCGCGCGGTGGCGGTCGGCGAGCCCCCGGAGCGCACCCACGCCTCCAGCGTGTCGAGGAGCGCCCGCGACTCGTCGGCGGGCAGCGCGAGGAGCGGTGCGAGCCAGTGCCGGGCGAGGCGTCCGGCGATCGCGGGCGCCGCCAGCACGAGGGCGTCGGGCAGCGCATCGTCGAAGGCGACCACCGCCAGGCGCCGCGCCGCGGCGATGCGCTGCGCCGCCACCGCCTGGTTGAACGCCTCCTCCACGTGCCCCAGTCCCGCGGCGACGCCGGACACCCCCGTCGCTCCGACGTCCGCCGTCTCCAGAGCGGGGCACAGGGCGTCGACCGACCCCGCGGGGGCCTGGACCACGCCGACGAGGCCGACCGCGCGCCGTACCCAGCTCGAGTGGTGACCCGCCACCCGCAGGTGCGTCTCGGCACGGCGACCCGCCTCCGGCGGCGCGCCGGACGGCGCGACGACCACGACGCACGGCCCCGGCGCCAGGTCGAGCACGCGGGCGGCCTCGGCCGCGAAGGCCGCGTCGGCGCCGCGGCCGGCGAGAAGGTCCTCCCAGAGGGCGGTACGGCGCTGCTCGTGCACGCGGATCGAGGAGGCCTCGGCCTGGTGGTACGCCGCGGCCACCGCCGCCGAGGTGCTGTCCACCACCGCCCACAGCGCCGTGCCCAGCTCGCGCGTCTCCCGGGCCTCGAGGATGCCGTCGGCCTGGTCGAGCAGGTCGTCCCAGATGAGACGGCCGCCCATGCGGAACGAACGCAGCACGTCGTCGAGGGGCAGGCCCTGCTCGGCGCGGCGGCGACCGGTAGCGCGGGCCGCGTCGTACCGGTCCACCGAGGGCCCGCGACCGTCCGGTGCGAGACCGAGCTCCACGGCGAGCAGCTGCAGCACCCGCGCGACGTTGTCGACGCAGGAGGCCCGCAGGTCCTCGACGGGGACGACCGGCAGGTCGACGTAACCGGCGTTCTCCGCGCGGATGGTGGCGACCAGCAGGTCCGCCAGCGGACCCACCCGGTCGGCGCGGTGCCGCTCGAGCAGGTCCGCCGCGGCGGGGCGCACGGTCAGGCCCGGGCGCTCGCGGACGGGGTCGTCGAGGGAGCCAGGCGCTCCAGCAGGAGCGTCTCCGCGAGCAGCACGCGCTCGAACTCGGCGAGGTGGAGCCCCTCGTTCGCGCCGTGGGCGCGGGTGTCCGGGTCCTCGACGCCGGTGACGAGCACCGCCGCCTGCGGGAACGCCTCGAGGAACTCGGCGATGAACGGGATCGAGCCGCCGACGCCCATGTCGACCGGCGCGGTGCCGTCCCACGCGTCGGTGAAGGCACCCCGCGCGACGTCGTAGACCGGCCCGGTGGCGTCGATCTGGGTCGCCTCGCCCGTGTCGACGAGCGTCACCGTGAGCTGGGCGCCCCACGGGACGTGGGCCTCGAGGTGGGCGCGGAGGGCGGCGAGGGCGCGCTCGGCGCTGTCGCCGGGGGCGATGCGCATCGAGATCTTGGCCCGGGCGGCGGGCACGAGGGTGTTGGACGCGCCGTCCACCTTCGGGGCGTCCAGGCCGGTGATGCTGAGCGCCGGCTTGGTCCACAGGCGCTCGACCGCCGAGCCCGTGCCGATCAGCTCGACGCCGGGTGCGACGCCGGACTCGGCACGGAGCCGGTCCTCGGGGTAGTCCACGTCGGCGGCCGGGCCCGCGTGGAGGCCCGCGACCGCGACGTCCCCCGCGTCGTCGTGGAGCGAGGCGACGAGGCGGGACAGCGTGATGAGGGCGTCGGGGACGAGACCGCCCCACATGCCCGAGTGGACCGCGTGCGTCAGCGTGCGCACCTCGACGTCGACCCGGACGAGCCCGCGGAGGCTCGTCGTGAGGGCCGGGACGCCGATGTCCCAGTTCGTGGAGTCGGCGATGACGATGACATCGGCGGCGAGGTCGTCGTGGTGGGCCGCCAGCAGGGCCGGGAGCGTGTCGGACCCGACCTCCTCCTCGCCCTCGACGAAGACCGTGACGCCGACCCCGAGGTCGTCGCCGAGCGCGCGGATCGCGCCGAGGTGGGCGGCGATGCCGGCCTTGTCGTCGGCGGCGCCGCGGCCGAAGAGGCGCGGACCGCCGGGCGAGTCCGCCTCGGTCGGCTCCCACGGTGGCGTCGCCCAGTCGGCGTGCTCGCCCTCCGGCTGCACGTCGTGGTGGGCGTAGAGCAGCACCGTCGGTGCGCCCGCGGGCGCCGGGCGGGACGCGATGACCGCGGGGGCACCGCCCTCGGCGGACACGACCCGGGTCGCCAGGCCCTCCGCCTCCAGGAGGGCGGCGACGGCGGCCGCGCTGCGCCGTACGTCCTCGGCGCGCGCCGGTTCCGCGCTCACCGACGGGATCCGCACGAGGTCCTCGAGGTCGGCGCGGACACCCGGCAGGACGTCCGCGACCCGCTGGCGCAGCTGGTCGAGAGTGAGGTCGCTCATGGGTCGACCCTACTGAGGCCGGAGCACGGGCCGGGCAGGCCACACGTGCCCACCGGTACGCCGCCCCGCACCTCCCCCAGGACGCACCGACCTCACCGGCGCTGGCGAACCTCGCGGCGTACCGCCTCGACCTCCGCCTCGACCTCCGCCTCACCGCCCTCGCCGAGGCGTGGGGTGGGCGCTACACCCGGTACGCCGACGACCTCGCCCTCTCGAACGACGGCGGCTGGGGAGCCGGTACGGCGCGTCTCGTCACCGCCGTCGCCGAGGTCGTGCGGGACGAGGGCTTCCGGCTGAACCCCCTCACGACGGCCGTCATGCGCCGGGGCGAGCGGCAGCACCTCGCCGGCCTGGTGGTCAACGACCGCCCCCGCGTCCGGGACGAGGTCGACCGGTTGCGCGCGATCCTCCACAACTGCCGGGTCCACGGCCCGGCTCGCAGAACCGTGCCGCGGTGCCGGCGTTCGCCGACCACCTCCGCGGGCGCGTCGCGTGGGTGGCCCAGCACGACCCGGCGAGCGGCTGCTCGAGGCGTGGCGCAGCGTGGACTGGGAGCGGTGAGGCCTGCGGGTCGGGCCGCGTGGTCGAGCCGCTCAGCCGAGCGAGGTGGAGCCGGTCGTCACCCCGGACATGGACTCCCCACCGATCACCAGCCACACGCTCACGATCGAGAGCACGAGCGCAACCGCTCCGATGACGATCGCGACGACGGCGGGGACGGGCGTGCGGAGACCGCGGCGACGCGCCCGCACGATCGACCAGGTGCCGAGCACGACGCCGGCGAGCGACCCGAACCCGGCCACCCAGCCGACGGAGCAGGCCAGGGCCACCCAGCCGAGCACCGATGAGGACTGCAGGTCCGGCGGCGTCGGGTTGGCCTGGTCGTCGCGCGGTGTCGTCGTCGTGCTCATCGTGCCCCCTCGTCGTCGCGCCCTCCCTGGATCGCGGCAGGACTGATCATCGCAGCCGGCGACCGCTCCCGTGGTGGATCCAGGGTCGCCGGGCTCACTCGCGGCGGGTGAAGCGGAGCTTGCCGGTGCCGAGGCGTTCGGTGAGATAGAGCGGGTCGTGGATCTGGTGGTGGTGTTGGTCGCAGAGGAGGCAGCCGTCTCTCGTGTTGGTGTGGCCGCCTGCTGACCACGCCTGGAGGTGGTGGGCGTGGCACTGGTGGGGCGGACGGTCGCAGCCCTCCGCGACGCAGCCCCGGTCTCTCGTCGCCATGGCGAGTCGCATTGCTCTGGTGTGGAAGCGCGCGGTGCGGCCGAGGTCGAGGACCTCTGACTTGGTGCCGAGGACGGCGGGGATGAGGCCCGCTTCGCAGGCGAGGCGTCGCGCTTCGCTGGCGCTGATCGTGCCGCCGGTGTCGAGGGAGGCGGAGGTGAGGCCGCCGAGGAGTGACTCGAGGGTCATGGTGACCACGACGGTCGCGCCGGTGCCGCCCCCGTTGGGGAGGTCTTTGTGGTCGAGCGTCTCGAGGAGCTGCTGGAAGGCCTGGCCGTAGCGTTCGGGGGTCGTCCGGTCCCGTTGGAAGCGTCGCTCGGGGTCGTCGGCGGCGTTGAGGTGCTGCGGCGCGGCGTAGGCGTCGAGCGCTTTGCGGAGCATCGCGCCGTGGACCTCGGGGATCACGAACCGTCCCCAGACGCGGCCGAGTCCGTCGGAGACCATGCTGAGCCGCGAGGTGGCGCGGGCTTCTCGCTCCTCGCGCTCCAGCAATGCCGCCTCGTGGGCTTCGCCGACCTCGGGAGCGATGACGGTGAGGATCTTCTTGCCCAGGGCTCGCAGGGCGCGGGCGTCGTGGTCGGCCGCGAAGCCCACCATCGCCTGCTCGGCCTGCAGCCGCAGCTCGGCCGGCAAGTCCTCGGGCAGCGCGTCGAGGGCTTTGACGATCACGTCGGCCTGCTCGGTGTTCACCGTCCCGGCCTCGCACGCGGGCCCTAGATGGGTGGCGTGGCGGCTCGCGGTCGCCTCGCCGATGCGCGCGAACCGGTAGGCGTCGCGCCGTGTGAGCGCGCTCGCGCTCGCAAGCCACACCGCGGCGGTCGAGGCGCCGTTCTCCCGGTGTAGCTCGACCTCCTCGGCGTGGTGCACCAGCACGGCCACCAACGCTGATGCCTGCGCGACGAGGCGGTGCGCGTCGACCAACGCGACCCCGGTCTGCGGTGCGCTCAACCACCCGAGCCCGGTGCGCCCGTCGGCCGAGAGCACGTCCGTCGCCGTCCGGATCGCCTCCAGCAACGGGTGCCCCACGTCGACACCCGGCACCGTCCACCCGGGCTCCGATTCCCTCGGGGGCCCTGGCGCGTCGTACCGCTCCTCGTCGCTCGCGACGATCCGGCACCCCAGCGTCGCCTCGACCGGCCACTCACCCGTGGCGAACGCGTGCTCCAACCAGTCCGGCTCCGGCGCATCGACCAGGAAGTCGGCAGGGGGTTCCGGCACCGGTGGCCCGAAGCCACCGGCGTCCCCAGAAGAGCTGACCCCCGTCATGGCCACCACACAACCCGAGCCCACCGACAGTTCTCGGTGGAACCGAGCCGGGCGCGAGAAGCCTGTGGAGCACTCCGCCTACGCTGCGCGCGTGACGTGCGACGACGCCGACCTGATCTACGACCGGGCCGCCGCCGCGATCGGAGCGGTCGACGACGAGATGCCGTCGCCGTGGTGGCTCGAGGGCGATCGCGCCCTCTGCACCGTGCTCACCTTCCATGGCCTGGTCGACAACGGCGGGCTGCTCAACGCGATCCAGTCTCACCTCGAGGACGACCGCGTCCCCCTTGACCTCGTGATCGCGCGGTTCCGGTTCCTCGAGATGCCCCACGTCGCAGCCGTGCTGCAGGACGCGCGCGACAGCCATGGCGCTCTCGAACCCGACGAGCACGACGCCTTCGAACGGCTAGAGGCGACGGTGGACAGTGCCTACCAGCGGGTGCTGGACGGCGACTCGACACTGATGGGACACCTGGCCCGCTTCGCCGCCGCCCGTCCCGACCTCTTCGCCGATCCGCCCGCCGACCCGCGTCCCGACCCCGACGGGAGGCGCGGCGAGGTGCACTGGGTCGACTCTGCCGACGAGGCGCTCGGCCTCCCGATGGCCGGTGCGGACGAGGGCATCACGGTCCGGGACACCGAGCTCACCCTCCACAGATTCGAGGCCGCACGCCGGATCCTCGCTGCGATGGACGGCTGGGGCGACGGCACACGGTTCGCCGTCACCGAGAGCTGGGCCGACCGCGTGCTGCACCTCTGGCACCCGGACCCGCCCGCCGTCGCCGACCTCGTCACCCGGGCCGACGAGACTTTCGGGATCAGCGTGCGCGTCCACCGGACCTCCCACGACGTCCACGCCCTCATCGAGATCGCCGAGCAACGGGGCCTGTGGAGCGTGCCGGGGACGATCGGAGGCACCGTCCGTCTGGACTCCTCAGGACTCGTCGTGACGATCGGCAGCGACCACGCGGATCCGGGCGACGTGGTCGAGTCGATCGCCCGCCTCGGGCTCGCCGTGCCGGTGTGGGTATACGTGGACGACCTCGGCGGGTGACGTCAAGCTCCCGGCTCAGGCGTCCACGTCGACCGCGGACGGCGAGCTGCGCTGGCCCGCCGCGGCGTACATGACAACTCGACGCCCCCGCCGCGCCGTCCGACCCAACTCGACGCCCCCGCCGCGCCGTCCGACCCAACTCGACGCCCCCGCCGCGCCGTCCGACCCAACTCGACGCACCCGCGCCCCGATCCGCCCCCCTCACCCCGCCGCCGCACCCCGCCCGACGAGCACGGTCGCGCTGCGCGTCGTAGCCGCCGCGATGGCCGCGACGACGACCGGCAGGAGCAGCACCAGGGCGCCGATCAGCAGCCACGGGACCGCGAGCACCGGGCCGGGGAGGCCCGCGGTGCCGTACCCGTAGTAGTCGACCGGCGCCGTCAGCGGGAACGTGACCGCGATGCCCGGCACCAGACCCACGAGGAGGCCGAGGCCTGCACCCACGCCCGTGATGACGAGGGCGTAGGAGGCGGCGATGCGGCGCCGTACCCCCGGGGTGGCCCCCACCGCGCCGAGCGTCGCCAGGTCGCGGGCGGCGTCGTTGATGGCGAGGGTGGTGGCCGTCAGGCTGCCGACGAGCACCAGCAGGAGCGCGACGGTCGCGACCCCGACGAGCACCCAGACCGTCTCGGGCGGGCTCTCGTACCCGGTCTCCTCGTAGACCGTCAGCCCCGGCAGCTCCTCCTCGAGCTGCTCCTGCAGCTCCCGCACTCCCCCCGGTCCGGGCCCGTCGGGCAGCAGGAGCGCCGTCGTCGCCGGCTGCACCTCGGCCGGGGCGCCCGCCGTGACCTCGGCGGCGAGCGCGGTCGGCAGCACCGCGGCGAACCGCGCCGTGGGCCGCTCCGCGCGCACCAGGGTGGCCGGCACCTCCACCGCCACGAGCTCGTCGTTCTCGTCGTCACCGGTCGTCTGCCGGATCCGCCACCGGCTCGCCGTGAGCTGCACCTGCCGCTCCTCGCCCGCGCCGGCGGGGTCCATCACGACGACCAGCGCCCGACCCGCGGCGAGCGCGTGCCGCGCGACGTCGCGGTCGGCCGGGGCGATGCCCGCGTCGAGGTCGGCCGCCCCGAGGTCGTCGGTGACGAGGACCTGGCTGCCGTAGGGCGTCGTCCACGACCCGTAGGACCACCCCTCGCCGTCGCCCAGGATGGTCGCGCTCCAGTCGATCTGCACCTCGTCGTCGGAGCGGGACCCGAGGCCCGTCACCGGCACGGCGCCTGGCGGCACGAGGTCCTCCGCAGCAGCCAGGTCGTCGCCGAGCGGCACCCCCGTGACCGATCGGACGACGGCCTGGCCGAGCGGGAGCTCGGGGCTGTAGGCCTGCGCCTCCTGCGCGGCGTCGCTCGCGCCGCCGATGCCCAGCGCCACGGCACCGGCCACGGTGGCCGCCACGGCCGCGATCGCGGGCACGGTGCGGGAGCGGTGCCGCGCCGAGTCCCGTACGGCGAAGCGCAACGCCAACGGGAGCCGGGACGCCGAGCGGCCCAGCAGGGCGAGCAACGGCGCCACCAGCAGCACGGTCCCGATGACCAGCGGCACGGCGGCGAACGCCACCAGCCGCTCCTCGCGGTCGAGCGCTCCCGCCACGGCAGCCACGACGCCGAGCGCCACCAGGACGGCGCCGACGACGGGCGACCGGTGGCCCGGGCGGTCGTCACCCCGCCGGCCCGCGAGCACCGCGACGACGTCGGTGCGCGACGCCAGCCACGCCGGGACGACGGCAGCCAGCACGGCGCTCACCACCCCGAAGGACGCGACGGCCAGCACCGCTCCCCACGGCACGTCGAAGGGCCCGAGGCGGCCGCCGGACACCTGGCGGTCAACCCACGGCCACTGGGCCGCGGCCTGCTCGAGCCCCCAGGGCACGAGGGCGGCGACCGCGATCCCACCGAGCACCCCGACGACCGCCGCCGCCACGCCGAGCACGACGCCGGAGGCCAGCACGAGCCCGCGCACCTGGCCCGGCGTCGCCCCGCCCGTCACGAGCAGGGCCACCGTGCGGGCCTGCCTCCGCGCGCCGACGGCGAAGGCCGGACCGGCGAGCAGCACGACCTCGAGGAGGACCATGACGACGATGAGCGCGCCCGTGGCGACCACCCCGTCGTCGACGACGTCGTAGGCGAGCTCGGCCTCGACCGCCCCGGCCTCCGCCGGTGGGTCGTCCACCACCGCGCGGGACAGCACGAGGACGCCCTCGGCGTTGAGCTCCTCGACGTCGGCCCAGGTCACCGGGGCGCCGCCGACCAGGTACCGCGACGAGGCGCCCGTCGTGACCTCGAGCCCGAGAGCACCGATCGGACCCGTCACGAACGGCCCCTGGTCGGTGCGGCTCTCCGCGATGCCGACGACCGTGCGGGCGGCGCCGCCCACCTCGATCTCGTCGCCGATGGCGGCACCGCGGCGCGCGAGCGCGGCGCTGACGGCCACCTCGTCCGTCGCCGCGGGCAGACGGCCCTCCCCGGGCTCGACCAGCCCCGCGCCGAGCGGCGTGGTCAGGTCGACCTCGAGCCCGGTCGCGTTCAGGCGGCCGTCGCCGGCCTCGACCTCGACCGATCCCCCGCGCACCTCGAGGACGGGGCGGTCGCCCAGCACGTCCGCCCAGGCCGCCGGGTCCGCGGCGCCCTCGTCGACCCTCGAGAACGTGTCCCCCGATTCCCCGTAGGTCCCCGACGACCAGCCGTCGTCCGGGTCCGCCGCCTGGCGCAGCGGCCCCATCGAGGTGGGCGCCAGGGCGGCCTGTCCCTCGGGCCCCAGCTCCCGGTCGAGCCGCTCCGTCGAGCTGATGTCGCCGGTCGCGAACAGCACCGCGCCCGCCGTCACGACGAGCACCGGGAGGGTCAGCATGACGAGGACGATCGCCGTACGCCCGCGGTGCCGCGCCAGGTCCCGCCGCGCGAGCCGCAGCAGCGGCCGCCAGCCGGTCATCGACGCACCCCGCTGAGCACGACCGTGCCGTCCCCGGCGGCCCCGCCGGCAGCCCCGCCGGCAGCCCCGCCGTCCGCGCCGACCAGCCGTCCGTCGCGCAGGTGGACGATGCGGTCAGCCCAGGCCGCGAGCCGCGGCTCGTGCGTCACCATGACCCCCGCGACCCCCTCGTCGCAGCGTCCGCGGAGCACCTCGAGCACGTCCTCGCCCGACACCGAGTCGAGCGCACCGGTGGGCTCGTCGGCCAGCACGAGCCGGCGCTGACCGACGATCGCGCGGGCGATGGCGACCCGCTGCTGCTGCCCGCCGGACATCTGGTCGGGGTAGCGGTCGGCCACCTGCGGCACCCCGACCTCCTCCAGCGCGAGCAGCGCGTCGGCACGCGCGTCACGCGGGCGTACCCCCGCGAGCTCCCGCGGCAGCGCCACGTTCTCCGCGGCCGTGAGGGCCGGCACCAGGTTGAAGTCCTGGAACACGTAGCCGATCGACGAGCGGCGCCGCAGCGCCCGCGCGGCCGGCGAGGCGGCGGCGAGGTCCTCCCCCTCGACGAGCACCCGGCCCGACGTCGGGGTGTCGAGGCCGCCGGCGATGGTCAGCAGGGTCGACTTGCCGGACCCCGAGGGCCCCATGATCGCGACGAGCTCGCCCGCGGCGACCTCGAGCGTCACGCCGCGCAGCGCGTCGACGCGGGCCGCGCCCTCGCCGTGGGCGCGGTGCACGTCCTCGAGGCGCAGCACGACGGGAGCGGACGGGGTCGGTGACGACGAGGTGCTCATCGGGCGTTCTCCTGCGGCTCGGGGTCGGTGGTCGGAACGGGAGTGGGGTCGGGGCCGGGGGATCCGGTACGCCGGGGTGGTCGCCCCCGGCGCGCCAGGCGGGTCTCGCAGTGGTCGAGCCACCGCACCTCGGCCTCCGCGGCGAAGACCAGCGAGTCGAGGACGAGGCTCCACGCCAGCTCGTCGACCCCCAGCTCCTTGCCGGCCGGGGGCCGCGCCCGCCGCTGGGCGCGGGTGTGCTCCTGGAGCGCCGCGACCGTGGCCTCGCGCTGCCGCTGGATCACCGTGACGACGTCGACGTCGGGGGCGTCGACCGCGAGGGCGAGCTTGATCGCCAGCTCGTCGCGGGGCGGCGTCGCGCGCGGCACCGGGGAGGCGAACCACGCGGCGCTCTCCGCACGACCGCGCTCGGTCAGCGCGTAGAGAACCTGCTGCTCGCCCCCGCCCTCGTCCTGGCGCTCGACGAGCCCGTCACGCTCGAGGCGGGCGAGGGTCGTGTAGACCTGCCCGATGTTGAGCGGCCACGTCGCTCCCGTGCGCGCCTCGAACTCGGCCCGGAGCTGGTAGCCGTACTTCGGGTCCGGATCGAGCAGCGCGAGCAACGCGTTGCGGACCGACATGGGCCCCTCCTCGTTGTAATGGATACCGGGTATGCATATCACGGCTGTGCATACTCGGTATCCATTTCGCGTCGACCGTGTCGGGCTACCCCGAACACCGACCGTCCGGCCGCCCGGCTGCCGCTCGGGACGCGCGATCCCTAGCGTCGTCCGCATGACCGAGACTCGTCCTGTGCCGCCCGTCGACGACCCCGTGCCCGACCTCGGGGACGCGCACGCCACCACCGTCCTGCCCGTCGATCCCGCACCCGCGCCGCACGACGCCCGGCGACGCGGTCCGGGCCGCGTGCTGGCGGAGACGGGGTACGCGCTGACCGCGTTCCCCCTCGGGCTCGTGGGGTTCGTGCTGGTGGTGTCCGGGGTCGCCGTGGGCGGCGGCCTCGCCGTCCTCGTCGTCGGCCTGCCCGTGCTCGCGCTGACGGCGGTGGTGGCGCGGGGGTTCGCCCACCTCGAGCGCACCCGGATGCGCGGGATGCTCGACCGGGAGGCCGCGACGCCGACGTACGCCGCGGCTCGCCCCCGCGACGGCTGGTTCCGTCGCGTCCTCACCCCGCTGCGGGACCCGCAGTCGTGGCTCGACATGGTGTGGGCGGTGCTGGCCCTCGTGACCGGCACGCTCGCGTTCGTCGCGGTCGTCACCACCTGGGCCCTCGTGCTCGGCGGGCTGACCTACTGGTTCTGGCAGCAGTGGCTGCCGGCGAACCCGGACAACCGCTCCCTCGCGGAGCTCCTCGGCCTCGGCGACGGCCGCGGGGCGGAGAGCGTCCTCAACCTGGTCGTGGGTCTCGTCGCCCTGGCCCTGCTGCCCTGGGTCGTGCGGCTCGTCGCGCTGCTCCACGCCGGTCTGGCCGAGGCGCTGCTGTGCAGCCGGGCGAGCCTGCAGGCCGAGGTACGCCGCGCCACCGGTGGCCGCGACGCCGCCCGTGACGCGGAGGCCCGGTCGCTGCGCCGCCTGGAGCGCGACATCCACGACGGGCCACAGCAGCGGCTCGTGCGCCTCGCCATGGACATCGGGCGGGCCCGGCACCAGCTCGAGCAGGACCCGGAGCGGGCGCGGGAGGCGCTGGACGCGGCGTACACGCAGGCGCGGGACGCCATCGACGAGCTGCGCGCCCTGTCGCGCGGCATCGCGCCGCCCCTGCTCGTCGACCGCGGCCTCGGCCCGGCCCTCGAGGAGCTCGTCCACCGTGCCGACGCCGAGGTCGAGCTCCGGATCGACCCCGAGCTGGCCCACGGGCTGGCGCCGCACGTGGAGACCGCGCTCTACTTCGTCGTGGCCGAGGGGATGACCAACGTGGCCAAGCACTCCGGCGCCGCGACGGTGCTGGTGCAGGTCGAGCGGGAGGGGGACACCGTGGCCGCGAACGTCGCCGACGACGGCGTCGGCGGGGCGCACCAGGGCAAGGGCTCCGGCCTCGCCGGGCTCGAGCAGCGGGTGCGCGGCCTCGGCGGACGCCTCCTCCTCTCCTCCCCCGTCGGCGGTCCGACGGTGCTGCGGGCGGAGGTCCCGCTCGATGGGTGACGGGGTGGGTGACGGGGTGGACGGGGGGCTGCGCGTCGTCGTCGCCGACGACTCGGTGCTGCTGCGCGAGGGCCTCCAGCTGATCCTCGCCGACGCGGGGCACACCGTGGTCGCGACGGCGGGCGACGGCCCCGGCCTCGTGGCCGCCGTCGCCGCGCACGCGCCCGACCTTGCCCTCGTCGACGTGCGGATGCCGCCCCGCCACACCGACGAGGGCCTGCGCGCCGCCGTCGAGATCCGCCGGGCGCGGCCGGGGGCACGGATCCTGGTGCTGAGCCAGTACGTCGAGGTGTCCTACGCCGACGAGCTCCTCGCCTCGGGCGAGGGCGGGGTCGGCTACCTGCTCAAGGACCGCGTCAGCGAGCTCGGCTCGTTCCTCGACGCCGTCGCGACCGTCGCCGCCGGTGGGACGGTGCTCGACCCGCTCGTCGTCGCGCAGCTCATGCGGCGGCGGCGGGACCCGCTCGAGGCCCTGACGCCCCGCGAGCGCGAGGTGCTCGCCGCGATGGCCGAGGGGCTCTCCAACGCGGCGATCGCCGCCCGGCTCAGCGTCACCGAGGGCGGCGTGGAGAAGCACACACAGCGCATCTTCGCCAAGCTCGACCTCCACGCCGACGACGCCCAGCACCGCCGGGTCAAGGCCGTGCTGGCGTTCCTGCGGTAGGGGCCATACTGGCCGGGTGACCGACCCCGCCGCCTGGCTGCTCTCGCCGGCCGACCGCGGCAACCCGGCGACGCGCATCGACGCCGCCGACGTGCCCGGTGAGCCCGACCGTTCCTGGACGACCGGCAACCGCGTGCTCGCCCACATCGACGGCGCGTCCTACTTCGAGGCGCTCCACCGGGTCGTCGAGGAGACGGGCCCGGGCGACCTCGTCTGGTTCACCGACTGGATGGGCGACGGGAACCTCCGCCTCACCGGCGAGCCCGGCAGCGAGGTCGTCGAGGTCCTCGGCCGGGCGCTCGCGCGGGGCGTCGACGTGCGCGGCCTGGTGTGGCGGTCCCACACCGACCAGGCGGGGTTCTTCGCACCCGCCAACCGGCACCTCGGCGAGCAGCTCGGCCGCCGCGGCGCCGAGGTGTCCCTCGACATGCGGGTGCGGCCCGGCGGCTCCCACCACCAGAAGTTCGTCGTGGTGCGGCACGCCGACGACCCGGCCCGCGACGTCGCCTTCGTCGGCGGCATCGACCTCGCGCGCAACCGCCGCGACGACCAGCACCACGCGGGCGACCCGCAGGCGCGGCGCCTGACGAAGGAGTACGGCGCGCACGCCCCCTGGCACGACGTGCAGCTCGAGCTGCGCGGGCCCGTGGTCCGGGACGTGGAGACGACCTTCCGCGAGCGGTGGGAGGACCCGGCGCCGCTGACCCTCGCCCCGTGGCGCCGGGTCGCCGACGCGCTGCGCCGGGTGGAGACGAACCCGTCGGCGCTGCCGCCGCAGGCCGCCGCGCCGCCGCCCGCGGGCGACTCCACCGTGCAGCTGCTGCGCACCTACCCCCACCTCGGTCCGGGCCGGGGCTACGACTTCGCGCCCGAGGGCGAGCGCAGCGTGGCGCGGGGCTACTCGCGGGCGATCGCGCGGGCGCGGGAGCTCGTCTACATCGAGGACCAGTTCTTCTGGAGCCACGACACCGAGCACAACCTGCCGGGACGGCGCCGGAGCTCCACCAACGAGCCGCACGGCAACGACGTCGTCGCCGCCCTCGAGCAGCAGCTCGAGGCCGAGCCCGGCCTGCGCGTCGTCATCGTCGTGCCGCGCCACCCCGACCAGGACGGCATCAACCGCCAGGCGCAGCTGCTGGCGCGGCACCGCGCCCTCGAGCGGCTCGTGCGGGTCGCGCCGGGGCGGGTCGCGGCGTACTGCCTCGAGAACACCGCCGGCACCCCCGTCTACGTGCACGCGAAGATCTGCATCGTCGACGACACGTGGGCGACGACGGGGTCCGACAACTTCAACCGCCGCTCCTGGACCCACGACTCCGAGCTCACCGCCGCCGTGCTCGACCCGGTGCACGCGCGCACCCTGCGGATGCGGCTGGCCGCCGAGCACCTCGGTCGCCTCGCTCCCGACGAGGGCGTCGGGCCCGACGGCGCCGACGTCGGCGAGCTCGACCGCGTCGCCGACTGCAAGACCGCCGACGGGATGGTCGAGCAGTTCTCGCTGGCGGCGACGCACCTCGACGACTGGTACGCCGCGGGTCGCGTCGGCGAGCGACCCCCCGGCCAGCTGCGCCGCCTGCCGCGGGCCGAACCACCGGCGGCCCTGCGCCCCCTCGCCCGGCTGCTGCTGGCGACGGTGCACGACCCCGACGGCCGTCCGGCGCACCTGCGCGCGACCGAGTCGTACTGACCGCCGGACGTCACCAGAAGGTCGGCGTCAGCCCCCAGCGGCCGTAGACCGCGGCGAGGTCCTCCCGGAGCTCCTCGACGTCGGGCCAGCAGTCGGGGTCGAGGCCCAGCACCGCGTGCGTCGAGGTGGCGCCGTGCTCCGCCCACCACGACGAGACCCCGCCCCGGCGGGTCCGGAGCAGGTCGGCCGTCACGCCCTGGGTCGACGACCGCATGAGCACGGCGTCGGCGGGCTCACCGAACGGGGCTCGGAACCCCGGGTGGAGGCGCCCGAGGTTGGAGCACAGGCACAGCGGTGCGGCCGAACGCGCCGCGGCCCGGGCCACCAGCGCGTCGGGCAGCACCTGGAGGAGCGGCTCGAGCGTCGCGGACGAACCGGCCGCCGGATCGTCCGCCAGCGCCGCGAAGGCCGACTTCGCCCGTGCCCTGACGACGGCCAGGTCGTCGACCCGGCCCTCGTCGCGTGTGGTGTCGACGACGATCGAGACCCCGGTGGTCGCGTTGGAGCGCAGGTCGTCGGGTCCGCGGGTGTCGACCGGCAGCGAGACCTTGAGGGACCTCCCCGGCGGCACCCGACCCGCCCGCACCAGCAGCTCGCCGGAGAGCGCGACCAGCAGCGAGTTGGCGGTGCCGCCCGCTGCGCGGGCCGCGGCGTGCCAGGCGTCGCTGGGCACGCCCGCCACGACCGTGGGGGGCCGGAACGGCGTGGCCCCGGTCCCGCCGGGCACCGGCGACGGCGGCGGCCGGCTGGTCGAGGACACGACGCCCTCCGCCGGTGTGGGACGCGGCGCGCGTACGGCGGCCCGCAGGCCGCGCACGACCCTGCGGCCGTGGTGCAGCGCGTCACGGAGGTCGTCGCGGCGGCCCACGGCGACCGGACCGGTGGCGTCGGTGGGCACGCGCCGCCCGCTGCGACCCTCGGCCGCCTCGACCACGGCCCGCACGTGCGCCCCGCCGTCGCAGACCACGTGCGAGGTGACGAGGGAGAGCAGGCCCTCGCCGGCGGTCGTGACCGCTGCGGCCAGGCTCCACGTGGGCCCGCGTTCGGGATCGAGCGTCACCTCGGCCGCCGCTTCGGCCCAGGTCATCAGGTCGGCAGGGGGGAGGTCGACGGTGACGACGGGGACCGGCGGAGCGACCCCGGGCACCCAGCGGGCGCGCGCCCCGGGCACGCGCGGCGGGACGAGCACCCGGGTCAGGCGACCCGCCGCCAGCCGCCCGTGCAGCTCGGTGAGGTCCTCCTCCGATACCGGTCCCGCGAACCGCCACACGCTCTGGTTGACGACCGAGATGCCCAGCACGCTGCGCGAGCGTCGGAAGAGGTCGTCGTCGAACGTCAGTCGGTCGGCCCGCACCGCGTCCCGCGGCAGCGGGACCCTCACCGGCGGTCCTGGCGGACGTAGGCGCGCACGGTCAGCGGCGCTGCGAGCGCCACCACCACCGCCGCGCCCAGCAGCGAGTGGCCGACCGCGCCCGCCGCCGCGTCGCCGGCGGCCAGCGCGCGCACCGCGTCGACGACCAGGCTGATCGGGTTGACCTCGGCGACCGACCGCATCCAACCGGGCATCGTCTCCACCGGCACGAGCGCGTTCGACATGAACGTCATCGGCATCAGCACGAGCATGGAGGCGCCCTGCACCGCCTGGGCGGAGCGCATCACCGCCCCGACGTACGCGAAGACCCAGCTCAGCGCGAACGCGCAGAGGACCGCGAGCAGGCAGCCGGCGACCAGCCCGGGCCAGCTCGGGGGTCGGTAGCCCATCACCACGCCGACGGCCACGGTGACCGAGACCGCCACCACGTAGCGGACCACGTCCGCCAGGAGGGAGCCGGCGAGCGGCGCGATCCGGGCCAGCGGCATGCTGCGGAAGCGGTCGAACACGCCGCTGTCCAGGTCGTCGCGCAGCTGGACGCCGGTGACGACCGACGCGGTGACGGCGATCTGCACGAGCACGCCCGTGACGAGGTGGGGCAGGTAGGCCTCGGTGCTGCCGGCGACCGCGCCGCCGAACACGCCGGCGAAGAGCACCGTCAGGATGACGGGGAGCGCGATGACGTCGAACAGGCGCTGGGGGTCGTGGCGCACCCGGAGCACGCCCCGCCCCGCCAGGGTCAGGGACTGGGCGACCGCGGTCACGACGCCACCTCCACCGGCGCCGCCTCCACCGGCGCCGGGTGCGCCCGTCCCGTCAGCGCGAGGAACACGTCGTCGAGGGCGGGTGGCCGCACCCCCACCTCGATCACCTCGACACCGGCCTCGCGCAGGCCGGTCACCACCGGCGGCAGCACCGACTCGTCGAGCACCGGCACGCTCAGTCCGCAACCGACGTCGTGGAGGGTCGGGGCCACCCCGACCACCCGCTCGACGAGGCCGCAGGCGGTCGCGAGGCTCCCGGGGTGCCGCACCACCAGGTGGAGCGAGAGCCCGCCGACGGAACGCTTGAGCACCGCCGGGGTGTCGTCGGCAACCACCCGGCCGTGGTCGACGACGCTGATCCGACCGGCGAGGGTGTCGGCCTCCTCGAGGTACTGCGTCGTGAGCAGCACCGTCGTGCCACCCGCCACCAGGTCGCGGACGGTAGCCCACATCTGGAGGCGCGTGCGCGGGTCGAGACCCGTGGTCGGCTCGTCGAGGAAGAGCAGCCGGGGCTGCACGACGATGCTGGCGGCGATGTCGAGCCGCCGGCGCATGCCCCCGGAGAACGTCCGCACCTGGCGGTCCGCCGCCGCCGTCAGGTCGAAGCGCTCGAGCAGCTCGGCGGCGCGCTCACGCGCCGCCCGGCGTCGGGCGCCGAGCAACCGCCCCACCACCATGAGGTTCTGGCGCGCCGTGAGGAGCTCGTCGACGGAGGCGTACTGCCCGGTGAGGCCCACCAGCGACCGCACCCGGGCGGCATCGCGGGTGACGTCGTGCCCGAGCACCCGGGCGGTGCCCCCGTCGGGTCGCACCAACGTGGTGAGGACCCGCACGAGGGTGGTCTTGCCCGCCCCGTTGGGGCCGAGCACGGCGTGCACGCCGCCCGCCGGTACGACGAGGTCGAGCCCGTCGAGGGCACGACGCTCGCCGTACTGCTTGACCAGCCCGGCCACCTCGATCGCCGGCGCGTCGTGCGGGGGCCCGCTCATGCCACCCACCGCCCCTCCGCAGCGGGCACCCACTGCCGCAGCTCGGCCTCGAGGTGTCCCCGCAGGGCCGACACGTCGGGCACCCGCAACGGGTCGAGGGCCACGACCGCCACGGTCGTGGTGGTCCCGACGTCGGTGGCCCAGGCCAGCAGACCGCCGCCGGTCGCGGCGGCGTCCGCCGCCGACAGCCCCGGTTGGTGCGCCAGCGCCGTCATCGCGACCGCCGGTACGCCGCCGATCGACGCCACCTCCGCCGGGGGCGCGCCCAGGTTGGAGGCCAGCACCGCCGCCGCCGGCGGGGGTGGCAGGAACCGCAGCAGCCGGTCCGGCGCCATCTGGACGAGGGCCAGCGGCACCGGCTCGCGGGAGGCGGGCACCGCCTCGTAGGCCGACCGGCACGCCGCCCGGACGCCGCCGAGGTCGCGGTGCTCCAGCAGTGCCGGGTCGACCTGGACGCGGGCGATCCGGGTCGCGTTGGCGCGCGGGTCGTCGGGCGTCCGGGTGCTCACCGGCAGGGCGACCGGGACGGGCTCGTGGGGCCCGACGCGGCCGGTGCGGTGGACCAGGCCGGCGGCGACGGCGACGAACCAGGCGTTCTGGCTGCCCCCGTGGGCGCGGGCGGCGTGGGCGACCTCCGCGCTCGGCAGCTCGACGGTGCACCACGGCGGCGCCCAGTCGTCGGGCAGGTCGACGCGCGCGGGCCTGGCGGTCGTCGACGACGCCGACGACGCAGGGGCGGCGGGCGCGGCAGCGGCTCGTCGCCCTCCGCGGACGCGCGCCACTGCTCCGTCGAGCACCCAGCGCCCGACCGCGCCGACCTGGCCACCCGCGTCCCGCAGGTCGCGCACCAGCAGCGGGAGGTCGCCGGGCGGGGGCAACCGCCGGGGGGTGCCGGCCCGCGAGGCGCGGGCCATCGCGTCGAGGAGGGCGCCGCCGTCGGCCACCGCGTGCGACACGGTCAGCGAGACGAGCCGTCCGCCGTCGGCGAGCGGGGCCGTGGCGAGCCGCCAGGCCGGGCCGGCGGCGGGATCGTGGGGCAGCGCGGCGCGCGCCTCGATCCACGTCCGGACCGCCGCGTCGGCCGCCAGGGGCTCCGGGTGGTGGTCCACCGCGTGGCGCTCCTCGTGGGGCACCCACCGGCGCCGCGCGCCCGGCACGACGGCGGGCACCGCACGACGGGCGAGACCCCCGCGGGCCAGCTCCGCGGCGTACGCATCGAGCGCACCCTCCGGGAGCCGTGCGGCGAAGCGCCACACGAACTGGTTGACGACCGGTGCCCCGAGACCGCGGTGACGGCGGAGGAAGAGGTCGTCCGCGAAAGCGAGCCGCAGCTCCCCGGATGCCTGCACCTCCACGAGTCAACTCACCCCCGCGGACCGATGTCCAGCCTTTCGGGATGTGGTCCACCTAACAGCCTGCGGACCTCGCCACCACCCGTCGGAGGGGGTTTTCATGGCCGGGTCTGGGCACTCAGGGAGGTGTTCCCAGGCACCACCCCACCGTTCCGTCTGCTGACTCGGGAGCAAGCCGATGGAGTACACAGAGCTGTCCGCCTACCCTCTGCCCGCCGGCACCACGACCTGCTGGACACCCCGCGCGGGCGTCGGTTCGTGGGCCCCTGATCCGCGCGAGCTGTCCTACGACCACGAGGCCCACCTGGCGTGCGCCGGCGCGGGCTCGTGGATCGGCTCGGTCCTGCGGATGCCGTTCCGGTACGACGCCGGGGCGTTGCGGCGCACGCTGCGGGCCTGGACCGTGCGCCACGAGGTGCTGCGGACGTCGGTCGAGCCGGTGCACGACGCGAGCGGCCGCCGTACGTCGTGGTCCCGTGTCACCTGCCCGCCCGACGCCGTGGACGTCGACCGCTCGGCCCCGGTGTCCGGCACCGCCGACGAGGCCCGCGCGACGGTGCTCGCCGCGTTCGAGCAGATCGGCCCGCAGCGGTGGCCCCACGTGCTGTTCGCCTCGATCGAGCCCGAGCCCGAGCCCGGCGCGGCCGGCCCCGACGACGCGCCGGGCTTCACGCTGCTGTTCGGCGCCGACCACAGCGTCATGGACGCCTACTCCCAGCTGCTGTGGTTCGACGAGGTCACCGCGCTCTACGAGCGGGCGTTGGCGGGGGACAGCGACCGCGAGCTCGCGGCGCTCGACGTCGGCAGCCACGTCGACTTCGCCGCCTTCGACCGACGCCTCGGCATGCTCGTCAGCGCGGAGGACCAGGCCGTCACGGCCTGGCGCGGGTTCCTCGGGCCGGAGCTCACGTTCCCGGCGTACCCCGACCCGGCTCTCGCCCGCCGCCCCGGGGACGCCCCGGACGGCGCGGTCCAGCACTCCTCCTCCACCTGGGTGCTCGACGCGGAGCGCACGCGCGCGGTCGACGCGCTCTGCCGCGCGCAGGGCACGGGCCTGCAGTCGGCCGTGCTGGGCCTGCTCGCCGGCGCCGTGCGCCGTCGCACCGGCGCGACGAGCACCGCGTTCGTGCTCCCGCTGCACACCCGCCACGAACCGCGGTACGCCGGGTCGGTGGGCTGGTACGTGGGCCTGTGCCCCGTGCGGATCGACGTGGCCGACCACGCCACCACCGCCGACCTCGTCGCGGCGGCGCACACCGCCGTGCGGGCGAGCAAGCACCTGGCGAGCCGGCCGTTCGCGCGGGTCGCGCAGCTGCTGGGGGTCCGGGACGCGCCACGGTTCGTCGTCTCCTACGTCGACGTCCGCCGCGTGCCGGGCGCGGACCGCTGGGACGAGTGGCAGGCACGGACCCTCCGCAGCGCGGTGCCCGACGGGGACGAGGTCTACCTCTGGGTCATCCGCTCCGAGCACGGCCTCAACGTCTCGGCCCGCTGCCCCGCGGGCGCCGTGCCGGCCGCGCGCTTGGCCGACCTCGTGGCCTGCCTGGGCGACCTGCTGGACGAGGCGGCGGGCGGCGCGGGCTCCGCGCTGGTCGGTGCGACGGTGACCGCCTGATGCGCCTCGAGCCGATGTCCTCGTGGCGGCTGCGCCCCGGCCGGGTCTGGCACCTGGAGGTCGCCGGGGCCACCCGCCGGGCAGCAGCTGCAGCTCCGGTGTCCCCGGGCGGGCCGTCGTTCCTGCAGGCCGACCACCTGGCGGCGTACGCACGGCTGCGCGCCGACGGGGGCACCCACCGCGCGTGGACCGGAGGGGCCTGCCGCCTCGCCGGGCCCGTCGACACCGACGCCCTCGCGCGCGCCGTGGCTGGCTTCCTCGCCCAGCACGAGGGACAGCGCACGACGTTCGACCTCCGCCCCGGTGACGCGCCGGTGCGTCGGCTCGTGCCGGACGACCTCGTGCGGCGACCGGGTGCCCTCACCCTCGAGCCCGTCACGGTGCCGCCGGACCTGGCCCGTGCCGATGCCGACCCCGGGGCCTTCACCGCGTGGGTGCACGAGACCACGACGGCGCACTTCTCGGAGGTCTGCACGCCCGACGACTGGCCGGGTCTCGGCATGGTGGTGGTCGAGCAGCCCGCGGGGGCGGACGTGTTCTGGGGCTGCGACCACGCCTTCACCGACGCCTGGTCGCAGCTGCTCCTGGCCGGTGAGCTCGGGGCGCGCTACGCCGCCGAGCGCGGCGACAGCGCGGCCGTGGCCGACGTCGATCTCCCCGGCCCCACCGAGGCCGGGGGGTTCGTCGCGTACGCCGCCGACGAGCGCGCGAGGGCCGCGGCGTACGGGCCCGACGCACCCGAGGTCGCGGTCTGGAGGGAGGCCCTGACGACCGCTGGCGGCATGCCCTCGTTCCCCCTGCCCCTGGGCCTGGACCCGGGCGAGTCCGCGCCCGTCGAGCTGGTCGGGCGCGAGCTCGTGCGGGGCGCCGACCGCCTCGCCGCGCTCGACGCCGGCGCCCGCGAGCTGGGTGCGCGCGTCCCGAGCGCCCTCGTCGGGGCGTGCGCCGCAGCCGAGCTCCGGCTGGCGGGTCGGGAGCGGTACGTGGGTCTCACCGTGCTCGGCACCCGTGACGGCGGACCCCACAGCCGCGCACAGGGGTGGTTCTGCAACTTCGCCCCGCTGCGGCTCGACCTGGGCGCCGCGACGACGTACCGGACGCTGTTCCCGGCGGCCGAGGCGACGTTCCGCCGTGCGCGGGAGGTGGCGAGGATGCCGGTCCACGTGGCGCTCGGGGCCCTGGTCGCCGACGGCACCCTCGACCCGGCGACGCTCGGGAGCCCGCAGCTGATGTCCTACCTGGACCTGCGGTGGCTGCCCGCGGCCGGCGCGACGGCGGGCGCCGCCGCGGCCGCCGCCCACCGCTCCGGGTTCCACTTCACGGGCATGGGGCGCACGCGCAACGCCTCGATGTGGTTCAACCGCGACCACGAGCGGCTCTACGTGTTCGCCCAGGTGCCCGCGACCACCGAGGCGCGGGCGAGCATCGAGCGCTACCTCGACGCAGTGACCGCCGTGCTCGACGACGTCCTGGCGGGCCGCGGGGCCGACGAGCCCCTCGGCGTCACCGCCTGACCGGTGTCGGCCGCTCACCGGAGGAGCAGCGCGACCTCGGCGACCCACCGCTCGAGCAGCGCCGTCACGACCGCGACCGCGGGCGGGTGGTCCGGGATCCGGGCACGCACGGCGACGCCCGCGTCGGTCCGGCTCAGCCACAGCTGCACGTCGTCGGCCTCGGTCACGTTCGACACGTGGTTCGTGCCCGCCGGCACCGTCGGGAGCCGCCGGTAGTCGATCCACGACACCATGAAGACGTCCGCCCGGGTGCGTCGCAACGGCCGGGGCAGTGATCCGAGCACCTGGTCGAGGGGCACCGACCCGAGGGCGAGCGCCGCGCGCAGCCGCTCCCCGGTCGCACGCAGGTCGTCGGTGGCCGCCACCACCAGCGGCACCGTGGTGGTGCACCAGCCGACGGTGGCACGCTCCTCCTCGGTCCGCCGGGTGCCCACCGGCACGAGCAGCGGCAGGGCGGTCGCGTTGGGCTCGTCCCGTTGCGCACGCACGGCGCGCCCCAGCGCCAGGAGCACCGCGGCGTAGGCGGACGCCCCCTCGGGGCGACCGAGGTCGTCCAGGGCCGCGACGGTGGCGGCGTCGAGGAACGGCACGACGAGGGTGCGCTGCGGGAACCGCTCCCCGGGCGCCGTGCCGAGGTCGAGCGGGAAGGTCGGCAACGCCTGGTCGAGACCGTCGAGGAAGGCGAGCCAGGCGTGCAGCCGGGCGTCGTCGGGCGGGAGGGCCGGCTCGGCCGCCCAGCGCGCGGCGAGCGCGGGGAAGGCGGGAGCCGCGGGTAGCGCCCGGGGCGTGCCCAGCTCGGAGGCGAGCAGGGCGACCGACCACGCGTCGAGCACGAGGTGGTCGCCCGCCAGCACGAACCGTGCTGCGGCGCCCGCCCCCACCAGCGCCGCCGCCACCGGCGGACCCGGCGCGAGCGGGTGGCAGGCCCGGTCGAGGAGGTCGCGCACCGCCGACGTCGCGTCCGAGGACGTCCCGGCCCGGACGACGTCGTCCTCGACCCAGACGAGACCGTCGGGGGCGTGCAGGACCGCACCGGTCCCGTCGCCGGGCGCGACCGCCGTCCGCAGTGCGGCGTGCCGGGCCAGGAGCCCGTCGAGCAGGTCGGTCGGCGCCTCGATGCCCGGCACGGAGCCAGCCGGGAGGTCGGCGGCGAGCCACACCGAAGGTTGCCCGGCGACGACCCCCGCGAGGTGGTTGCGCTGGTTGACGCTGAGCACGACGGGCTCGCCGACCGCGGCGGGCCGCAGCGTCCAGCGCCGTACCGGACCCGCCGGCAGGCGCCACCCGTCCGCCGCCGTCACGTGCACGGCACGACCCTAGCCGTCGGGACGGCTACGCCGAGCGCAGCGCCTCGAGCAGCTCCAGCGTGCGCGTCCACGCCTCCGAGGCGGGGTCGATGACGATGAAGTGGTCGCCGTCGACCTCCGTCAGGGTGGCGTCGTCGCCGACGGCCGTCGCCGCGGCCACGTAGCTCCGCGACTGGCTCAGGGGCACGATGGTGTCGGCGGTCCCGTGGACGCAGCGCACCGGTACGCCGAGGGGCAGGTGCTGCGCGGGGTCGGCCGCGTCGTACGCCGCGGGGTCGGCCTCGGCGTCCCCGCCCATGAGGGCCAGGACGTTCGGGGCGGCGTTCGCGTCGGAGAGCCCGGCCGTCAGGTCGAGCACCCCCGCCTGGCTGACCGCGGCGGTGACCGGCACCCGCATCGGCGACCAGCGCTCGAACCGCCCGCGGGCGGCGGCCCAGACGGCGAGGTGCCCGCCGGCGGAGTGGCCGAGCGTGACGACGGTGGCGCGCTCGGCGTCGGTCAGCTCCGCGACGTCGGCCAGCAGGTCGATCCCGGCGGCGACGTCGTCGAACGTGGCGGGGTAGCCCCCGCCCCCGCCGTCGCCCGAGCCCACGCGGCGGTACTCCAGGTTGAGCGCCGTCCAGCCGTTCTCCGCGAGGCTGAGGGCGAGCGGGGCGCCGAGGCTCGCGTCGTACTCCGCCTTCCAGAAGCCCCCGTGCACCACCACGACCACCCCCTTGGAGGGCGCGCCGTCGGGGTCCGACGCAGCGGTCGGACGATAGAGGTCGCCCCACTGCGACGGGTCGTCGCCGTAGGCGATGCGCCGCGGGCTCATGACGTCGGTCCCGGGCAGCTTCGTGGCCTCCGGGGGCGGCGGGTCGTCGGCGCCGCCGGGCAACCCGTCGTCGGCGCAGCCGGCGAGCCCTGCCAGGGCCAGTCCGCCCAGCCCGAGGCCCAACGCCCCGAGCCCCCGTCGTGTGAGCCGTGCACCGTCAGTCCCACCGTCAGTCCCACCGTCCCTGCCTCCCACGCTTGACCTCCGATCGCCGGGTCTTCGCCGCGAGCCGTCGTCGCTGCGATCCCCGGGTGGGCTTCGTCGCCCGACGCGGTGCGGATGGCGGGGCGGCCGCGTCGCGCAGCAGCGCGGCGAGCCGCACCCGGGCGGCCCGCCGGTTGTCGCGCTGCGAGCGGTGCTCGCTCGCGACCACCACGACGGTCCCGTCGACGAGCCGACCCCCGAGCCGCTCGAGCACCCGCTCCCGCAGGTGGTCCGGCAGAGAGGGCGAGCGGGCCAGGTCGAGCGCGAGCTCGACGCGGCTGTCGGTGGTGTTGACGCCCTGCCCACCAGGACCCGACGCGCGCGAGAACCGCTCGACCAGCTCGCCCGCGGGCACGCGCCAGCGGGCGTTCACCTCGAGGTCGGCGGAGAGGTCCATCGCGGGTCAGGCTCAGCCGAGGGGCAGGTACGTCGACAGGTCGGTGCGCTCGCCGCTGCGCGTCAGTGCCGTCCCGACCTCGTCCCACGGGGTCTCGCCCGTGGCGAGGCGGATCCACGTGTCCGCATCGGTCTCGACGACGGCGGGCGGCGTGCCCCGCGTGTGCCGCACGCCCGGGATGACCTGCACCGCGGCGTACGGCGGGACCCGGACCTCCACGGACGCGCCGGGCGCGCGCTCCTGGAGGATCGCGAGGTAGTGCTTCACGAGCAGCTTCCGGTCGGCGCGGTCGGCGTCGCCAGCGCGCCAGCGCGCGAGGGCGTCGGCGACGTCGGGGGCGGCGGCGGGCACGAGGCGGCGGGGCACGCTCCCATCGAACCACCCTCCCCCGCCCGGACGGAGTCGTGGCCCCAGCGCGCCGCTTTCCGGTGCGCTGGGGCCACGACTCCGCGAGGTGCGCGGTGGTGCGAGGTGCTGCTAGGTGCTGCGTCAGCTGAGGCGGATGCCCAGGCTGGAGGGGACGGTGACCTGGTAGCGGGCGGTCTCCGTCGTGCCGGTGCCGGAGTAGCTGTACTCCCGCATCTGCGCCGTCACGGCGCTGTAGGTGCGCTCGCAGAGGATGCTCTCCCCGGGTGCGAGGGTCACGGTCCCGCCGGCCGACGAGGCCTCGCTCGCCGACTGGTTGACCGACTCGCTCACGCCCACCGACGCGGACGCACCGACGGCGGCGACCTGCGCGGACACGCTCAGCTCGGCGCTCGCGCTGGTCTCCACGCTGCGGCTGATGGTCTGCGAGAACCCGCAGGTGAAGCTCGCGGTCGTCCCCGAGTTGTTCTGCATCGGGACCGTCTCCACGACGGACGTCGACACGGAGGTGCTCAGCACCTGCACGCACTTGCCTGAGCTGCTGCCCCCCACGCACTCGTCCGCCTGTGCGGCTGGCGGGGCGACGAAGAGGGTCGTTCCGATGACGGCGGCAGCGGCACCCGAGAGGGCCAGTGCTCTCTTCATTGTTCGACTCCTGTGTTCGGTTGTGTCGTGCTCTGAAGAGGCCTCACCTCTGGTCTACCAAGGTGCGGAGGGGGCCCGCAAAGCCCCCCGGGGGTATCACACGGTGTTATCTCGCCCTTTCGGACCAGGGCGCGGGGGTCGGAGAAGAAAACGCGGACCTGGCCTGGCCTCGCCCGGACGCGGACGAAGGAAACGCGGACCGCACGACGCGGGCGGTCGGCGTGGCGAGCCTCGGGGTCCGCGTTTTCTTTGCGCGGGCGGCCAGCCGGTGCCGGGGTCCCGCTCGTCAGCCCTCCGCGCCCCCGCCGGGCTCCCCCTCGTCGGGCACGCGCGGCTGGAGGATCTGGAGCAGGGCGTAGACCGAACGTCCCGCATCCTCGGCGGGCTCGTCCCCCGCCGCCCGGCTCCGCGCCGTCCACTTGTGCAGCACCTCGGTCAGCTCGCCCTCGAGCGCGGACGCCTCGTCCTTCGTCAGCAGGAAGGTCGCCTCCGTGATGCTGCGCAGCACGGCGGGATCGCGGGCGGCCGAGTACGCCGCGTCCACCGCCCGGTGGGCCCGCGCACCCGCGCGTCCGCGCCAGGCCGCGGCGACCGCCGTGCCCCCCGGCGCCGCCGCCACCGCCTCCAGGTCCAACCGGAACCCGTCGCCCCCGTCGGCCGCGCGCCACACCCGGTCGCGCCGGTCGCGGGCGAGCTCGGGCGCCTCCTCGACGAGCCCGTAGCCCGCGAGGTTGCGCACGTGGAAGCTGACCTGGTTGGCGGGGAGGTCGAGCAGCCGCGCGAGGTCGGCGGAGCGCTGCGGACCACGGGCGTTCAGCTCCTCGAGGATCCGGGAGCGCACGGGGTGCGCGAACGCGCGGAGCACGCGGGGGTCGGTGATCGACGGCCGGTCGGTCATGGGCGCGACCCTACCGCTCATCCGCACCACCCATTGCGCAGCACTACTTGCGCAATGACACGTGCGCATCTACCGTCGCGCCATGACCGGCTACCGCCAGCTCGCCCGCAACCGCGACTTCACCGTGCTGTGGGTGGGCGAGACGATCTCGGAGCTCGGCAACCGCACGAGCGCCTTCGCCTACCCGCTCGTCGCGCTGGCCCTCACCGGCTCGGCCGGCACGGCGGCGCTCGTGCAGGCGGCCTACTTCGGCGGCATCGTCGCCGCGCTCCTCCCCGCCGGCGCGCTCGTCGACCGCGTCCACCGCGGGCGCCTGCTGCGGGCGGTCTCGCTCGCCGGCTTCACCGTGTACGCCGCGCTCGCCACGACGCTCGCCGCCGGGGCCCTCCCGGCGGCGGGCCTCGTGCTCGGCGCCCTCGTCGCCGGCGTGCTCGCGGGCGTCTACGAGCCGGCGCAGGTGTCGGCGGTCCGCTCCGTCGTGACCACCGACGACCTCCCCGCGGCACTGGCGCAGAACCAGGCCCGCGGCCACGTCGCGGGTCTCGCGGGCGCACCGCTCGGCGGCGTGCTGCTCGGCCTGGGGCGCTGGGTGCCGTTCGCGCTCGACGCGGCGACGTACCTCGTCTCGTTCCTCACCCTCGGCCGGATCCGCACCGACCTCGCGCCGGCGGCCCGGCGCGAGGGACGCCTCATGGAGGGCGCGCGACGGGAGGTGGTGGCCGGGGCGCGGTACGTCGCGCGCCACCCCGTCATGCGCGTGCTGGCCGTCTGGTCGGCGCTGGGGAACCTCGTCGTCAACGGGCTGCTGTTCGTCGTGCTGGTGCGGATGGCCGAGGCGGGCCACAGCCCGGCGGCCATCGGCGCGGCGATGGCGGTCGTCGGCGCCGCGGGCATCCTCGGGGCGGCCATCGCGCCGGCCGTCATCGACCGCACCCGCACCGGACGCCTCACCGTCGCCGTCGGCTGGTCGTGCGCCGTGCCGCTCGTGCCGCTCGTCTGGTGGGCCACGCCCGCCACCGCCGCAGCGTGCGTCGGGGCCCTCGTGCTGCTCAACCCGATCGGCAACGCGGGGATCGGTGCCTACCGGATGTCCCTCACCCCGCCCGAGCTCCAGGGGCGGGTCGCGGCGACGACGGCGTTCCTGTCGTGGTCGCTCATGCCGTTCGCGCCGTTGCTCGGCGGGGCGCTGCTCGCGGCGTACGGCGGGTCGGCGGCCACCGCCGCACTGCTCGGCGGGTGCCTGCTCACCGCGCTCGTGATCACCTGCAGCCGGAGCGTGCGCGGCGTGCCGCGCCCGCGGGAGTGGGCGACGGCCTCCTGACCCCCAGACGCGTCGTGGCCCCAGCGCCCCGGAAAACGGTGCGCTGGGGCCACGACCCGCAACGGGGGACGTCAGGCGTGCGGCTTGTTCTCGTGCTCGTGGTCGGGGATGGCGTTCGGACCGGCCGGGCCCTCGTCGGGGTGGCCGCTCTCGGAGTCGGGGTAGCCCGCGACGGCCTGGTCGGGCGCGATCGGGGTGTCGGCCTCGGCGGGGTCCATGCCGCTGACCTCGGAGACCTGGCCCTCGGACTGCTGGTCGTCGTGCTTCTGCTCGCTCATGGCCCCATCGTGACGTGGGGCGACAAGCGGGATCAGCCCAGGACCGCCGGCAGCGTCGCCACCCAGGCGGCACGGGCCTCGGCCACGGGCAGCGTGAACTGGCCCTCGACCACGAGGTCCTCGCCGCCGGTGCGACCGATCACGGCCGCGGGCACGTCGTGCGACGCCGCCCGGGCGAGCAGCTCGTTGAGCGCGTCCGCCGAGACGGAGACGAGCACCCGGCCGGTGGACTCCGCGAAGAGCGCCACGAACGGGTCCTCGTGGACCTCCGCGAGCGACACGGTCGCACCGATGCCCCGGTGGAACGCCGATTCGGCGAGCGCCTGGGCGAGCCCGGCGTCGGAGAGGTCGTGCGCGGAGGAGGCGACGCCGACGAGGTCGGCGAGCAGGGCGGCGAGGCGACGCTCGCCGGCGAGGTCGAGCGCCGGCGGGCGACCACCGAGGTGGCCGTGGACGACGTGGGCCCACTCCGAGCCCGACAGCTCCTCGCGGGTCGTTCCGAGCAGCACGAGCTCCTCCCCGGCGGCCTCGAAGCCGGTGGGCGTGCGCCGCGTGACGTCCTCGACGACGCCGAGCACCGCGACGACCGGGGTCGGCAGGATCGCCGTCTCGCCCGTCTGGTTGTAGAGGCTGACGTTGCCGCCGGTCACGGGCACGCCGAGCTCGAGGCACGCGTCCTTGAGGCCGCGGCACGCCTCGGCGAACTGCCACATGACCGCCGGGTCCTCGGGCGAGCCGAAGTTGAGGCAGTCGGAGACGGCGAGCGGCACGGCGCCACCGGTCGCGACGTTGCGGTAGGACTCGGCGAGCGCGAGCTGGGCCCCGAGGTAGGGGTCGAGCTTGGCGAACCGGCCGTTGCAGTCGGTGGAGACCGCGACACCGAGGTTGGACTCGTCGTCGACGCGCACCATGCCGGAGTCGGACGGCTGCGCGAGCACGGTGTTGCCGCGCACGTAGCGGTCGTACTGGTCCGTGATCCACGACTTGTCACAGAGGTTCGGCGACGCGACGAGGCGCAGCACGGTCGCGCGGAGCTCGTCGCCGCCGCTCGGCCGCGGGAGCGCCTCGGCGGCGTCGGCCTGGAGGCCGTCCTGCCAGTCGGGGCGCGCGTAGGGGCGCTCGTAGACCGGGCCGTCGTGCGCGACGGTGCGCGGCGGCACGTCGACGACGCGCTCGCCGTGCCAGTCGATCTCGAGGCGGCCGGTATCGGTGACCTCGCCGATGACGACGGCCTCGACGTCCCACTTCGCGCAGATCGCGAGGAACGCGGCGACGTCGTCGGGCTCGACGACAGCCATCATCCGCTCCTGGCTCTCGCTCATGAGGATCTCCTCGGGAGCGAGCGTGGAGTCACGCAGGAGCACCTTGTCGAGCTCGACGTGCATGCCACCGTCGCCCGCGCTCGCCAGCTCGGAGGTGGCGCAGGAGAGGCCGGCACCGCCGAGGTCCTGGATGCCCGCGACCACGCCGGCCGCGAACAGCTCGAGCGTGCACTCGATGAGCAGCTTCTCCATGAACGGGTCGCCCACCTGCACGCTCGGGCGCTTCGCGGGCCCGTCGGCGTCGAACGTCTCCGAGGCGAGCACGGAGACGCCGCCGATGCCGTCGCCGCCGGTGCGCGCGCCGTACAGGATCACCTGGTTGCCCGCGCCGCTCGCCTTGGCGAGGTGGAGGTCCTCGTGGCGCAGGACACCGACGCAGAGGGCGTTGACGAGGGGGTTGCCGAGGTACGTCGCGTCGAAGACCGCCTCGCCGCCGATGTTGGGCAGGCCCAGGCAGTTGCCGTAGTGGCCGACGCCCTCGACGATGCCGGGCAGGACGCGGGACGTGTCCTCCGCGTCGAGCGGGCCGAAGCGCAGCGGGTCCATGACGGCGACGGGGCGCGCGCCCATGGCGAGGATGTCGCGGACGATGCCGCCGATGCCGGTCGCGGCGCCCTGGTGGGGCTCCACGTAGGACGGGTGGTTGTGGCTCTCCACCTTGAACGTCACCGCGTAGCCCTGGCCGATGTCGATGACGCCCGCGTTCTCGCCGATGCCGGCGAGCATCTTCCCGGCCCGCGTCTCCTGCGGGATCTCGGAGAACTGGCGCAGGTGCACCTTGGAGCTCTTGTAGGAGCAGTGCTCGCTCCACATCACCGAGTACATCGCCAGCTCGCTCGACGTCGGACGCCGGCCGAGGATCTCGCGGATCCGTGCGTACTCGTCCTCCCTGAGACCGAGGTCGGCCCAGGGCTGGCTGCGGTCGGGGTCGCCCGCCGCGCGCTCGACGGTGTCGAGGACCGAGGTGGATTCAGCGGGAGCAGGAGCGTCCGTCACGGGCCGCATCGTATCGCCGTCCACACCCGTGCCCCGCCACAGGAGTAAGTCGTGGAGAAGTGGGGAAGCAGGACCCGCCGGTCCACGCGTCGACACCCGTCGTCGTGGGGTGCCTGAATTGCTACGTTGCGGGTCCAGGCCCGCACCGAGTCGATGCGAGGAGCACTCGAATGTCGAACCCGTCCGATCCCTATCCGCAGCAGGGCGGCCAACCCCCGCAGCCGGGTGCTCCCGGGTACGGCGCGCCCCAGGGCCAGCCGGGCTGGGGCCAGCAGCCGCCCCCGCCCCCCGGCCAGCCGGGTCAGCCCGGTCCGGGCGGCCAGCCCGGCCAGCAGGGCCAGCCGTGGGGCGCTCCGCCGCCGCAGGGCCAGCCGGGCGGCTACCCGCAGCCGGGCTACCCGCAGCAGGGTGGCTACCCCCAGGGCCCGCCGCAGGGCTACGGCCAGCAGGGGTACGGGCAGCAGGGCTACGGGCAGCCGGGGTACGGCGCGCCCCAGGCCCCGCCGCGGCCCTCCGTCCCCAAGGTGAACCCGTTCGCGGGCACGCCCATCAGCGACTACGTGCGTGACGGCGGGGCGTTCCTGCTGCTGCTGGCGCCGCTGTGGACGCTGTGGGACTCCAACGGCGTCGGTGCCGAGCGCTGGTGGGTGTGGGTCTCCGCTCTCATCGGCATCTTCTCGGTCGCGGTGCCCTACCTCGTCAAGTCGAACGTCCTGCCCATCCCGCCGGTGCAGGTGACGCTCGCGAAGGTCGCGCTGCTGCTGCCGTACCTCGGCAGCGTGCTGGCCGCCATCATCAACGAGCTCATCTCGGGCGGTGACCGCTTCGACGGCGGCATCGGCGCCGGTGTGGCGCTGGCCCTCGCGGGCGCGGTCATCGCGATCTCCCCGCGCCACTCGGAGGAGACCAACGGCCAGGCCACCGGCGAGGCGCTCTGGTGGAAGGCCACGTGGATCCTGGCGTGGGTGACCGTCGGTCTCGCCGTGCTGACGTTCCTGCTCTACATCTTCTGGGGTCTCGCCGAGGACGTCGAGATCTTCGACCCGTTCCTGGCCTTCGCCGCGCTGGTCGTGGTGGCGGTCCTCATCCCCGTCGTCGCCATCACCTGGCCGACCCTCACGCTCATGAAGCGCAGCGAGGAGGCCCGCCTCGTGCTGGCCACGCTGCTCCTCGTGGGTCTCGTGACCGCCATGTTCGCCGGCGAGGACGGCTCGATCTTCGACGCGGAGCTCCACGGCTGGAACGTGCCCGGCTCGACCTTCTTCACGGTCGGCCTGCTCGCCGGCCTCCTCGTGACGCGTCCCGTGCAGCGGGCGACCACGCCCCAGGAGCCGTTCTGGGCCTGGGTGGGCGCGGCCAAGCTGGCGCTCTACGTCAACGCCGCCGTCGTCGGCCTCACGGTCCTCGGCACGCTCCTGGTCCTCATCTACTTCCAGACCGAGGACTTCGGGCCCGACGGGTTCACCGGCTCGACGATCGTCTCGCTGGTCTTCGGCATCATCGCGATCGCGCTCGCGATCATCCCGACGACGATGCTGTCCGACCCCCGCAAGGGCCGTCTCGTCGTGCTCGGCATGGTCGCCGGCAACTTCATCCTCGGCATCGTCTACGTCGCGGTGCTGAACGGCTCGGACGCGCTCAACGGCTACAGCCTCTCGGTCTACTCGGCCGGCGCCTGGCTCGGCCTCTCCGGCCTGGCCATCGCGGCGCTGACGGCTCCGCCGTCGATCCGCAACGTGCTCGGCTCGATCCTGCCGCAGGGCGGGCAGCAGGCCGGCGCGGCGGCGTACGGCGGCCCGCAGGGGCAGCCCGGCCAGCACGGCCAGCCGGGTCCCTACGGCCAGCCGGGCCAGCAGGGCGGCTACGGCCAGCCGGGCCAGCCCGGTCCGTACGGCGCGCCCCAGGGCCAGCCCGGTCCCTACGGCGCCCCCCAGGGCCAGCCGGGTCCCTTCGGCGCCCCCCAGGGCCAGCCCGGTCCCTACGGCGCCCCCCAGGGCCAGCCCGGCCAGCAGTGGCCGCAGCAGGGCCAGCCGGGTCAGCAGGGCCAGCAGGCCTGGGGTGCTCCGCAGGGCCAGCCCGGCCAGCAGCCGCCGGCCCCGCAGGACGACCCGAGCGAGCAGACGATCGTGCGTCCGCCCGCGGGCGGCGACACGACGCAGTTCGAGCGTCCGCAGGACCCGCCGCGGCAGTGACGCCCGGATAGTCCGACCGATCGTCGACGGCCCTGCCTCCTCCGGGAGGCGGGGCCGTCGTCGTGCACCGGTGCGGTCGCCCTGGCCCACCCTGGACACTAGGGGCGTGAGCGACCTCTTCTGGCCGGGTGACGAGCGAGCAGGTGCCCTCTTCGCCGACTCCGCACTCCTCGAGGGGATGGTGGCGCTCGAGGCGGCCTGGTCGGCCGGCCTCGTGGCGCACGGGCTGGCGCCCCGCGGCGTCGGCGTGACCGCCGACGAGCTGCTCGAGCTGCTCGACGGCGGCGACGTCGCCCGGATCGTCCTCGACGCGGAGGGCGGGGGGAACCCCGTCATCCCGCTGGTCTCGACGCTCCGCAACCGGCTCGTCGAGGCCGGCCGGGAGGAGACCGCGCAGTGGCTCCACCAGGGCCTCTCCAGCCAGGACGTGGTCGACACGGCGCTGATGCTGTGCGCGGGGACGGCCCTGCGCCGTCTCGAGATCGAGCTCGGCACCCAGGCGCAGGCCCTCGACGCGCTCGCCGGCGCCCACCGCGGCACGGTGATGGTGGGGCGCACGCTCACCCAGCACGCCGTCCCCATCACGTTCGGCCTCAAGGCCAGCGGGTGGCTGGCGGGGATCGAGGACGCGCGGGCCTCGGTGGCGTTCGCCCACTCGGTGCTCCCGGCGCAGGTGGGCGGGGCCGCGGGCACACTCGCCGTCACCGTGGAGCTCGCCCGACGTCGCGGCCTCCGGGACCCGGAGGGCGCGACCGTCGCGCTCGCCCGCGAGACGGCGGCGGCGCTCGGCCTGGTGCCGGCGGCGCCGTGGCACACGACGCGCTTCCCGGTGACGCGCGTCGGGGACGCCCTCGCGACGGCGAGCTCGGCGATGGGCCGCATCGCCTCGGACGTGCTCACCCTGACGCGCCCCGAGATCGCGGAGGTCGCCGAGCCGCTCGGCACCGGCCGCGGGGGCTCGTCCACGATCCCGCAGAAGCAGAACCCGGTGCTGGCGGTGCTCGTACGTCGCGCCGCGATCACCGCTCCGGGCCTGGCGAGCACGCTCCACACGGCCGCGGCGTTCGCCAACGACGAGCGGCCGGACGGCGCGTGGCACGCCGAGTGGGCGACCCTGCGGGACCTCGCCCGACGCACCGTCGTCGCCGCGGCGCACACGTCCGAGCTGGTCGCGGGCCTCCAGGTCGACGTCGTCGCCATGCGCGAGCGCGCCCGCGCGGCCGGTGCGCTGCTGGCCGAGCGCGACGCCGTGCGGGGTCTCGTCGAGGTCGCCGGAACGGGTGGGGAGAATGCTGCCGATGACGGCGGCCCCTCGTCGTACCTCGGCATCACCGACCAGATCGTGCAGAACAGGACCCGCCCATGAGCGTCCCCGTCATCGACGGCGTCGAGCTGAGCGAGGCCGGCAACGGCCCTCTGCTGCTGCTCGGCCCGTCCCTCGGCACCTCCGCGACCGCGCTCTGGGAGCGGAGCGCGGCGCTGCTCGCCGCGGACCACCACGTGGTCGGCTGGGACCTGCCGGGGCACGGCACGAGCCCGGCGCCGGCCGACGGCTTCACCATGGCGGAGCTGGCCGGGGGCGTCCTCGCCTTCGCCGAGCGCCTCCTGCGGGAGCGCGGCGAGGCGAGCGGGACGTTCGTCTACGCCGGCGTCTCGGTCGGCGGCGCCGTGGGCCTGCAGCTGCTCCTCGACGCGCCCGAGCGGGTCGCGGCAGCCGCCCTGATCTGCACCGGCGCGAAGATCGGCACACCCGACGGCTGGCACGAGAGGGCCGCGATGGTGCGGGCCTTCGGCACGGCCACGATGGTCGAGGGCTCGGCGAAGCGGTGGTTCGCCCCCGGCTTCCTCGAGCGCGAGCCGGAGGTCGGCCGGGCGCTCCTCGCGTCGCTCGAGGAGACGGACACGGCCGGCTACGCCGCTGTCTGCAAGGCGCTCGCGGCGTTCGACGTGCGGGACCGGTTGGGCGCGATCCGCGTCCCGGTCCTCGCGGTGGCCGGGGCGGCCGACGAGCCCACCCCGCCCTCCGACCTCGAGACGATCGCCGCCTTGGTGGCCGACGGCCGCACGGTGGTGCTCGACGGCGTCGCCCACCTCGCCCCCGCGGAGGCCCCCGCCGAGGTCGCGGACCTGCTGCGCGCCCACCTGAAGCAGGGCGCCGTCATCACCGAGTCGCAGCGCGCGGCCGCCGGCGCGGTCGTACGTCGGCAGGTGCTGGGCGACGACCACCTCGACGGTGCCGGTGCCGCACCGACGGCGTTCACGCGGGACTTCGACGACCTGGTGACGCAGTACGCCTGGGGCTCCGTCTGGGCGCGCCCCGGCCTCGACCGTCGCTCGCGCTCCCTGGTCGCGCTCTCCACCCTCGTCGCCCAGCGCGACCACGACGAGCTGGCGACGCACGTGCGCGCGGCACTGCGCAACGGCCTGACCGTGGAGGAGCTGGCCGAGGTCTTCCTGCAGGCGTCCGTGCACTGCGGCACGGCCGCCGCCGCAGCCGCCTTCCGCGTCGCCCAGGAGACCTTGCGGGCCGACGGCGTGGAGCTCTAGCCGCGCCGTACGTCCTGCGGAACGGATGCAGTTGCCTGCCGGGCAGAGCTGCGCCCGTTCCGCAGGACTCGCGGCGCCGTGACGTCGAGGGTCGTCCCTCCCCGCACCGGTCCGGGTCGACACCACACGCCCGACGAACTGGGACGTTGCGACAGCCTCGCCCGGGGCGAGACCGTCGCAGCCGCACAGTTCTGGGCTCGGATCGCGCCGCTGGTCACCCCGGGTGGCCGGCGTCCATGCCCCGACCACCCGGGGAGATCAGTCCTGCCGCTGGCGCAGCAGGTAGCGCTGCACCTTCCCGCTGGGCGTCTTCGGCAGCTCCTCGACGAAGTGCACGACGCGCGGGTAGGCGTGGGCGGAGTACTGGTTGCGCACCAGCTGCTGCAGCTCGACCGCGAGCTCGTCACCGGCCACCGCGCCGGGGGCGAGCACGACGTAGGCGGTCACCGCCTCGCCGCGCACCTCGTCGGGCTTGCCGACGACGGCGACGTCGACGACCGAGGGGTGCGTGACGAGCACGCTCTCCACGTCGAAGGGCCCGATGCGGTAGCCGGAGGCGAGGATGACGTCGTCGTCGCGGGACGCGAAGAAGAAGTGGCCGTCCTCGTCGACCCGGCCGATGTCGCCGGAGAGGTACCAGCGGCCGTCCGGCGTGAACCGCTCCGCGGACTTCTCCGGGGCGTCGTGGTAGCCGCGGAAGAACATCAGCGGGGACCCCTCCACGTCGAGGGCGATCTGGCCGTCGACCACGCCGGCGGCGAACCCCGGCAGGACCGGGCCCATGGAGCCGGTACGCACGGGCTCGCGCACGTCGTCGTGCCAGGCGTTGACGATGCACATGCCGTGCTCGGTCTGGCCGTAGTGGTCGCGCACCTCGACGCCGAGCGCGTCCCGGCCCCACGCCACCACGTCGGGCGTCAGCGGCTCGCCCGCCGACGAGGCCCGGCGCAGGGAGAAGCCGGTGAAGGACGGGTCCTTCGACATCGCGCGGTACATGGTCGGGGCGCCCGCGAAGCTCGTGACGCCGCAGCGCGTGAACACCTCGCGGGTGGCGTCCGGGGAGAACCCGGCGTCGAGCAGGATGTTGGGCCGTCCGGCGACCAGCGGCCCGAGGATCCCGTAGTAGAGCCCGTAGGCCCAGCCCGGGTCGGCGGCGTTCCAGAAGACGTCACCGTCCTGCACGTCGAGGCCGAAGTGCATGTAGGCGCGGAAGGCGGCCAGCGCCCGCACCGGGATCGGCACGCCCTTGGGCTTGCCCGTCGTACCGCTCGTGAAGAGCATCGCCAGGAGGCCGTCGCCACCGACCGCGACCGGCGCGGCGAGCGGCTCGCGGGTGAGCAGGGCGTCGAACTCGTCGCCGGTCACGAGCACGTCGAGGCCCGCGATCGGGTCGAGCTTCGAGCGCTGCGAAGGCTCGGTGACCACGAGGCGGGCACCGCTGCCGCTGGTGCGCGTCTCGATCGCCCCGGTCTGGAAGGCGGTGAACAGCGGCACCAGGACGGCGCCGAGCCGCCAGAGCGCGAGGAGGGTGACGACGTACTCCGCCCGCTTGCCCATGAGCACGCCCACCCGGTCGCCGCGGCCGACGCCGCGCTCGGCGAGGCCCGTCGCGAGGCGGGAGGACAGGTCGCGCAGCTCGCCGTGGGTGAGCACGCGCTCGCCGTAGCCCGCGTCGAGGAGGCGGAAGGCCACGGCGTCCGGGGCGTGGCCGTCGTTGAGCAGGGTGGCGGCGCAGGCGTCGGGGGCGGCGTACGCGTCCAGCCAGCTCTCCAGCTCCTCAACGACGCGATCGGCGGCGACGGCGGTCACGGATCCTCCTAGAATGACGTTCGGTGTGTCACGGAGGTCACATGGTGCGGGCGCTCGTCCCGTCCCACCACCCTCCGAGGAGGGGTCCGGAGGAGGTCCGATGAGCGGTCGTGCGCTCGACGAGACGCTGGGGCGGGTACGCCGCGGCGCCGCCGTCTCGCTCGCGTTCGCCGGCTCCGTGGTGGAGGACCGGGTCACCCTCGACCGGTTCGAGGGCCGCACGGTCGGACGCCTCGCCGGCACGACGCTGCAACCGGGCCACGGCCTCGGCGGCCGCGTCCTCGCGCTCGGGCGCGCGCACGCGTTCACCGACTACCTGAGCAGCCGCTCCATCTCCCACCGGTACGACGCGATCATCGCCGCCGAGGGCCTCCACGCGATGGCGGCCGTGCCCGTGGTGTGTGGCCCGACGTCCCGTCGCGGTCCTGTACGGCGCGCTCCACTCCCCCGGCGACCTCGGGGGCCGCACGCTCGACGTGCTGACCGCGGAAGCCCGCGCCCTCGAGCAGGAGCTGGCAGTGGCCCGTGCCCTCGACACCGGCGGCGACGACGGGGCCGCGGCGCTGCGGGAACGGGTGCGCGCGACGTACGCCGACCTCCGTCGCCTCGCCGCCGACCTCGACGACCCGCTGCTCCGCGACGCCCTCGTGCGCGCGGCCGACAACCTGGCCCCCGAGGCACCGGCCGCCGCCGAGGCCCTCGCCCACGTGCACCTGACCGAGCGGGAGCGGGACGTGCTCGCCCTCGTCGCCCTGGGGTCGAGCAACGCCCGCATCGCCGAGGAGCTCGGCCTGACGCTGCACACGGTCAAGGGCTACGTGAAGAACGTGATGGCCAAGCTCGGCGCTGGCACGCGGCTCGAGGCCGTCGTGCTCGCGCGCCGAGCCGGGTTGCTGGCTTGAGCCCGGGCGAGGAAAGTGCGCGGCCGGGTCTGCCCGGAGAAAGAAAACGCGGACCGGAGGGCCCCCGCACTCGGGGCGGTTTCTAGTGGTCGGTGCAACACGGCTGTGGGGGTTGTGTTGCGGGATCAAGAAGCGGCGCGTGCGCGGGGTCTGGGGCTGTTGGCGGCCGGGGTCCCGGCGAAGCAGGTGTCCGAGTTGCTGGGGTGGGATCGAGACACGGTGGCTTCATGGGCCACAGTCGCTGGCATGCGACTGCGCAAGGGCCGCCACGGCGGTGTTGTCGGTGCCCATCCACCCCCGCTGGACGGTGACTGGGTCGATGAGCACGGCCGGTTGAGCCAGGCCGGGCGGGCCTTGATCCAGATCCGTCGCAGCGAGGGACGGTGTCCAGCACGGATCGCTGCCGAGCTCGGGGTGCACCGCAGCACGGTGGGACGCGAACTGGCCCGCAACACCCGCCTGGGTCGCTACCACGCTGCTGCAGCGCAGGTGATGACCGAGCAGCGCCGGCCCCGGCCCCGCCCGTCCAAGCTCGCAGTTCGTGCAGACACCGGCGTGGATGCGGGTGTGGATGCGGGTGTGGATGGGGGTGCCGGTGAGGTGCTGCGCGCAGCGGTGCTGGTCCGGTTGAACAACCGGTTCTCACCCGTGCAGGTCAGCCAGGATCTGCGGCGGTGCTATCCGGGGCGCGACGATATGCAGGTGAGCCACGAGACGATCTACCAAGCGCTCTACGTGCAGGGCAAGGGATCGCTGCGTGAGGAGCTGAAGGTCGAGAAAGCGTTGCGCAGCGGCCGCACCAGCCGTCGGCCCCGCTCGGCGCTGCCCCCACGGTCCAACCGGTCCTGGATCGGTGCCGAGGCCCACATCAGCCACCGCCCACCCGAAGCCGCCGACCGCGCCGTACCCGGGCACTGGGAGGGCGACCTCGTCATCGGCGCCGGCGGGCGTTCGGCGTTGATCACCCTGGTCGAACGCTCGACCCGCTACGCCCTGATCCGACGGCTGCCGCTGACCCACGACGCCACCACCGTCGCAGCTGCCCTGGTCACGATGATGACCAACCTGCCCGAGTCGTTGCGCCGCTCGCTGACCTGGGACCAGGGCAGCGAGATGGCCGCGCACACCACCTTCACCCTGGCCACCGGATGCCCCGTCTACTTCGCCGACCCCCACAGCCCCTGGCAACGCGGCACCAACGAGAACACCAACGGACTCGTGCGCGACATCCACCCCAAGGGCACCGACTTCAACCACGTCAGCGACGCCGACATCACCGAGACCGAACGCCTCCTCAACATCCGCCCCCGCCAAACCCTCAACTGGGACACCCCCGCCGATAGGCTCCAACAACTACTCAACGTTGCACCGACCACCTGAAGCCGCCCGGCGTGTCGGGGCCTGCGGTCCGCGTTCTCCCTCACCGGTCGAGCGCGGGGGCTGAGCCGGTCCGCGTTTTCTTTTCCCAAGCCGACCCGACCCGAGCCGACCCGACCCGAGCCGGCCCGAGCCGGCCCCCGGGCCGCTGGCCTGAGGAGACCTCAGATCGTCGCGACCGACCCCGAGTCGACGCGGTAGTTGGACCCGTTGACGAACGACGCCAGGTCGGAGCAGAGGAACGCGACCACGTTGGCCACCTCCTCCGGCTTCCCGCGCCGGCCGAGCTCCATGTAGGGCCGCTCCTCGTCGAGGAAGCTCTCGATGGCCTCGTCGAACGACACGCCGAGCTCGTCCGACCGCTTCTCCATCATCGCGTCAGTCATCGGCGTCGAGATGAACGCGGGCGACACGCAGTTCACGAGGAGGCCCTCCGCGGCGTACGAGCGCGAGAGCCCCTTCGCGAACGCCAGCACGCCGGCCTTGGCGGCGCAGTAGGGCAGCTCGTCGTCGTACGGCTGCAGCGCGTCCTCGCTGGTCAGGTAGACGATGCGGCCCCAGCCGCCGTCCCGCAGCGCAGGCAGGAACGCCCGCGTGATGCGGACCGGGGCGAGCAGGTCGATGGTGAGGGTGTCGACCCAGCCGTCGTCGTCGATCTCGTGGAACAGGCCCTGCGCGCCGGTGACCCCGGCCGCGTGCACGAGCACGTCGATCGTGGGCACGAGCTCGAGCACGGCGTCGCGCAGCTCGAGCGCCGCCGCGTCGGTGGTGAGGTCGGCGGCCACGTGGTGGAGCCGTCCCTCCGGTGCGTCGAGCTTGGCCGCCGCCTCCGCGAGGGAGTCGGGGTCCTTGTCGCTGAGCACCACCGTGGCGCCCTCCGCGAGGAGGATGCGGGCGGTGTGCCAGCCGATACCGGAGTCGCCGCCGGTGACGAGAGCAGTGCGTCCTGCGATGCCGAGGTCCATGCCAGAGGTTGTAGCTGCCTCACCCCAACGGGGTCACCCGTCCGGGTGGGCAGACCCGCGCCGTACCCCTCCCCCGGCACCGGGCCCCGCGCTAGCGTCGGGGCGTGAGCACGCGCCTGACCTCCCACGACCTCGTCGACCTCGTCATCGACGCCGGCACGTGGCGTTCCTGGGACACGCCCCCGGACCGCACGGGGCTGTCGGAGGGGTACGCCGCGGAGCTCGCCGCCGCGGCCGAGAAGGCCGGCACGGACGAGTCCGTCGTGACGGGCGAGGGCCTGATCCGCGGACGGCGTGTCGCGGTCATGCTCGGCGAGTTCCGGTTCCTCGCGGGCTCGATCGGACGGGCGGCCGCGGACCGGGTGGTCGCCGCGGTCGAGCGCGCCACCGCCGAGGGGCTCCCGCTGCTGGCGGCTCCGGTGTCGGGCGGCACGCGCATGCAGGAGGGCACGCCGGCGTTCGTGCAGATGGTGCGGATCTCGGCGGCCGTGGCGACGCACAAGAAGGCCGGGCTGCCCTACCTGGTCTACCTCCGCCACCCCACGACCGGCGGCGTCATGGCGTCGTGGGGCTCGCTGGGCCACGTGACCGTCGCCGAGCCGCGCGCGCTCGTCGGGTTCCTCGGGCCGCGGGTCTACGAGGCGCTCTACGGCCAGCCGTTCCCCGAGGGCGTGCAGACGTCGGAGAACCTCTACGCCCGCGGCATCATCGACGCCGTCGTCGCGCCCGAGGACATCGTCGACATCGTCGACCGGGCCCTCACGATCCTGCTCGCCCGCCGCCGGGGCGTCGGCACGGTCCCGCCCCCCGAGCTCGCCCCCGTCCCCGACGTCGACACCTGGGACGCCGTGACGCGCTCCCGCAACCCGGAGCGCCCGGGGGTGCGGCGCCTGCTCAAGTACGCCGCGAGCGACGTCGTCCTGCTCAACGGCACCGGCGAGGGTGAGGCCGACCCGGGCCTCATCATCGCGCTGGCGCGCTTCGGCGACGCGCCCTGCGTCTTCCTCGGCCAGGACCGGCGGGGACAGACCCGGGAGCACCCGATGGGACCCGAGGCGCTGCGGGAGGCCCGCCGCGGGATGCGGCTCGCCTCCGACCTCAAGCTGCCGCTGATGACCGTCATCGACACGCAGGGCGCCGCGCTCTCGGCCGACGCGGAGAACGGCGGTCTCGCCGGCGAGATCGCCCGCTGCCTCGCCGACCTCGTCACCCTCGACGCGCCCACGCTGTGCCTCATGCTCGGCGAGGGCAACGGCGGCGGGGCGCTCGCGCTCCTGCCCGCCGACCGGGTCGTCGCCGCGCAGCACGCCTGGCTCTCGCCGCTGCCGCCCGAGGGCGCCAGCGCGATCGTGCACCGCGACCTCGACCACGCCGCCGACATGGCCCGCGCCCAGCAGGTGCGCGCCCTCGACCTCGCGGCCCGCGGCGTCGTCGACGTCGTCGTGCCCGAGCTGCCCGACGCCGCCGACGAGCCCGAGGCGTTCTGCGCGCGCGTCGGCGGGGTGCTCGAGCACGAGCTGTCGCGCCTGCTGGTCGCCGGGGCGGGCTCGGTGGCGCAGCGCTCCCGGCGGTACGCCTTCTAGGCCCCGGGGCGAGTCACAGGAGTCGACAACTTTCCCCGGTCGACCGGGGAAAGTGTCGCTTTGACCATCAATGTAGATGGTCAAAGTGGCGTGTTCCCCGGTCGACCGGGGAAAGTGCCGCGCGCCGCCTTGCCCCGCCGTGGGACGGTGCAGGGATGAGCCTGGCCATCGTGAACATCTGCATCGACTGCGCCGACCCCCACGCCCTCGGCACCTTCTGGGGCGAGGTGCTCGGGATCCCCCTCGCCTCCGACGACGCGCCCGGTGACGACGAGGTCGGCCTCGACCTGCCGTCGGGACAGGCACTGCTCTTCCTCCGCGTGCCCGAGGGCAAGGTCGTCAAGAACCGCCTCCACCTCTGCCTGGCCCCGCCGGAGGTCGACCCGACGCGGGTCGGCGCGAGCCGCGACGCCGAGGTCGAGCGGGTGCTCGCGCTCGGCGCCACGGTGGTCGACGACCTGCGCCAGCCGGACGGCAAGGGCTGGGTCGTGCTGGCCGATCCCGCCGGCAACGAGTTCTGCGTGATCCGTCCCGCGGAGGAGCAGGCCGGCTGATCCCGCCACCCCCTGCGGGACGTCATGCGCGCCGGTCGCCCCGACCGCCGGAGCGCATGACGTCCCGGGTGGGGGGTCAGACCAGCAGCGCGTTCACCGGGTCGGCGAGCACCTGGGCGACGTCGTGGAGGAACGCCGCGCCCGTCGCGCCGTCGATGTGACGGTGGTCGAAGCTCAGCGTCAGCGTCACCACGTCGCGCGCCTCGAGGCGCTCCTCGGCGCCCTCGCCCACGACCCACGGACGGCGCTGCACCGCACCGAGGCAGAGGATCGCGGACTCGCCCGGGTTGATGATCGGCGTGCCACCCTCCATCCCGAGCGGGCCGACGTTGGTGATGGTGAACGTGCCGCCCGCCTGGTCGGCCGGCGCCGTGCGGCCCTCCCGCGCCGTCGCGGTCAGCTCGCCGACGGCCCCGGCGAGCTCGGCGAGGGACATCCGCTCCGCGCCCTTCACGTTCGGCACCACCAGCCCCCGCGGCGTGGCCGCCGCGATCCCGAGGTTGACCTCGTCGCGCAGCACGACCTCGTCACCGCCGTCCGGGGCGGTGCCCGCGTCGTACCGCGCGTTGAGCAGCGGCGAGCGCCGCAGCGCGAGCGTCACCGCCCGGGCGGCGACGACGAGGGGCGAGAGCCGCAGGCCGGCGTACGGCGCGCGCCCGCGCAACCCGTCGAGGAGGCGCGTCGTGGCGGTGGCGTCGACCGTCGTCCAGATCGTCACGTGGGGCGCGGTGAACGCCGAGGCGACCATCGCCTGCGCCATCGCCTTGCCGAGGCCCTTGACGGGCTGGCGGCGCTCGGTCCCGGAGACCTCGACGGGTGCCACCGCAGCCGGAGCGGGAGCGGGCGCCGCCGCGCGCTCGACGTCCTCACGCGACACGGTGCCGTGCGGACCGGTCGGCGGCACCGTCGCCAGGTCGACGCCGAGGTCGGCCGCCAGCTTGCGCACGGGCGGCTTGGCGAGCACACCGACAGAGGCGGCGGCCACCGCCATGGACCCCGTCGCCCGCCTGGGACGACGCATGGTGCCGGCGGCACGCGGCCCGTAGCCGACGAGCGTCTTGTGCTCCTCCTCGACGGGCGCCGGCGCCGGCTCAGGGGCAGGCGCCGGCTCGGGCTCCGGCTCAGGAACGGGCGCAGCAGCAAGGGCAGCAGCAGGGGCAGCCGCCGATTCCCCGATCCGGATGATCGGTGTGCCCACCTCGACAGTCACGCCGATGTCGACGAGCAACGCGGTCACCTCTCCCGCGAACGGGGACGGCAGCTCGACGACCGACTTGGCGGTCTCGATGTCGACGATGGGGTCATTCACCTCGACGACGTCGCCGACCTCGACGTGCCAGGCCACGACCTCCGCCTCGGTCAGGCCCTCGCCGACGTCGGGCAGCTTGAACTCGGGCATGTCCCTCCTCAGAAGGTGAAGGCGCGGTCGACGGTGTCGACGACGCGGTCGAGGTCGGGCAGGAAGTGGTGCTCGTTGCGGGCCGCCGGGTAGGGCGTGTCGAACCCGCCGACGCGCAGCACCGGCGCCTCGAGCGAGAAGAAGCACTCCTCCGTGACACGGGCCGCGACCTCCGCCCCCATGCCGAGGTTCACGTGCGCCTCGTGGGCGACGACGACCCGCCCCGTGCGGCGCGCGGACTCCACGACCGGGCCGAGGTCGAGCGGCGAGAGGCTGCGCAGGTCGACGACCTCCACCGAGCGGCCGTCGGCGACGGCGGCCTCCGCGACGGCGAGCGCCGTGCGCACCATGGGCCCGTAGGCCACGAGGGTGACGTCGTCGCCGCGCCGGACGACCGTCGAGGTGAAGAGCGGGTCGGGCGTGGCGTCGAGGTCGAGCTCGGCCTTGTCGCCGTGGTACTGCCGCTTGGGCTCGAGGAAGATGACCGGGTCGTCGCACGCGATCGCCTGCTGGATCATCCAGTAGCCGTCCACCGGGTTGGAGCAGGCCACGACCTTGAGGCCGGGCGTGTGGGCGAACTGCGCCTCGGGGCTCTCCGAGTGGTGCTCGACCGCGCCGATGCCGCCGCCGAACGGGATGCGGATGACGACGGGCAGGCGCACCTTGCCCTGCGAGCGGTAGGACATCTTCGCCAGCTGGGTGACGATCTGGTCGTAGGCCGGGTAGACGAACCCGTCGAACTGGATCTCCACCACGGGCCGGTAGCCGCGCATGGCCATGCCGATCGCGGTGCCGACGATCCCCGACTCCGCGAGGGGCGAGTCCATGACCCGGCGCTCGCCGAAGTCCTTCTGCAGGCCGTCGGTGATGCGGAAGACGCCCCCGAGCCGGCCGACGTCCTCCCCCATCAGCACGACCTTGTCGTCCTGCTCCATCGCGGTCCGCAGACCGGCGTTCAGCGCCTTCGCCAGCGTCACCTTGCTCATCGGTCCCCCTCCGCACCGGTCAGCTCGAACTGGGCGAGGTACGCGGCGTACCCCTCCCGCTGGGCCTCCACCTCGGGCGAGGCCTCGGCGTACACGTGGTCGAACATCGCGAGCGGGCTCGGGTCGGGCATCGTGCGGCACCGGTGCCGCAGGTCGGCGCCGAGGTCGTCGGCCTCGGCCTCCAGCGCAGCGACGAACGCGTCGTCGACGGCGTCGCGGGAGCGCAGGTAGGCCAGCACGCGGGCGATCGGGTCCTTGCGCCGCCAGGCGTCGACGTCGGCCCCGGACCGGTAGCGCGTCGGGTCGTCCGTCGTGGTGTGCGCGCCCATCCGGTAGGTGTAGGCCTCGATGAGCGTCGGGCCCTCCCCCGCGCGGGCGCGGTCGGTCGCGGCGCGGGTCACGGCGTACGTCGCGAGCACGTCGTTGCCGTCGACGCGCACGCCCGGGAAGCCGAAGGCGGGCGCCCGCCAGTGCAGGGGCGTGCGCGACTGGCGCTCGATGGGTGCCGAGATCGCCCACTGGTTGTTCTGGCAGAAGAAGACGACGGGGGCGTCGTACGTCGCGGCGAAGACGAACGACTCCATCACGTCGCCCTGGCTGGAGGCGCCGTCACCGAAGTGCGCGATCGTGCAGGCGTCGCGGGTGACGTCGCCGGACCCGACGAGACCGTCGGCGGAGAGGCCCATCGCGTAGCCCGTCGCGTGGAGCGTCTGGGCGCCGATCACGATCGTGTAGAGACCGAAGTTGTGCTCCGCGGGGTCCCAGCCGCCGTGGTCGACCCCGCGGAAGAGGCCCAGCAACCGGCCCGGGTCGAGGCCGCGGACCAGGGCGACACCGTGCTCGCGGTAGGTCGGGAAGATGAAGTCCTGGGGGCGCGACCCGTGACCCGCCCCGATCTGGGCGGCCTCCTGGCCCAGCAGCTGGGCCCAGATGCCGAGCTCGCCGTGGCGCTGCAGGGCGGTGGCCTCGGTGTCGACGCGACGGGCCAGGACCATGTCGCGGTAGAAGGTGCGCACGAGGTCGTCGTCGCCGTCGAAGTGGTAGTCGTCGTGCTCCACACGCTGGCCCTCGGGCGTCAGCAGCTGCACGTAGTCGGGCTCGCACCCGGCAGACTCGTGGGCGGTGGGCGCCCCGGTCAGGATCGTCATCGCACGCTCCTCGCGACGAGCGCGGGGTCGCCGCGCTCGGGCTCGTCGTGACGGGTCGTCGCGGCGCGAGGGTGGGCGCCGTCCGGATCCGTCGATCTGTTCACCTGTTGTGACCCAGGTCACTGGGTGCGCCCACGGTAGCGGACGCCGCCGACGAAACGCGAGACGGCGCCCGGTCGGAGTGGTCCGACCGGGCGCCGTACGGGGTGCCGCTGGGTGTTGCTGGGGTGCCGCTGGGTGCTGCTGCCGGTCAGCGCACCGTGCCGAAGCCGAAGCCGCCGGTCAGCGGCTTGTAGCCGGGCGCCGAGAACTGGATGCCGAGGGTGAGGGTCCGCCCCTTCAGGCTGCGGGGGATCGTGTAGCTGGCCTTCGTCGCCCCCGGGATCTTCGTGCCGTCCGCGAACCACTGGTAGTAGGTCTTCGTGCCCTTCTGCTTCGCGGTCGCGGTGAGGACCGGCGCGCTGACGCCGACGGTCTTGCCCGTCTGCACGACGCCGTGCTTCTTGCCCGGCGAGGTGATCCAGCCGCCCGGCACGGTCGACATCGACGGGTCGGCGACGACGGGGTACTGCACGTCGAAGGTGCTGCGCAGACGACCGTCCTCCACGCCCGCCACCTGGATGCGGAGGGTCTTGCCGACGAGCGACGCCGGGGCCGTGAACGAGGTGACCGGCGTCGCGGAGTCCACGACCGTGCCGAGGCCCGCGTCGACGCAGTCGGACGCCTGGCACACGACGAAGTCCTTCGCCGCGGTCCCGCCCGCCACGCCCACGATCGTGCGGTAGCGCGTGCCCGGCTCCCACTGCCCGGTGAACCCGATCGAGGTGGCGCGTCCGGCGACGACCGCCTGGCGGCCGCCGACGAGCGACGTCCCGACGTTCATCGCGCTCGGGGCCTGCACCTCGGCGAACGTGTAGTCGAAGGTCGGGCTCGACTCGACGAGCCGGTTGCCGTCCCACTCCTCGAGCACCAGCTGGTAGGTGCCGCCCGGCTGCATGTGCTTCCCCACGGTGTAGTCGGTGGAGAAGCCGTCCCACGGACCGTCGACGTCCTCGCTGAGCGAGCGGGGGTCGAAGTAGCCGACCTTGCCGGTGGGGTCCAGCTTGAGGCGGTAGGTGTGCGACGTGTCCGGCGTGGCGTCGTTCCAGTTGACGACGGTCAGCCCGCGCGACGAGTCGAAGACGGTCTCACCACCGAAGTAGAACGACTGCACGCCCACGACCGAGAGACCGGAGGCCGCCTGCGCGGGGGCCGGGGCCGCGAGGGCGAGACCGCCCGTGACGACGACGGCGGAGACGAGGGCCGAGGCCCTCCGGCGGTTGAGCACTGTGCGCATCGATGGGCACCACTTTCCGAGTCGGTTGGAGTCCGTTGCCACCCTCTTCGGCGGACGCCGGCGCGACCTGAGCGGAACCCTCGCTTTGACGGGGGCTCCCCGGAGACGACAACGTGGCGGTCCCCCGTCGAGACCTGGAGAGGGACATCCCACCCGTGAGCGACACCCCGAGCACCGCCGACGCGCCGCCGTCCCGGCGGCGCCTGCAGTCCGTCCGCCCCACCGTCTTCTGGCCCGCGCTGGCGATCCTCGCCGTCGTCGTGGTGGTCAGCATCGCGTTCCCCGAACGCACCGGTGACGCCTTCTCCGCCGCCCAGGAGGAGGTGATCGGCGTCTTCGGGTGGTACTACAGCCTCATTGTCACCGGCTTCGTGATCTTCGCGATCTGGGTCGCCGTCGGGCGCTTCGGCGACATCCGGCTGGGTCCGGACGACGAGGGCGCCGAGTACGGGTTCCTGGTCTGGTTCTCGATGCTCTTCGCCGCCGGCATGGGCATCGGCCTCGTCTTCTGGGGGGCCGCCGAGCCGCTCAACTTCTACACCTCGCCGAAGCCGGGGGTGGAGGGCGACGACGTCGAGCTCGCCCACGCGGCCATGAGCCAGACGTTCCTGCACTGGGGCCTCCACGCCTGGGCGATCTACGTCGTCGTGGGCCTCGCCCTGGCGTACGCGATCCACCGCAAGGGTCGCTCGGTCTCCCTGCGCTGGGTGCTCGAGCCGCTGCTGGGCGACCGCGTGAAGGGTGGCCTGGGCGACGCGATCGACGTCGTGGCGATCGTGGGCACCATCGCCGGCGTCGCGACGTCGCTGGGCCTCGGCGTCTCGCAGATCGGCGCGGGCCTCGAGAGCCTCGGGGTGGTCGACGAGGCGGGCACCCCGCTGCTCGTGCTGCTGATCGTCCTCATCTCCGTGGCCGCGACCGCCTCGGTGGTCTCGGGCCTCGACAAGGGCATCAAGTGGCTCTCCAACATCAACCTCGGCATGGCCGGGATCTTCGTGGTGGCGCTGCTGCTGCTCGGCCCGACGCTGTTCGTGCTGCGGTCGTTCGTGGAGAACGTGGGCGAGTACCTGTTCACGATCGTGCCCAACAGCTTCGACACCTCGGCGTTCTTCGGCGAGGAGGGCCAGGAGTGGCAGGGCCTCTGGACGACGTTCTACTGGGGTTGGTGGATGTCGTGGGCGCCGTTCGTCGGCGTCTTCATCGCGCGCATCTCGCGCGGCCGCACCGTCCGCGAGTTCGTCGCCGGCGTGCTGCTCGTGCCGACCACCGTCTCGGCCATCTGGTTCTCCATCCTCGGCGGCTCGGCGATCTACCGCGAGAAGTTCGGGGACGGCGGGCTGCTCGACGCCGACGGCTCGGTCACCTCGGAGTCGGTGCTCTTCCGGCTCGTGGGCGACCTCCCGGGCGGCACCCTGCTGTCGGGCCTCGCGATCGTGCTCGTCGCCATCTTCTTCGTGACGTCCTCCGACTCGGGCTCGCTCGTCGTCGACATGCTCGCGTCCGGCGGCGACACCGACCCGCCGAGGTGGAGCCGGGTGCTGTGGTGCGTCATCGAGGCGCTCGTCGCGATCGGGCTGCTGGTCGCCGGCGGCCTGGGCGCCCTGCAGACCGGCGCCATCCTGACCGCGCTGCCCTTCAGCGTCATCATGGTGGCGATGTGCGTCGCGCTCTACAAGGCGTTCAAGGCGGAGTACACCGAGATCCGCCGCCTCGACCTGAAGGCCCGCCGCAAGGTGCTCGCCGACGAGGTGGGCGAGACGGTCACCAGCGACCTCGTCGCCAACTTCGAGGACCACTTCGGCGACCAGGTCGACCAGCGCATCGACGAACGCGTCGAGGACAAGCTCGGCATGACGGGCGAGATCCCCGTCGTCAGCGCGGAGTCCGACAGCAGGCGCTGACCCCCTCCCCGCAACACGACCGGGCCCCCACCTCCGCAGAGGTGGGGGCCCGGCGTGCCTTCCCGTGCGGACCCGACCGTCAGCGACCCGTCGGCGTCGCCCAGAGCCACCACGCACGCGTGGTCGAGCGGTAGCGCGGGTCGTCCGGCACGAACGTCACCGTGACGCGCCAGCTGCCCTTGCTCGGGATGCGCGGCGTGGCGACGGTGGTCGTGCGCCCGACGTACGCCCACGCCGTGGCCGTCACGGAACCCGTGCCGGCCTTGCGGATGCTGACGTAGGTCGTGCCGGTCACCCGGCGCCCGTCCTCGCCCACGAAGAAGGTGGAGATGGGCTTGCCGCTGCCGATCCGCCCGTACGCCGACGGCGCACCCGGCACCACGCGGCTGCCGAGGCCGAGCGAGCCCGGACCCGGCTCGGAGGGCGGGGTCGGAGCGGCCCGCACGGTGAGCACGGCGGCCGCGGTCGGCACCGAGCCGGCGGAGCTCGTGAACACCGCGCGGTGCTGCTCGCCGTTCTGCGCCGTCGTCACCGCCGGCAGCCGCAGCGTCGTCGCGGTCGCCCCCGGCACGTCGACCCACTCCGCGTCGACGAGGCGCTGCCAGCGCACCTCGGGCGCGGGGACCCCGGACGCCTCCGCCGTGAAGGTCGCCTCCTCGCCGGCGGTCACCGTCACGTGCGTCGGCTGGCGGGTGACCGCGGGCGCCTCGGAGTCGTCGGGGTCGCCGATGGTGAAGACGTCGATGACCTTCGGGCGCACGTTCGGCGTGCGCACGTCGTAGGAGTACGTCGTGATCTCGCCCGAGCCCGTGTCCAGCTTCGTGAACACCGCGAGGTTGTTGTCCTGCACGAACGGCAGCGGCGTGCCCTGGGCGTCCGTGTACGGCGCGACGTTCGGCACGACGGGCTCCAGGCCGCCCGGGTTGCCCTGGGCCAGGTAGTGCGACGCGTCCCAGGGCGCCGGGGGCAGCGGGCGGCTGCGTCCGCTGAGGGGGTGGTACGCGCCGTACGAGTTGCCGGTGTTGGAGGTCTCGAGGAAGTTCGTGGTGCCGTTCGCGGCGACGAACCGGTTCCAGAGGTGGCTGTGGCCGTTGTGGACGAGGTCGACGCCCGCGTCCTCGAGCAGCGGCTGGAGGTCGGTGAGGAGCTTGTTCTCGCTCGGCGGGTACTCGTAGCGGACGCCGACGAGGTTGCCCGCGTCGTCGCGCTCCTCGATGCGCTGCGGGTCGACGAACTGCGGCATGACGTTGTCACCGAGGCCCTGCGGACCCTCGTGGAGCATGACGACGTGGTAGCGCGCCGCGGCGAACTCCTCGCTGGCGAGCTCGTCCTGCAGCCACGCGTACTGCGGGCTCTCGGCGTCGACGGCCTCGAACACGTGCTCGCCGTACCCCTGCTTGAGCGGGTCGGCCAGCGACTGCCGCGACTCCTGGTAGCGGGTCGTGCTCGTGCGCGCCGCCGGGTCCGGCACGGCACCGGTGCCGCGCCAGATGCGGGTGGAGTACAGCGAGATGAGCCGCACGTCGCCGACCGTGGTCGCGTAGTAGGTCTCGCCGCCCGGCGAGGAGTCGGGGAGGGAGAAGATCTCCTCGTAGGTGGTCGTCGAGAACGAGTTGTCCCGGATCCACTGCTCGCGCACGGCGGGGTCGTTGCCCGGGTTCACCTCAGTGGCGACGCGCTCGTACGCCGCGGTGGCGACGTCCCGCGGCACCGGGGCGTTGTACGACGCGCCCAGCGCGGTCGCGCCGGCCCGGCGGCCCTGGACCTCGTGGTTGCCGACCGCGGGGAAGAGCGGGGCGTTCTGCACGATCTCGCCGCCCGCGTAGGAGACCCCGCCGGTCGAGGTGCGGCCGCCGTTGCCCTGGAGCACCGGGAAGAAGCCCGAGCCGCGGGTGTCGTCGAACCACTCGGAGGCCCGGTCGGGGATGTTGACGAGGTCGCCGGCGAGGAAGACGGCGTCGATGTCGCCGATGGTGTCGGCCGCGACCTGGAGGTTCGCCGGGGTGTTGACCATCGCCTGGTGGTCGCTGGTCAGCAGGATGTCGAGGTCCTCGCCCGGCTGCGCGGCCGGCTTCAGGCTGAACGTGCCGGAGCCGGCGATCTTGTCGCCGTCGCGGCTGACGACGCGGTAGGGCACGCGCTCGCCCGCGGCGAGACCCGTGACGACGCCCTCGTGCCGCCAGACGTCGCGGTCGACGATGCCGTCGGACTGGGCGGGCTTCACGGGGACGTTGGACTGGTAGTCCTCCGCGACCTGCGAGAGCGTGCCCGTGGTGGCGGGGAACACTGTGACGCCCGGGTACGTCGTGCCCCGCGCGGCGGCCGCCAGGTCGGCGGCGGAGAGGCGGCCCACGCCGTCACCGACGAGGACGGTGTGGTCGGAGCCGGCGAACTCGGTGAACCAGACGACGGAGACGCCGTCGGCGGTCGGCGCCTGCAGGAAGGGGTCGGTGAGGAGGCGTGCGTCGCCGACCGGGTCGGTCCAGAGGGAGGAGGTGCCGGCGGCGAGCGCGACGCCCGCCGGCTGTTCGGGGGTCCGGCTGGACGCATCGGCACCGGAGAGCGCGGAGGCGGAGGTCAGCAGCGCGAGGCTGGTCACGACGATGCGCCCGGAGGCGCGCGGCCGCCGGGCTCGGAGGGTCGTCATCGGAGAGGGATCACCTTTCGAGGGCAACGGCCTGGTCGTGGCGTGGCCGGGCCCGAGCACCGTCTCGCCCCCGGCAGCGTGGTGCGCGCGGGTGTCGCGGGGGGCGAATGCCCCGGGTGGGTTGGGTGAAGGGCCGCGGTCGGCGGCTGCCGCGCCGTACGCTCCCGGCATGACGAGGACGGGGAGCCCGTGGGCCGCGCGGCGTGGCTGGATCGTCGGCGTCGCCCTGGCGGCGGTGGCCACACTGGCGCCGACGGTGCCGGTGCCGGCCGCGGCGGGGCAGGCACCGGATCCCGTCGTGGAGGTGCTGGCCGTCGACGAGATCGGGTACGGCGCCGGCATCGACGTCCGGCTGCGGCTGCGCGACCTGGACCCCGACCCCTACGCCCACCTCGGGCCGGGGAGCATCTTCAGGATCGCGCTCGCCCCGCCCGGCATCGAGGACCTGGCCGCACGGCCCGACGCCGTCGCGTCGTGGGGACCTCGCTTCTCGCCGCCCACCGCTGACGTGCCGCTGACGTTCCGTCTCCCGGCCTACACGCTGGAACCCGGCACGACCTACTCCCTCTACGTGGTGCCCGACGGCGGGAACGCCTACGTGCAGGTGGAGAGGCCGATCTCGATCGACTGGGAGGCCCTCGTCCCCCACGTGGCCATCACGGCGGGGGCTCCGGTGACCGGGACGTACCCCGACGTCCCGCTGAGGTTCGACCTCCGCGACGTGCCGGTACGGAGCGTCGTGACGGTGACGGGCCTCCCCGGCGGCCCGTTCCGGACGTACACGAACGGGGACAGCGTCACGCCGTACACCCGCGGGAACGACCACGTCGGCACCTACACCTACACGGCGACCCTCGACGTCCCGGACGGTGCGATCGGCGACGGGCTCACGGCCTCGGGGAAGGTCACGATCGTCCGCGCCGAGACGGTCATCGGAACATCGTTCCTCCAGGTCCCGCGGACGAACGCGACCGGGCGGCTGCGCACGGTCGTGGCCTACTCCCTGGGTGCGAAGCGGAGCCCACCGGCACCGATCACCTGGAAGATCTACCAGGGCAACCGGGGCGTCTGGTGGTCCGGCGCCCGCCAGGTGCCACCCTCGCTCGGCGACATGGTCGTGACCCTGCCGAAGCTGCCGCGCGGGAGCTACCGCGTCGTGGTGGAGTACGGCGGCACGCGGAACCTGCTGCCGTCGACCGCCACCCGGACGTTCACGGTGCGCTGACGGGGCGGGCAGGTCGGCTGGGGCCTGTTCGGCCCGGAGCGCGGAATGTGCGGTCGGGGTGGGTCCTGGGCCGGGATCGGCGTACCGACGTCCCAGTTCGGCGGGACCCACGTCAGGCCCCGGGCCCAGGAGCGAGGACCACGTGTCCGGCCCTCGAACGGCAAGCGGGGCAGAGGAGATCAGCCAGCGGTGATGCTCTCCACCAGGCGTGACACCGAGGCCGGCTCCGGGCCGATGACCACCAGCACCTCGTCGCACGTGTCACAGACGAGGCCGTCCACGGCCCGCGAGCTCATCTCGACGAGTGGCCCGGACACGAGGCGTCGCACGGAGTGCGATCCGACCTCCCTCCACACCTCGGTCGTGTCCGCCCACCGGGACCCGAAGGGGCCGTCGGCGGTGTACCCGCCTCGGAGGACGACCACGGCGTCGAGCGGAGCCTTGGAGATGCACTCGTCGGTGATGGCGTCGACCTCGACGACCTCGTTCCCTCCTGCCGGCGACCACTCATCGCAGGTCGAGAGCCGAACACGCGGCCAGGACGAGACGTCACCGAGAATCAACGTGCTCTCCTCGCTCGACGGCGACGCCGTGGCGTCAGCGGAGTGTGTCGACGGCGCGGGCTCGAGGACCTGCGGTGCGACGACGGCCCCCAGGATGGCACTTGCCGCAGCGATGGCGACCACCGCGAGGGCGGCCGCGGGTCGACGACGTCGGCGAGGGTGAGGGTCGTACGCCAGGTGGGTGGGTGCGTGGTCCGCGAGGCGCTGCAGGCTCCGCGTGACGACACGATCCGAGTCGTCCGTGAGATTCACTTCGCTTCTCCTGCCAGATCGATGAGGCCTTCGGCTTCGACGAGGGCGGCGCGGAGCCGCGGCATGGCCCGCGAGATGAGGCTCCGCACGGTCGACGGTGCGACGCCGAGTGCCTCGGCGATCGTCCGGTCGTCGGCGTCGACGTAGTACCGCATCACCACGCAAGCCCGCTCGCGCGGCTTGAGAATCGAGAACGCCCGCATCAGGGCGTCGCGCTCGGCGATGGCGGGCTCCGGAGACGGCACGGGCTCGATGTCGCGGACCGCGAACCATCGGGCCGACGCTCGTCGCCCGAGGCTCCTGCGCCGATCGAGGAACTCGTTGAGAACGGCCTTCCGTGCGTAGGCGTAGGGATCGTCGGCCCGCAGGAACGGGCCCGAGCTCAACAACCGGACCACGACCGACTGCAGGATGTCCTCCGCGTCGTGTCCCGCGAGGACGTACGCAAACCGCGACAGATCCCGCCCTCGGGCCGCGACGAGGGCCTCGACACGGCCATGAGCCTGTCCCTTCATGCTTCTGAAGACGAGCCACGCACGGGATGTGTTGCAGCCACGGTCATCTCAAGTTGCCTGCACTCCGTAGGCGTGCCTCTCTCATGAGACCTGTCAGCTACGAGCACGCGGTAGTGCCGTACGCACGACGCTCGGCAGTTGCCCCGCACCCTCGGTCCCCAGCAGCCAGAGCTCGGCGGAATCCCCCGCAGCAGCGACGGAGGCACTAGCCGGATCCGCGGCCGCGCTCAGCGCGGGCAGTGATGCGACACCGAGTGCGGCGGCGAGCACTGACCGCCGCCGTGGCCGACCGTCTTCACAGAAGTTGATCTCTTGCCCGTCCACGTCAACGCACCGTCCTCGACCTGACGCCGTTACTGAACACATGGGCACCACCCCACGTTGTGTAGTTCCCACGATCACACGTTTGCGGATTGGTTATATATCGGCCCGAGTTGTCCGTATTTCGCGCCGCCGTCTGGCCCGGCTTGTGGCACCATCGAACCGTCGAGCCGTTCAGATTCTGGCGGTAGAAGTGATAATCCACTCCGGGCCAGATCACCAACGCCACTCTCAGGTTTCCGCCGATGCAATCCAACCTCCAGCCGTCACGATGCATAGCGGCTTTGATGTTTGCTGCAGTCATCTGCGTGAACGTTCCGCCGCCCTGACGTCCGGGCTGTGCAAAAGTGTTGCTGGCATAGTTTGCTGCGTAGTTGTAGCAATTGTTGTTGGGGCGCCTGCTGCCATTCCAGAACGAAAAGTCGTTCCAGCTGGTATATAGGAGGCTGCATGCTGCGGCAGCGGACGCGACTTCGGGATGAGATTCTTCGAGGTCCCATCGAACAGCCTCAGACAGCACGCCCGCTTCTGCTTCCGAAACGCCATCGGAGCGCTCGAGCGCACCGAGCAGGAACTCCTCAGCCGCCAAGTCGTACCCCGCCTGGGCCATGTGCGCATGCACCCGGAAGGTTGTCGCCTTCCCCTGACGGCGTAATTCATCTGCATCATGGCCGGTCGCTGTCATGATGTACCCTCGGTATCCGAGCTGGCCACTGTCGACATTGACCGGCACGACAGGAACGGTGCCATCACCGAGGCGCTGCGCGAATTCGGCGGCCTCCGCCGCATTCAGCGACCACACCGGGTTCGGACGGCCGGAGAAAATATCCAACTCAACCTGATACACGACTTCATCCCCCATGTTGTCGATCAGTTGGGCGAGATTATGGCTCGCCTGAGGCTGCTGTCAATGACCGCGGCACCCGAGGCCGGCCGTCCACTCACGTAGACCACCGCCCACTCGGCGCGAGGCCCCAGCAAAAAAACGGCCATGGACGAACCGGGAGGGTCGCGCGTTCAGATGCGCGATCATTTCTTGAACCTGTACGCCTCGGACCGGAGGCGGAAAGTCGGCGCTGAGGTGTCACGTCACTTCGGCGCCGAGCGGCTCACCTCCGCGCGAGGCGCCCTGCGACGAGCCCACACACCCCCCTCGGATGCTCCGCGGCCGCATGGACACAGAGTCACGATCCGGGCCTGGCCGAGGCCGCCGATCAGACGATCACGCTCACCGGATGACGACCCGGGTCGAGCGTCCGCGCGCCTCCGGGATGCGCGGTGGGTCGGGCGGAACGCAGAGAACCCCCGCCGAGACTCTCGGCGGGGGTTCTCCCGTGCTGGCGGTGGCGGAGGGATTTGAACCCTCGGTGGGCTTGCACCCACAAACGCTTTCGAGGCGTTCTCCTTAGGCCGCTCGGACACGCCACCGCGGGAGACATTAGCGGACGGCGGGCGCGGTGCCGAAATCGGATCCCGGCCCACCCCCTCGCGGGACGTCATGCGGGCCGGTCGCCCCGGCCGCCGCTCCGCATGACGTCCGGCGACCACCGCTCGGGACGTCATGCGCCCCGGTCGCCCGGGCCACCACATCGCATGACGTCCGCGACGGGCGACGGGCGAACGGGCGACGGGCAACGCGCGACGGGCGAGCGACCCACCCGACCTACCCACACGTCGCACGGCCTGCAACGTTGGCGCAACGTCGCAATGCGGAGCATCATGCAACTGTGACCCCGCTCACCGCGGCGTCGTCCGGCCCGTCGAACCGGCCCGGACCGCTGCGGCACGGCAACGACGCCACGGGGTCGGGATGCGAGGGGTGGTCCGCATGACGAGGTCCGACGTTCTCTCCATGCGCGGCCGCGACGCCATGCGCTCGGCCGTCGTCGACTCGTGGCACCGGTCCGCCTCCGCCGGCGTGCGCCCCGATGCCGCGAGTGCGCCCATCACCGTCCCCGAGAGCGACCTCAAGGACCGCCGCGACGCGCACCCCCTCGCCCGCGCGTTCCCCCTGCTCGACGAGGTGCTCGGCCACGCGGCCCGCGACTGCGACGCGGTGATGGCCGTCTCCGACGCCGAGGGAAACCTGCTGTGGGTCTGCGGCACGCCGACGACGCTGCGCCGCTGCGAGGCCATCGGCTTCGTCGAGGGCTCCAACTGGGACGAGCGCCTCGCGGGCACCAACGCCCCCGGTCTCGCGCTCGCGCTCGACCAGCCCGTCAGCATCGTGCGCGACGAGCACTTCCGCTCCTCCGTGCAGGGCTGGAGCTGCGCGGCCGCGCCCATCCACGACCCCGGCACCAACGCACTGCTGGGCGTCCTCGACATCACGGGCGGGGACCAGATCGTCGTGCCCCAGACCATGGCCATGATCCGGGCCGCCGCCCGCATGGCCGAGCTCGAGCTGGCCCGCGACCTCCTCAGCCGCCAGGACCGGCGCGCGACCGCCCCGTCGGCCGCCGGCCCGCGGATCGTGATGGAGGGCCTCGGCCGCTCCGACGCGCTCCTCACCCTCGAGGGCGCCGGCGGCGCCCCGCAGACGCTGCGCCTCTCGCCCCGGCACAGCGAGATCCTCATGCTGCTGGGCAGCTCGCCGCAGGGCCTGAGCGGGGACGAGCTGGCGGTGCTCCTGTACGCCGAGGACGGCGCCGGCTCCTCCACCCTGCGCGCCGAGCTGAACCGGCTCCGCCACCTCCTCGGCGGCGACCTCCTCGCCTCGCGGCCCTACCGGTTGACCGCCCAGGTCACCGGCGACTGGCTGACCGTCGAGGCGATGCTCGCGGCGGGCGACCTCCGCGCGGCGATGCGCGCGTACGGCGGGCCCGTGCTCCCGCGGTCGACGGCACCCGGCGTCGTACGCCTGCGCGAGAGCCTCGAGTCCCAGCTGCGCGAGGCGCTGCTGCGCTCGCGGGAGGCCGACCTCATGTCGCAGTGGACCCGCTCGACCTGGGGCGCCGACGACTACGAGATGTGGCAGGCCCAGCGTCGTGCCGTCGGCCCGACGTCGCCCATGCTGCCGCTGATCGACGGCCAGCTGGCGCGGCTCGACCGCGACCTCGGGCTCTGAAACGGCCACCGGGAACCGGGCTGGGAGTGACCCCGGTCACGAAAGTGGTCTAGTCCTCGCCATCCGGCGCGCCGCCGGGGCCGAACCGCGGGTGGAACGGCTCCGTTCCTCCCTCCCGGAAAGGCCTCGCCATGTCCTCGTCCTCGCGCCCGTCGCTCGCCTCCCGCCTGACCTCCCGCCTCCCTGCCCGCCTCCGCAGCGTCCGCGTCACGCCCGCGTTCGCCGTCGCCACCGTCGCCCTCGTCGCCGCCTCGAGCGGCACCGGTGCGTACGCCGCCAAGCTCATCGGCGGCGAGGACATCCGCAACGGGTCCATCACCGGCCTCGACGTGCGCGACGGCTCGCTGTTCCGCCAGGACTTCGCCAAGAACCAGCTCCCCGCCGGCCCGAAGGGCGCCACCGGCGCCCGCGGCCCGCAGGGCCCGGCCGGCGCGGCGGGTCCGCGCGGCGCCCAGGGCCCCGCCGGGGAGCAGGGTCCCCAGGGTGAGCAGGGCCCGCAGGGCGAGCAGGGTCCCCGGGGCGAGGACGGCAGCACCACGCGCTGGTTCCTCGTCGACGCCACCGGCGCGATCGTCGCCCAGTCGGGCGGCTTCGAGGTCGCTGCGGCGTACCCCGAGCTCGCCAACACCGCCCCCGCCGGCTCGCCGTCCAACGCGCTGCGCGCCGCGGGCAACGTCTACGTCGACGCCGGCGAGGACCTGTCCGGGTCGGGCATCGTCGCCACCATCGCCCTGCAGAACCAGGTCGACCAGAACGGCGACGGCGTCACCAACGGCCGCGCCGCCAGCCCCGACGCCAACCCCGAGTTCTCGGGCGAGATCAGCGCGACGCTCTGCGGCCTCGCGGGCGTCGTGGCCTGCGCCCCGGCCGGCACCAACAACGCCGAGCACCTCGTCATCAGCCCCCGCCTGAGCGACGGCTCCGTCACGACGAGCCAGAACCGCAAGCGCTTCTACGTGGTCATCACCGACGGCGCGATCACGGTCGGCTGAGGACGCGGGGACGCCGGGCCGCCACCCCGGTACGCCGCGGGTCCGGACCCGTCCGGGCCCGCGGCGCCCGTCGCAACGAGGGTGCAACGTGGGACTTCCTACGGTGTGAGGGCAGTCACACACCTGCCTCAGCGAGGAGAACACATCCCATGACCGTCTACGCCGCACCCGGCCAGCCCGACTCGCTGGTCTCCGTCGCCCCCCGCTACGGCCACTACATCGGTGGCGAGTGGGTCGACCCGATCAAGGGCAACTACTTCGAGAACATCTCGCCGGTCAACGGCAAGGCGTTCACCGAGATCGCGCGCGGCACGTCCGAGGACATCGACGCCGCCCTCGACGCCGCCCACGCCGCTGCGCCGTCGTGGGGCAAGACGTCCGTCGCCGAGCGCGCCAACATCCTCAACAAGATCGCCGACCGCATCGAGGAGAACCTCGCCGCCCTCGCGGTCGCCGAGACGTGGGACAACGGCAAGGCCGTGCGCGAGACGCTCGCCGCCGACCTCCCGCTGGCCGTCGACCACTTCCGCTACTTCGCCGGCGCCCTGCGCGCGCAGGAGGGTGGCATCAGCGAGATCGACAGCACGACGATCGCCTACCACTTCCACGAGCCCCTCGGCGTCGTCGGCCAGATCATCCCGTGGAACTTCCCGATCCTCATGGCCGTGTGGAAGCTCGCCCCCGCCCTGGCCGCCGGCAACGCGGTCGTGCTCAAGCCGGCCGAGCAGACGCCGTGGTCGATCCTGAAGCTCTTCGAGGTCATCGGCGACCTGCTGCCCAAGGGCGTCGTCAACATCGTCAACGGGTTCGGCGTCGAGGCCGGCAAGCCCCTCGCCTCGAGCTCGCGGATCGCCAAGATCGCCTTCACCGGCGAGACGACGACCGGCCGCCTGATCATGCAGTACGCGTCGCAGAACATCATCCCCGTGACGCTGGAGCTCGGCGGCAAGAGCCCCAACATCTTCTTCGAGTCGGTCGCCTCGCAGCGCGACGCGTTCTACGACAAGGCGCTCGAGGGCTTCGCGATGTTCGCCCTCAACCAGGGCGAGGTCTGCACCTGCCCGAGCCGCGCCCTCGTGCAGCGCTCGATCTACAGCGACTTCGTCTCCGACTCCGTGAAGCGCGTCGAGGCGATCAAGCAGGGCAACCCGCTCGACGACACGACGATGATCGGCGCCCAGGCGTCCAACGACCAGCTCGAGAAGATCCTGTCCTACATGGACATCGGCAAGCAGGAGGGCGCCAAGATCCTCACCGGCGGCGAGCGCAACGTGCTCGACGGCGACCTCGCCGAGGGCTACTACGTGCAGCCCACCATCTTCGAGGGCGACAACTCGATGCGGATCTTCCAGGAGGAGATCTTCGGCCCCGTCGTCTCGCTCACCGGCTTCGACGACGAGGCGGACGCCCTCAAGATCGCCAACGACACCCTCTACGGCCTCGGCGCCGGCGTGTGGTCGCGTGACGGATCGCAGGCGTTCCGCGCCGGCAAGGAGATCCAGGCCGGCCGCGTGTGGACGAACAACTACCACGCCTACCCGGCGCACGCCGCGTTCGGCGGCTACAAGCAGTCGGGCATCGGCCGCGAGAACCACAAGATGATGCTGGACCACTACCAGCAGACGAAGAACCTGCTCGTGTCGTACAGCCCCGACGCGCTCGGCTTCTTCTGATGACGACGCCCGACACCGGTTCGGCCGGCACGACGAGCGACCTCCCGGACGGCGCCCTCGGCGTCACGGAGGACTCGCCGCTGCCGCCCGAGCCGGTGCGGGTCTCGGTCACCGACGCGGCGGCGGAGCTCGTCCGCAGCCTCACCGAGACCCACGGTCCGGTGATGTTCCACCAGTCCGGCGGCTGCTGCGACGGGTCGGCGCCGATGTGCTACCCCGACGGCGACTTCATCACCGGCGACGCCGACGTGCACCTGGGCGACCTCGACGTCGGGCTCGAGCGCGGCGTGCCGGTGTGGATGTCGAAGGCGCAGTTCGAGTACTGGAAGCACACCCACCTCACCATCGACGTGGTGAAGGGCCGGGGTGCCGGGTTCTCGCTCGAGGCCCCCGAGGGCGTGCGGTTCCTCATCCGGTCACGGGTGCTGACCGACGAGGAGTTCCTCGCCCTGGAGCGCAGGATCGCCTCCGCCTGACCCGCCTGCGTCACCCCCCTGCGTCACCCACCCGCGTCGCCGGGGCGCGACCACGACGGTCAGGCCCCGGCGATCCGGAACCCGCCGGGCACCGACCGGGCGACGTGGATCTGCTGGGCCATGGCGTGCGGTCCCGCGGCGAGGACGCGCCCGCGTGGCAGGTCCCCGCCCACCGCGCGCAGCTCCCGCACCACCTCCGATCCCCCCTCGCCACCCGACCGGCGCACGGCCGCGGCGTACAGCAGGATCGCCTCGTAGACGCCCTCCGACAGGCTCGACAGCGGGGGCGCCCACGCGCCGTACTGCTCGCGGTAGGTGCGGCGGAGCGCGACGTTGGCCTCGGTCTCGAGGCCGTCGAAGTAGCCGAGCGCCGTCCAGATGCCCGCCGCCGCCTCGTCGCCGATGTGCTCCCGCGTCGACTCGTCCATGACGAGCGACACCACGGTGCAGCGCTCCCGCAGCCCGGAGCGCCACATCTGGCGCTCGAAGGCGACCTCGTCCGCGCCGACCAGCGACGACACGACGACCCGTGCGTCGCTCCGCTGCAGCCGCTCGATGGCCTCGGCGAAGTCGGTCGTGCCCAGGGGCGTCAGGATGCTCGTCACCACCTCGCCGCCGATCTCGTCGACGGCCCGGCGACTCGCGGCGTGCGCGCCGTGCGACCACGAGTAGTCGTTGCCGATGAGGTGCCAGCGGTGGCCGACCTCCGCGGGACGCAGGTGCCGCGTGGCGGCCCGCATCTGCGCGAGCGGGCGCTCGCCCCACCGGAAGACGTTGTCCTCCCCCGCGCCCCCCTCGTTGAGCACGCCGTGGATGAGGGGGATGCCGGTGTCGGCGACGGCGCGTCGTACCGCCTCGAAGGAGGCGCTGGTGACGCTGCCGATGATCGCGCGGCACCCGTCCTGCACCATCCGCCGGGCCTCCACGGCGGCACGGCCCGGGTCGGTGGCGTCGTCGTGGACCACCACCTCGAGGCGCCGGCCCGCGAGGCCGCCCTCGGCGTTGACGCGGTCGACGGCGAGGCGGGCGAGGTACTCGCACGCCTGCGCGAACACCGCACCCGGCCCCGTCTTGCTCGTCAGGAGGCCGATGCGGTGCACGTCCGCCGCGGGCGCGCGGTCGTCCCGCCACCCGCGCTGCTCCATCCACCAGGCCAGCCCCGCCTCGTCGAGGTCGGCGGTCACCCGCAGACGGCACCCCGGTACGCCGTCGCTCACCTCGTCGGTGAAGTGCAGCTGCAGCCGTCCCCGCCACGGCTGGTCGTGGACGACCGTGATGCGGCGCCCGGGGACGCAGGCGCTGATCCGCCCGAGCAGGAGCACGACCGGCCCGTCCTCGCCCAGCGGGATCCGCGCGCTGACGGGCGCGCCGGGACGCACGACGGCGCAGTCGACGTCGAGCAGCCACCCCCCGGCGCCCGCTGTGGCACCACCGGGCCCCCGCGAGCCGAAGGAGGCATAGAGGTCCCCCGCCGAGAGGGTGTGTCGCTCACCGGCGACGAGGACGACCGTGGTCATGCGGTGCGTGCCCCTCGTGAGGGCCCCGGGGGCGGGGCGGGTGGGTCAGGGCCTACGAGGCCTCGGCAGCGTCGGCGACCTCGTCGTCGCTCGACGTCACGATAGGGGAGACGGCAGGAGCACCGGTGGAGGCGGGCGAGGCGCCCTGGGCCAGGATCGACTGCAGGAACCCGAGCGCGTCCAGCACGGGCCCGTCGGGGTGCAGCGCGTAGTAGCGGTACCGCCCCTCGCGCCGCTCGACGACGAGGGCGGCGCTGCGCAGCACCCGCAGGTGGCTCGAGATCGCCGTGCGCCCCACCTCCTGGATGGCGTCCGCCAGGGCACCGGCGGTCGTCTCGTCGTTCTCCGCGAGGAGGTGGAGGATCCGTCGCCGGATGGGGTCGGACAGGGCCTCGAACGCCGTCTGCGCCGCGTTGCGCACCACCGGTCACCTCTTCGGTCTCATGTCAGCCAGTCGACACACGTTAGCAGGCAACGGTCGCCTGCTAGTAAATCTGTCGACATCTATTGACATGTTCAGGCGACAGGCGTTCGCTCCTCCTGCATCCGTCAACGCTGATTGACACATCGGAGGAACATGTGAGCCTGACCCCACCGACACGCGGCGACGTCGAGCGCATCGCCGGCGCATCCGGCCTGGGCATCGCCGAGACCGACCTCGACACCTACCACGGCGCCGCCACCGGACTGCTGCAGTCCTGGAACGTCGTCGAGGAGCTCTACGCCGAGATCGCCCCGACCGCGCCCGCGCGGGAGTGGACCCGACCCCGGGACGAGGAGAACCCCTTCGGCGCCTGGTACGTCACCACCGAGATCACCGGCGCTGCCGATGGTCCGCTGGCCGGGCTCCGGGTGGCGGTGAAGGACAACACCGCCGTCGGCGGCGTCCCGATGATGAACGGCTCGCGGATGCTCGAGGGCTTCGTGCCCCGTCAGGACGCCACCACCGTCGCCCGTCTGCTGGACGCGGGCGCGACGATCGCCGGCAAGGCCGTGTGCGAGGACCTGTGCTTCTCCGGCGGCTCCCACACCGCCAAGTCCGGCCCGGTCCGCAACCCCTGGGACGAGACGCGCTCCACGGCCGGCTCCTCCAGCGGCAGCGCGGCACTCGTCGCCAGCGGCATCGTCGACGCGGCCCTGGGATGCGACCAGGGCGGCTCCATCCGGCTGCCCGCCGCCTGGTGCGGCGTGGTGGGCCACAAGCCGACATGGGGCCTGGTCCCCTACACCGGCGCCTTCCCGATCGAGCAGACGATCGACCAGATCGGCCCGATCACACGCACCACCCGGGACGCCGCCCGCGTCCTCACGGCGATCGCGGGGGTCGACGGCGTCGATCCCCGCCAGCCCGACGTGATCGAGGCGGTCGACTACGTCGCCGCGCTCGACGAGCCGGTCGCCGGACTCCGGATCGGCATCGTCACCGAGGGCTTCGGCCTGGCCAGCTCCGAGCCCGAGGTCGACGCCGCCGTCCGTGACGCCATCGCCACGCTCGAGGGCGCCGGCCTCGTCGCCGAGGAGGTCTCGATCCCCTGGCACAGCCACGGCGCCGCACTGTGGGACGTCATCTCCGTCGAGGGCGCGACCTACCAGATGGTCGACGGCAATGGGTACGGGCTCAACTGGAAGGGCCTGTACGACCCCGACCAGATGGAGTTCTACGGGCGCACGTGGCGCCAGGACCCGAGCGCCTTCTCCGAGACGGTGAAGCTCGTCCTGCTCGCCGGCCGGCACGCGCTCGAGACCTCCCACGGCACGCACTACGCGATGGCCCGCAACCTCGAGCCGCAGCTCGCTGCCGCCTACGACGCCGCGCTGGAGCGCTTCGACGTCCTCGTCATGCCGACCACGCCGATGCGCCCGACGGTGATCCCCGACGCCGACGCCCCGGTGGCCGACGTCCTGGGCCGTGCCCTGGAGATGCTCACCAACACCGCGGCCTTCGACGTCACCGGCCACCCGGCCTGCTCGGTCCCTGCAGGACTCGTCGACGGTCTTCCGGTCGGCCTGCAGATCATCGGCAAGAAGTTCGATGACGCCACCGTCCTGCGCGTCGCGCAGGCACTCGAAACCGCAGTCGGGGGCTTCCCGCTGCCGACCTCTGTGAGGAGCAACGCATGAACGGAGTGTTCGACCTCGCCGGCACCGACGGCGTCGGACCGGTCGTCGTCCCCGACGACGAGCCCGTCTTCCGCGCCGAGTGGGAGAAGGCGGTCTTCCCGATGTTCGCCATGTGCTTCCGCGCGGGCTTCTTCGGCGTCGACCAGTTCCGCCACGGCATCGAGCAGATCGATCCCGCGGTCTACCTGAAGTCGCCCTACTACGAGCACTGGGTGCACACCGTCGAGCACTTCGGCGAGAAGCTGGGCAAGCTCGACATGGCCGAGCTCGACCGACGCACCGAGTACTACCTGGCGAACCCCGACGCCCCGCTGCCCGCCCACGAGGACGACCCCGAGCTGCTCGCGTTCGTCGAGGCCGTCGTGCCTGCGGGCGCCCCCGCCGGCCGGCCCTCCGACAAGGTCGCGCGGTTCTCGGTGGGCGACGTCGTGCGGGTCGACCGCTCCTCGCCCAAGGGCCACACGCGGCGCGCCCGCTACGTCCGCGGCGCCGTCGGCGAGGTGGTGCTCCACCACGGTCCGATGATCTACCCGGACACGGCCGGGAACGGCCTGGGCGAGAACCCGGAGCACGTCTACACCGTCCGCTTCAGCAACGCCGAGCTCTGGGGCGAGGAGCACGCCGAGCCCAACGGCGCCGTCTACTTCGACGTCTGGGACCCCTACCTGGAGCTCGTGACCCCCGCCGCCGGCAGCGCCGCCGCGGCCCCCGCCACCCCCGGAGGAACCCCCGCATGAGCGACAAGATCCGCACCCAGGAAGAGATCGCCGCCCGCGTCAAGGCGCTGGAGTCGATGCTCATCGAGCAGGGCGTCATGACGACGCAGGCGATCGACCGCATGGTCGAGATCTACGAGCACGAGGTCGGCCCGCAGCTGGGCGCCCAGGTCGTCGTGAAGGCGTGGACCGACCCCGGCTTCCGCGAGCGCCTCCTCGCGGACTCCACGGAGGCCTGCAAGGAGCTGGGCATCAGCGGCCTGCAGGGCGAGGACCTCGTGGCGCTGGAGAACACCGACAGCGTCCACAACGTCATCGTCTGCACCCTGTGTTCCTGCTACCCCTGGCCGGTGCTCGGGCTGCCCCCGAACTGGTACAAGGACCCGCAGTACCGCGCCGCCATCACCCGCGAGCCCCGCAAGGTGCTGCGCGAGGCGTTCTCCTTCGACGTCCCCGAGTCCGTCGAGGTGCGCGTCTGGGACTCCAGCAGCGAGATGCGCTACTGGGTGCTGCCGCAGCGGCCGGCCGGCACCGAGGACTGGAGCGAGGAGCAGCTGCTGGCCCTCGTCACCCGCGAGTCGATGATCGGCGTCGGCCCGCTCGCCGAGGCGGCGTGATGGCGACCGCCACGACGCTGCCGCCGCCCTACACCGACCCCGCCGAGCTCAGCCGCGCCCGCGCGGCCGTCGAGCAGCTCGTCTGCGGCCTCCCCGGGGCGACCCCCGGCGCCACCCCCGGCCAGGACGGGTTCGAGCACCCGTGGGAGATCCGCTCGTTCGCGATGGCGGTAGCGGCCCACGAGCGGCTCGGCTTCGACTGGGCGCAGTTCCAGGGCGCCCTCATCGCCTCGATCGACGCGTGGGAGGGCGCGGACCCCGCGACGCGGGGCCCGTGGTCCTACTACGAGCACTGGGTGGCGGCCCTCGAGTCCGTGATGGCCGCCTCCGGGGTGCTCGACGGCACCGTGCTGGAGGTCCGCACCCAGGACGTCCTGGCGGTCCCGGCGAACCGGAACCACCACGAGGCGCACCTCGAGCCGATCGCCGTGGACCCGGCGCGCTGATGGCCGCCCGGCGCACCTCCCCGGCGCAGGCGACGCGGCGGGCCCGGTACGTCGCGGGCCCGTCGCTCGACCTCCGCCTCACGCTCGACACGACCGGCGCCGAGCAGATGCTGGTCAACCTGCGCTCCGACGCCGAGCTCCCGCTCGTGCAGCGCCTGCTCGAGGTCTTCGACGGGGCCGTTGCCGTCAGCCTCTGCCGCGTCGAGCGCGACGGACGCCGGGCGCTGGCCCTCCGCCTCGCGGAGCAGCGTCCGGTCACCTGGCTCGGGGCCGACCTGCTCGAGGTCGCCCCGGCCCACCGGGCTGCCGCGGCCTGACGGGCACGGCGGCAAGCAGTGCTGCCGCACCACGGGTGCTGCGGCGGACCGAGGAGTGATCCCGGTTCGCCGCAGCCCGCCCGATCAGATTAGGGTCACCTAACATGCGCACCCGGATCGCTCAGCGGCTCGTCCCCGATCCCGAGGTCGCACCCCCCGCCGTCACCGACGAGCGTCCCACCACGGGTGGCCGGCTCCTGCGCCGTACGCTCCGCCGGCACCGCGGCCGCCTCACCGCCGCCTTCGCGCTCATCGCCACGTGGCAGGTCTGCGAGGCAACCGTGCCGGTCGCGATCGGCATCATCATCGACCGCGCCGTGGCGACCGGCGACCTCGTCGCGCTGGGCTGGTCGGCGCTCGGGCTGGCGGCGCTGTTCGCGGTGCTGAGCTACAGCTACCGCTTCGGCGCACGCGTCTCCGGCTACGCGATGCAGGTCGAGAACCACCGCCTGCGCACCGAGATCACCGACCACGTGCTGTCGCCCGCCGGTGCCCGCACCGGTGCGATGCCCGGCGAGGTGCTCTCGCTGGCCACCTCGGACGCCGAGGTCAGCACCCTCGTCGTCCACCAGGTCGCCCAGGCCTGCGCCGGCATCGCCGGCCTCACCGTCGCCGTGGGCGTGCTGTTCTGGACCGACCCGCTGCTGGGCGTCGTCGTCGCGGTGGGTACGCCGCTGGTCCTGCTCGGCTCGCAGGCCGTCGCCCCGCTGCTCAGCCGCCGCACCGCGGCCGCGCAGGAGCGGATCGCCCGCGCGTCCGGCCTCGCGGCCGACCTCGTGTCGGGCCTGCGTCCGCTGCAGGGCGTCGGCGCGCAGGGCACCGCGCTGGGCCGCTACCGGGTCGCCAGCCGCGACGCCGCTGAGGCCGGTGTGGCCAGCGCCCGCGCCGAGGGCCTCATGCTCGGCGTCACGGCGGGCGCCTCCCTCCTGTTCCTCGCCGTCGTCGCGCTGCTCGCCGGCCTGCGCGCGGTCGACGGCCACCTCACCGTCGGCGAGCTCATCGCCGTCGTCGGCCTCGCCCAGTTCCTCGCCGAGCCCCTCCTCATGTGCGCCGAGCTGGTCTCCACCCTCGCGGCGTCGCGCGGCAGCGCGGGACGCATCTCGACGTTCCTCGCGACGCCGCCGCTCGAGCGGCACGGCGACCGTCCGGCACCGACCGACGCCCCCCTGGTCGTGCGCGACGTGGTGGCCGGTCCGCTGCGGGGGCTCGACCTCGCCGTACGCCCCGGGTGCCTGGTCGCCCTCGTCGTCGACGAGCCCGCGGCCGCCAGCACCCTGCTCGGCCTGCTGCGGGCGGAGGACGTGCCCGAGGCCGGTCAGGTCAGCCTCGGCGACGTGCCGCTGGCGGAGCTCGCGCTCGCGGAGCGCCACCGCACCCTGCTCGTCGCCGCGCACCGCGTCGACCTCTTCGAGGGCACGCTCGCCTCGAACGTGGACCCGGGCGGCGCGCTGCCGACCGCCCGCCGCGACGAGGTGCTCGGCGCCTCCGCCGCCGACGACGTCGTCGCCCTCTCCCCCGAGGGCCTCGACGCCCACGTCGCCGCCCACGGGTCGACGCTCTCGGGCGGCCAGCAGCAGCGCGTCGCCCTGGCGCGCGCCCTCGCCGCCGACCCGCCCGTGCTCGTGCTCGACGAGCCGACGACCGCGGTCGACGCCGTGACGGAGCAGCGCATCGCCGGCGGCCTCCGCGCGCTGAGGCAGGGCCGCGCCACCCTCGTGCTCACCTCCAGCCCCGCGCTCCTGGCGGTGGCCGACGAGGTCGTCCACGTCGTGGCCGGGCGCGTGGCCCGCACGGGCACCCACATCGCGTTGCTCGAGCACGCGGCGTACCGGGAGGCGGTGCTGCGATGACCGCGGAGACCAGGGGCACCGGCGAGACCGTGGAGATCGGTCGCGACGCGGACGCCGAGGCCGGGCGCACGCTGCTGCCCGTCGCGACGCCGCGGGAGGCGGCCCGCAAGGCGTGGGCGGCGTTCGCGGGCCACCGGGCGCCGCTGGCGCTCGCGGGCGTCATGTTCGCGCTGTCCGGCCTCGCCGGGCTCGTCGCCCCGGTGGTGTTCGGGCGGATCGTCGACGCGGTCACCGGGAGCGCGGAGGGCCCGGGCGGCCCAGGCGGCTCGGCGAGCGCCAGCGCCCTGGTCTGGTGGGGCGCCGGCGCCATCGCCGTCGCCGCCGTCGTCGAGCTCGTCGCGGCGTGGGCCAGCGTCACGTTCCTGGCCCGGGCCGGCGAGCCCGCGCTCGCGCGGTTGCGCGAGGAGGTCGTGGAGGTCGCGCTCGGCCTCGACCACGAGGTCGTCGAGAAGGCCGGCGAGGGTGACCTGCTCTCCCGCGCCGGCGACGACGTGCGGGTGCTCGCCGACGCCCTCACGAAGGTGGTCCCCCTGCTGGTGCGCTCCGTCGTCGCGATCGCCTTCACCGCCGTCGGGTTCTTCGCGCTCGACTGGCGCCTGGGCGTGGCGGGACTGCTGACGCTGCCGTTCTACGCGATGAGCCTGCGGTGGTACCTGCCCCGCTCCGGCCCCTACTACCGCGCCGAGCGCGCCGCCATGGGCGCCCGCGCCGAGGCGCTCCTCACGGCCGTCCACGGCAGCGCGACCCTGCGCGCGCAGGGCCTGGCGCCCGCGCACTCCGAGCGCGTCGGCCACGCCTCGTGGCGCTCGGCCGCCATCGGCCTCAGCGTGTGGAACCTGCTCACCCGCTTCGGCCAGCGCACCAACCGCGCCGAGCTGATCGGCCTGCTGCTGGTGCTCGGCAGCGGCTTCTTCCTCGTGCGCGGCGACCTCGGCCCCCGCAGTCACCGTCGGCGCCGTCACGACCGCCGCCCTCTTCTTCCACCGTCTCTTCAACCCCATCGGCGCGGTGCTGATGATCTTCGACGAGGTGCAGTCCGCGGGCGCGTCGATGACGCGCGTCGCCGGCGTCGCGCAGCTGCGCACCGCCGCCCCCGCCCCGACCCCGGCGCCGGCCGCACCGGCACCGCTGGTCATCGAGGGCGTCGGGCACGCGTACGACGCCGGTCGACCCGTCCTCGCCGACGTCAGCCTGGTGCTCGAGCCCGGTGAGCGCGTCGCGGTCGTGGGCGCCAGCGGCGCCGGCAAGTCGACGCTCGGGCAGATCGTCGCCGGGCGCATCGCCCCCACCGCCGGCACCGTGCGCCTCGGCGACGTGCCGGTCGCCGTGCACGGCGTCGCCGCGCGGCCCCCCGTCGTCATCGTGACCCAGGAGGTGCACGTGTTCGCGGGCACCGTGCGCGACAACCTCACGCTGGCGGACCCCGACGCCCCCGACGAGCGCTTGTGGGAGGTGCTCGAGCACCTCGGCTCCGCCGGCTGGGTGCGGGCCCTCGGCGGGCTCGACGTCGTGGTCGGCGAGGGCGCCACCGCGTTGACGCCCGCCCAGGCGCAGCACCTCGCGCTCGCCCGTGTCGAGCTCGCCGACCCGCAGGTGGTCGTGCTCGACGAGGCCACCGCCGAGGCCGGCTCGTCCGGCGCCCGCGACCTGGAGCGGGCGGCCGCGCGGGTGGTCCAGCGGCGTACCGCCCTGACGATCGCCCACCGCCTCACGCAGGCCGAGGCCGCCGACCGGGTGGTCGTCATGGACGGCGGCCGCGTCGTCGAGGTGGGCACGCCGGCCGAGCTGGTCGCGTCGGGCGGGCACTACGCGCGGCTGTCGGCGGCCTGGCACGCCTGACGTCGCAGCGCTCGCCCGCCGCCACGGGCGCGGGGTCCTCACCACCCGGCGTGCATAGTGAACGGGTGGCTGCGACCAGCGATTCCACCGGCGCCAAGCGCCGAACCCTGACCGTGCTCGTGACCGGTGCGTCCGGCTTCATCGGGCACCGGCTCGTGCCTGCGCTCGTCGCGGAGGGGCACGACGTCCGGGCGATGACCCGGCACCCCGAGGACTACGACGGCAAGGGCACCCCGGTGTACGGCGACGTCGCCGACCCCGGGTCGCTCGCGGAGCCCCTGACCGGGGTCGACGTGGCCTACTACCTCGTGCACTCCCTCGACGACGACGACTTCGAGGAGAAGGACGCGTCCGCAGCCCGGGCGTTCGGGCAGGCGGCGGCCGCGCTCGGCGTCCGCCAGATCATCTACCTGGGCGGTCTGGGCTCCGACGACGAGGAGCTGTCGCCCCACCTGCGCTCGCGTCGCGAGGTCGAGCACCTGCTCGCCGAGAGCGGGGTGCCCGTCACCACGCTGCGCGCCGCGATCGTCGTCGGCCACGGCGGCATCTCCTGGGAGATCACCCGCCAGCTCGTCGACAAGCTGCCCGCCATGGTGGCGCCCCGCTGGGTCAAGACCCGCACGCAGCCCATCGCGGTGGACGACGTCGTGCGCTACCTCGCCGGCGTCGCCGACCGCGAGGAGGCGCTCGACCGGGCCTTCGAGATCGGCGGCCCCGACCGGCTCGACTACCTGGGGATGCTCCGCGAGGCGGCCAAGATCTCGAAGGGCCACGCGCCGCCGATCGTGCCCGTCCCCGTGCTGTCGCCCCGCCTGTCGTCACGCTGGCTGGCCCTCGTCACCACCGTCGACGCCACGACCGGTCGCAACCTCGTCGACTCGATGGGCGTCGAGGTGGTCGTCACCGACCACTCGATCCGCGACATCGTGCCCGGCGAGCCGCTGACCTACGCGGAGGCCGTCCGTCGCGCCCTGGCCGAGAGAGAGGCCGAGGAGGCGGAGGGGAAGGCAGGGGCCGAGCGCTGAGTCCCGTACCTCCGGCTCCCCCGCCCCGGGGCGTCGACACCCGGCAGCGCGTCGTCACCATCGGCACGGTGGTGGCGGGCGCCGTCGTGCTCGCCCTCATGCTGCGGTTCGACCCCGGCTCGGTGGGGTTCTACGCCTGCACCGTGGCGCTCGCCGCGGTGTGGGCCGCCGGGGCCTTCCTCGCCGGGCCCGTCCACCTGGGCCGCACCGGACGGGCGCCCGGGCGCCGGCCGCTCCTCGTCCCGTTCGGGATCGGGGTCGGGCTGATCGCGCTGTTCGTCGTCGGCGGCCTGGTCGTGCGGGAGGTCCCGCTCCTCGAACCCCTCGACCGGGCCGTGCGCCACGTCGTGGCCTACACCGGCGACGGTGTCGCCCCCGGTCTCGTCGTGGTCACCGCCGTCGCGGGCATCTGCGAGGAGCTGTTCTTCCGGGGTGCCCTCTACGACGCCGTCCGCCGCCACCCCGTGCTCGTGACCGCGGCCGTCTACGTCGTCGCGACCGCCGCCACCGGCAACATCATGCTGGCCTTCGCGGCGGCCCTGCTGGGGGTCGTGACCGCCCTGCAGCGGCGGGCCACCGGCGGGGTGCTCGCCGGCTGCATCACCCACGTGACGTGGTCGGTCGGGATGCTCTTCATCCTGCCGATGCTGTTCCCGTCGGCGTAGCCCCCACCGGGGCGCTCACCCGCCGACGGCGGCCTGGAGCTCCTCGTTCGTCGCGATCTCGTCGGCGGGCGGCACGCTGAGGTCGAGCGGCTCGTTCTGCTCCGAGAAGGTGTACGTCGCGCCCGACGCCCCCTGCGCCACCTCGGCCTCGAGGATGAAGGGCTCGCCCGTCGTCGCCACCCGGAGCGTCGCGCTGCCGGCGCCGTTCGTGAGCGTGACCGCCGGGTCGCCGTCGACCTCGACCTCGTCGCTGACGAGCCAGCCGTCCTCCTCGAAGGCGTCCGCGTCGTAGGTGTCGCCGAGGAGCGCCTCCAGCCCCTGCTGGCAGAGGATGCCGAGCGACGTGGCGTCCGCCGACTCGGTGCCGTCGATCCACCGGTCGCCGACGACCTCCTGCAGCGCGGCGATCTGGGCGGCCTGGTCGCCGCCCTCGCCCTCGCCCTCACCTTCGCTGGGGGTGCCGGCGTACGCCGCCCAGTACTCCGGACCGGGCCGGAAGAAGAACTGGTCGTCCACGGCGAGCACCTCGCCGAAGGCGCCGTCCGCCCCCACCGATCCCGAGCAGTCGCCGTCGACGTCGAGGCGCAGGTCGAACGGCGGCAGCTGCGCGTCGGTGGGCTGGAGGACGACGCGCACCGACGTGAGCTCGCGCATGGCCCCGTCGATCCGCTCGCCGATCTCGCCGATGGGGTCGTCCTCGATGCCGTTGCGCTCCGCGCCCGCCGCGTCGGCGTCGTCGCCCTCGCGCAGCTGCGAGAACACCGCGAGCCCGCCGACGACGGCCACCAGGGCGAGGGCCGCCCCTCCACCGACCAGCGCGGGCCGCGAGAAGCGGCGGGGCTTCTCCACCCCCCGCTTCACGAGCAGGGTGGGCTCCTCCGCCTTGTCCGCAGGCTTGTCCGCAGGCGGGTCCGCCAGCTGCTCGTCGCGCTCCTGGTCGGGCTCGTCGGCCACCGTCTCGCTCCGATCGACGTCGTCGTGCCGCGCGTCACGGCGACGCGCCGACGGCGAACGGTACCGGTCGCCCCTGAGAGCGGTCAGCAGGTCCGCCCACGGACCTCCTCCGGCTGGGGGCGTCAGTCCAGGCCGACCTCGGCCGCCGGCACGACCCCGCGGGCGGCGGGGTCCGGGACGACGACCTCCTCGTCGTACGCCAGTTCGTCGACCGTCGCCGGCGACCCGTCGCGCGGCGTGACGACCCGGACGAAGCGGTGCTCGCCGGTGGCGGCGACGACCAGCGAGACAGGGCCCTCCTCGCCGGTGCGCTCGAGGCCGAGCACCGGCTGGTCGTCGACCTGCTCGAGTCCGGTGACCTCCGTGGTGGCGTCCTCGCCGCCGAGCAGCCGGCCGTCGCGCGTGTCGTCGAGGGCCTGGCAGACGAGGGCGATGTCGGTGAGGCCGGAGAGCGGGTCGAGCAGCACCCAGCGGCCGGCAGCGGCCGCGACGACGGCGTCCGCCTGCTCGGCCGTGAAGCCGACCTCCTCCAGGAAGGGGGCGTCGAACGCGCCGTACACGTCCTCGCTGTCACCGATGCCGGAGACCATGCGCGTCGGCCGGAGCACCTCCGCCGTGCCCGACCCGGCGGTGAGCGTGCCGAGGCACGCGCCCTCCTCGCCCACGGCGACCTGGGCGTCGACGGGGAGGCCGAGGTGCGTCGCACGCACCCGCGCCCGCACGGTGGTCACCTCCGACATGTCCTGCAGGACGGCGGCCTCGATCGACGAGGCGGGCAGGGCCGCGAACCGCTCGGCGGCCGCGGGGCTGTCGTCGGCCCCCGCGCCGGGCTCGGGCGGCGTCCCCGAGCCGGACGACGCGTCCTCATCGGCGTCGTCGGAGCTGCAGGCCGCGAGGCCGGGGAGGAGCAGGAGCGGTACGACGAGCGCCGCCCACCGGCGTCGGGAGGTCGGTCGGGTCATCGGTCGGGTCATCGCAGCACCTGCTCCTCGACCCACGTCGGCACGATCTGGCCGGCCTTGCCGTGGCGGGCCTCGTGGAACATGGAGCGCCCCTCGGAGGGCACGAGGTTGAGCTCGAGGGTGTGGGCGCCGTAGGCCCGCGCCACCTGCACGAACCCGGCCGCCGGGTAGACCGCGCCCGACGTGCCGATCGAGACGAACAGGTCGGCCTCGGCCAGCGCGTCCTCGATCTCCTGCATCCGGTAGGGGATCTCGCCGAACCACACCACGTCGGGCCGCAGCTCGCACGAGCCGCACGCGGGGCACGGCGGCAGGTCGGACAGCTCCCCGAGCCACTCGCTGCGCTTGCCGCACGACCGGCACAGGGCCTTCTTCAGCTCGCCGTGCATGTGGATGAGGCGCTTCGTGCCGGCGCGCTCGTGGAGGTCGTCGATGTTCTGCGTGACGAGGAGGAAGTCGTCGCCGAGGTGCTCCTCGAGGCGGGCCAACGCCTCGTGGGCCGGGTTGGGGTGGACGAGCGCGAGGGCCGCGCGTCGGGCGTCGTAGAACGCCTGCACCACCCCGGGCTGCATCTCGTAGGCCTCCGGGGTCGCCACGTCCTCGACCCGGTGCCCCTCCCAGAGGCCGTCGGAGTCGCGGAACGTCGGCACGCCCGACTCGGCGGAGATGCCCGCTCCCGTCAGCACCACGATGCGCATGGCGGTCATTCTGCACGCCCGTGCGCCAGGTCACGGTGGGGGCCGTCACACGTGGGACCGCGAGGTGCCCGTGCCCCCTCCCCGTGTAACGCGGTGTCCGGGCTACTCCACACGTGTTCTACCACCGCACAAGTGACACCTACACCGCGTTACACGTCGGGGGGTGGGCGTGCTCCGGCGTGACCCGACCGGGGATGCCCGACGGTGGGCCGGGCGCTCAGCCCGGGCGCGTGATCGAGACCGCGAGCGCGACGAGGTGGCCCATGCGGGCCAGCTCGGACTCGAGGAACTCCGGGCCGCCGCGCCGACCGACGACGATCTGCTCCGCGCGGCCGCTGCCGGTGCGCGCGAGCGGGACGGCGCAGAGCACGTTGACGTCGTCGTCCGGCTGTTCGACCCGCGCCACGCGGTCGACCGCGAACCAGCCGACCGTGCCGGGCGCGGCCCCGGTGGCGTGGACGATCTTGGTGCTGTCGTGGCAGCCGGGGGCGTCGACGCGACGTACCCGCGCCGCCCAGTCCGCCCGGAACGTCACCGGCAGCAGGTCGACGACCCGGTCCAGCGCCTCGGCGGGGTGCGCCGTCAGCTCCTCGACGGCCTCGAGGTCGAGGAAGAGGTTGCCGCCCGCGGCGTACCGGCTGATCCACACCACCCGGACCCCGTCGAGGCGGTTGCAGGCCGAGACGATCGAGTCGGGCATCGCCCCGGGGGCCATCTCGAGGAGCACGTCGTCGACCGCGGTGCCGTCGGGACGGTGCTCGACGATCTCGATGGCCTCGATGTCGGCGCCCGCCTCACCGATCGCGGAGGCCACCCGGCCCAGCGACCCCGGCACGTCGGGCAGCTCCACCCGCAGCAGGAAGGGCATGGCGCAGGTCCCTCCTCAGGCCTCGGGTCTCGTCCGTTCCGAGGTCACGATAGTCGCTCGGCCATCGTCGGACGGTCGGGTGCCCACGTGCCGTCCGGCACGCCGTGAACCGGACTGGCATGATGCTGGCAGTCCCACCCCGCCGGATCGGAGGCCCATGTCCCGTCGCGCCCTCGTCGCGCTGCTCGCCGTGGGCGCGCTCGTGACCGGCTGCTCCGACGACGTCGCCACCGAGCCCGACCAGCCCCACGAGCTCGCACCGTCGCAGCCGCCCGTCGACACGACGGCCGTCACCGTCGACGGCTACCCGGCCGTGGTCGACCCCTCCGTGCTCGAGGACGTGCCCGCCGCGTCGACGGTCACCGTCACCGAGCAGCAGGGCGAGGTGCACGTGACGTGGCCGCGGCTCGGCATCGCCGCGCTGGACGCCGAGCTCGACCGGCTCGGAGCGGACGAGGTGGCCGCGTTCCGCCCCACCGTGGCGTCGGCCCCCGAGGACTCCGAGCTCAACGGCACCTGGAGCTTCGTCGGGTCGTCCGGCGACATGGTCGGCGTGCTCACCGACACCTTCCGCCTCGCCGAGGGCAGCTCGGTGGAGACGTGGCAGACGACCTGGTACGACGCGGCCGCCGGCACCGTCGTCCCCAACGGCGCGCTCGTCGACGACCCCGCGGCGCTCGCCGAGGACGTCACCGAGGCCCTCGACGGCCAGCCGGCGGTGGACGTCGACCTGCTCGCCACCGCCCTCACGACCGGCGTGCCCGTGCTCGGGTTCACCGAGAACGGGGAGCTGTTCGTCGGCTTCGACGAGGGCCAGATCTCGCCTGCCCACACCGGTCGGGTGAGCGTCGTGCTCACGCTCGACCAGACGGACGACCTGCTCTCCGACCTCGGCGAGGTCGCCCAGGCGTCGCTCGTCGACCCCACCCTGCCCCCGGGCGCCGTCGACCCGGGCGCCGTCGACCCCGGCGCCGTCGACCCCGGTGCGGAGGAGACGGAGGGCGCGGAGGACACCGAGGACCGGGCCACCTCGACCCCGCCGGTGGACACCGGTGACGTCGACTGCGCCGTGCAGCAGTGCGTGGCCCTCACCTTCGACGACGGCCCCGGCGCCGGCACGCCCGCGCTCCTCGACGCGCTCGGCACGCTCGACGCGCCGGCCACCTTCTTCGTGCTGGGGCAGCAGGTCGCGACGTACCCGGGCGTCACCGCCGCCATCGCCGCCGCCGGCCACGAGCTCGGCGTCCACACGTGGGACCACCGGAACCTGACCCGCCTCCCGCTCACCGAGGTCGACCGCGAGCTCGCCCGCACGGTCACCGTGGTGGAGGACGTCGTGGACCAGACGCCGACGCTGTTCCGGCCGCCGTACGGCGCGACCGACGAGCGGGTCCGCACGCGCGCGGACGCCGCCGGGCTCAGCGAGGTGCTGCCGACGGTCGACCCCGACACGCTCGCCGGCCTCGCGCCCGCGGCGCTCGTCGAGCGGGTCGTCGCCGGCGCCGAGGCCGGCGGGATCGTCGTGCTCCCCGACACCGCCACCACGAGCGCGGCGACCGTGACCGCCATCGTCACCGGGCTGCGCCAGCGGGGCTTCACGCTCGTGACCGCGAGCCGCCTCCTCGACAGCACCGGAGACGCGGAGGACGGGGACGGCCCCGGGGACACCGAGACCACCGGCTGACCCCCCGGGTCGGCCCGGTCAGCCGGGTCAGCCGGGTCCTTCGGTCGCGCGGAGCCGCTCGCGGAGGCCGCTGGCGCGCTGCACGTGCCGCCCCACGGCAGCGCCGATCGCCTCCTCGGACCCCACCAGGCACACGGACCGCTGGGCCCGCGTGACCGCCGTGTAGAGCAGCTCCCGCGTCAGCAGTCGCGACTCCGGTCCGGGCAGCAGCACCGTGATCCGCTCCGCCTGGCTGCCCTGCGCCTTGTGGATCGTGAGGGCGTGCATGGTCTCCACGTCCCCCACCCGGCTCAGCGCCAGCTCGCGGGAGGCGCCCGCCGTGGCGAAGACGGCGCGGAACGAACCGTCCGGCGCCCGCACCACCACGCCGGTGTCGCCGTTGGCGAGGCCGAGACCGGGGTCGTTGCGGCTGACGAGGAGCGGACGGCCCGCGTAGGAACCGCCGGGCACCACCCCCGGGTCCTCCTCCGCCAGCCACGCCTCGACGCGCCGGTTCTGCGCGGCCACGCCGGCCGGACCCGACCGGTGCGCACACAGGAGCCGGTGCTCGGCCAGCAGCGCGAGCGCCGCCGCACCGTCCCCGGCGAGGGCGGCGGCCCGTACCGCCCGAGCCATGGGCAGCACGAGCGGTCGCAGCGCCTCGTCGAGCGCCGCCTCCGTCGCGGGCTCCGCCAGGTCGACGAACCCGACGGGCTCCGACGGGTCCGCCGGGGACCCGGGCGCGCGCCGTACGCCGCGGAGCAGCCCCAGCACGCCCGCGTCCTCGCCGGCGCCGTCGCCGGGGCCGTCCGTGTCGCCGTCGCGCAGCGCCGCGGCCAGGGTGCCGATGGAGGCGCCGAAGCGGTGGGAGGTGCGCAGACGCACGACCGGGCCGTCCTGCTCACCGAAACCCGCCACGAGGTCCGCGAGCACGGCGCCCGCCTCGACGGAGGCCAGCTGGTCGGGGTCGCCGACGAGCAGGAGCCGCGCGTCCGGACGCACTGCCTCAAGCAGGCGGGCGGTGAGCGTGAGCGACAGCATCGAGGCCTCGTCGACCACCACGACGTCGTGGGGCAGGCGGTTGCCCCGGTGGTGCCGGAAGCGCACGGACGAGTCGGGCCGCGCGCCCAGCAGCCGGTGGAGCGTGGTCGCGGGCGCCCCCTGCACGAGCCGGGCGACGCGGTCCTGGTCGGCCGGTGAGAAGCGGCGTGCCGACTCGGCCACCGCCTCCGTCAGGCGCGCGGCGGCCTTGCCGGTCGGCGCGGCCAGGGCGACCCGGGGCGGGCGGCCACCGGGACCCCGCTCGGCCTGCTCCGCCAGGAGCGCGAGTAGCCCGGCGACCGCGGTGGTCTTGCCGGTGCCGGGGCCGCCGGTCAGCACGGTGGTGCGGTGGGTCAGCGCGTGCCGGGCCGCGGCGCGCTGCTCCTCGTCCCCCGGGGCGGGGAACACCCGGGTCACCCCCTGCTCCAATAGGCCCAGATCGACGCCGGGCGCCGGTTGCCGCTCCCGCAGCCGGAGGTCGTCGGCAACCTGACGCTCCTCCCGCAGGTAGCGGTCGAGGTGGACCAAGGACCCCGCGCGGTGGAGCACGCCCGTCGCGACCAGCGCACTGCCGTCGATCGCGGCGCACCAGGCGTCGTGGTCCGGCCAGGTCCAGCCGGTCGGCACCTCCGTCGACGCCGCGACGCTGGCCAGGTCGAGGCACACGGACCCGCCGCGGACCGACCGCACGCAGAGCGCGAGGGCCAGCAGCGCCAGGTCGTGCTCCGCACCGCGCCCGTCGGCCAGCACCGCGAGACCGCCGACGCGCGTCGCCACCTGCACGTCGGCCGCCGTCAGCACCCCCGCGTGGTTGAGGTCGCGGAGGAGGCCCTCCGGCGCCACCGCGGCGATCCGGTGGTCGTGCGGACCGTCCGGCTCGAAGAGCTCGCTCATCGGTCGTCACCCCCGTCGAGCAGCGCGCTGACCGCCTCGACGAGCGGGACGGGCGGGACCCAGGCGAAGACGCCGCACGGCTGCCCGTCGACGAGGGGCGTGGCCGGTCCGCACATCCCGCGCAGGTAGAGGTAGAGCACGCCGCCCAGGTGGACCTCCGGGTCGTAGTCGCGCAGCCGCCAGCGCAGGAACCGGTGGGCCACCACGGCGTACAGCAGGGCCTGCAGCGGGTAGTCGCTCCCCGCCATGGCCGCCTCCATCGCCTCGGGCCGGTAGGTCGAGGCCCGGAGCGGGGGTGCGTCGTCCCCGTGCGGACCCAGCCAGTTCGTCTTGTAGTCGACGACGACGTAGCGGTCCGCGCCCTCCGCGCCCGCTCCGCGCAGCCGGAGCAGCACGTCCACCGATCCCCCCAGGTAGCCCCGCAACGGCTGCTCCGCCAGCGTCGCGTCGGCGTCGAGCACCGCGGCGTAGCTGCGGACGGGGTCACCCTCCGGGAGGTGCGCCCGCAGGACCGGCGCGAGGTCGCCGAGCACCACGCCGCCTGTGCCGGCTGCTCCGGTGCCGGTGCTCCGGGCGAGGTCGCCCCCCGACAGCGGGAGCTCGAAGTCGAGCTCGCGCAGGGAGTCGGCGGGCGCGACGGTCGCGAGCGTGCGGCCGCCGGCCAGCGGACCCAGCGGGGAGGCCGCGACGGCGAGGAGGGCCTCCACCAGTGCGTCCTCGTCGAGGTCGGGCACCGGCCACCAGGCGCGCTGCTCGGTCACGAGGGCAGCCACCCGCTCCGGCGCGTCGGGGGCCGTGAGGTCGGCGTGCTCCAGCACGGCGTGCACCAGCGACCCGAAGGTCGCGCCGACCGGCAGGTCCGCCATCGGTGAGACGAGGTCGCCGACGATCTCGCCGCCGACGGTCTCGCCGCCGGCGTCCGGAGCCGGTGGCGGCGTCCCGGTGTCGGGCTCGTCGTCCCGCGGCACGACCTCGGGCTCGCTGGTCGGCGGGAGCACAGGCTCGTGACCCCCGGTCGCGCTGCCTCCCGCGGCCAGGGCGGAGTACGACGTGCGGCGCCAGCCGAGGTCGACGTCGCGGTCGAAGGGGCGCACCGCGAGCGGGGGCGGCGGAGCGGCGGCCGGGCGGTCCGGCGCCGGAGCCGGCAGCGCCCGCTCGAGCACCGGCCCCCCGGCGGCCTCGAGCGCGGCCAGGCGGGCCTGGGCGTCGTCGTCGCTCGGCAGGGGCGCCGTGGGCGGCACCGTCGCGACACCGCGCGTGCGGCCGAACAGCACCCGGTGCAGCGGGGACCCCGCCGTGTTGTTCGTCGGCGCCCACCAGGCGACGACCTGGGACTGTGCGCGCGTGGCCGCGACGTACAGGAGCCGCAGCGACTCCCCCGCGTCCTCCGCCTGGTGCTCTTCGCAGCTGCGCCGCCAGTGCGGTCCCGACTCGCCACCGACGTCGATCGCGCGACGACGGTGCCCCCGCTCGTCGGGGGGCAGGTGGAAGAGCGGGACGGCGGGCTCGGAGACGTAGCGGTCGCTGAGCCAGGGCAGGTAGACCACCGGGTACTGCAGGCCCTTGCTCCCGTGGATCGTCACGAGCTGCACGGCCGCCAGGTCGCTGTCGAGCCGCCGGGTGCGCTCGTCGACCCCGTCGCTCGCCCCCTCCCGCATCTCGTGCTCGAGCCACGCCACGAGGCCCGCCGGGCCGAGGGCCTCCCCGCGAGCGCGGTCGCCGCCGCCCCGCGCCTCGCCCCGGGACGCCGCGTGCAGCGCCTCGGCGAGGTGGCGCAGGTCGGTCAGGTGGCGCTCCCCCTCGACGCGGGACAGCACGCGGGCCGCCAGGCCGCCCCGCTGGGCCGCCTCGAAGACCGCGGCCACACCGCGACGGGCGAGCAGCACCGACCAGCGGCGCAGCGCGTCGGCCGTGCGGTCGGTCGCGCGGTCGCCCTCCGCGGCGAGCGAGGCCGGGGTGTCGGGGAAGAACGAGGTGAGCGCGGCCGCCCGCACGAGCAGCGAGCGGTGGGGCGCGTCGACGGCGCTGAGGAGCGTGCGCCACTCCTCTGCGGCGGGGGTCGCGAAGACGCTGCCGCCACCCGCGAAGACCGCGCGCACGCCGACCTCGGCGAGGGCGTCGCGCACGGCGCCGAGCTGACGACGGGTGTGGGCCAGGACCGCCACGTCGCCGGCCTGGAGGCGGCGCCCGTCCCACTGCGCGCCCGAGGCGAGCAGGGCCGCCACGTCGCGCGCGCAGTCGGTGTCGACGTGGGGCCGCACCTGGTCCATGCGCAGGCCGCGTCCCTGCCGGGTCACCCGGCTGACGTCGGTGCGCCGCACCACCCGCAGGCGGAACGGCGCGTCCGACGGCGCCCCGCTCAGCCGCGCGGCCGTGTGGTGGGCGGCCACGGGACGCACGACGATGCGGTCGTCGCCCAGCGCCGTGCCCTCGAGCAACCGGTTCGTGGCGTCCACGAGAGCACGGTCGGAGCGCCAGTTGGTCGCGAGGGTCTGGTGGGTGGTGGCGGTCGCGGCCGCCTCGAGGTACGTCGCGACATCACCCCCGCGGAACGCGTAGATGGCCTGCTTGGGGTCGCCGATGAGCACCATCGTGGCGTGGCCCGAGAACGCGCGGTCGAAGACCTGCCACTGCACCGGGTCGGTGTCCTGGAACTCGTCGACGAGCACGACGCGCCAGCGCTGCCGCATCCGGGTGCGCGCCGCGGCACCCGGCTCCTCGAGGGCGGTGGCGAGCTGGCTGAGGAGGTCGTCGTAGCCCAGCAGCCCCGCCCGCCGCTTGCGGCGCTCCACCTCGGCCCGGACGGCGCGCGCGAACCGCACCCGGCGCAGGGCGGGCGTGCCCTCCGCGGGGTGCTCCGGGACGAGGGCTGCCTGCGGGTCGCCGACGGCGGCGGCACCCAGGCGGCGGGCGTCCGCGACCGAGAAGACCGGTGCCTCCTCGTCGACGAAGCCCCGCAGGTAGAGGTCGTCGACCACCTCGTCGCGGACGTCGGCGACGTCCTCCACCAGGCGGGCCGACGGGTCGGTGTCGCCCGCGACGCCGAGGCTGCGCAGCACCTGCTGGCAGAACTGGTGGATCGTCGCGATGGTGGCGCCGTCGAAGTGCGCCAGGGCGCTGCTGACCCGGGCGTGGCGGGCGCGGAGCGTCGCTCGGTCGCCCGTGCAGAGCAGGGCGACGACCTCGTCCACGACCCCCTCGGCGCCGCTCGTGGGCTCGCTCGTGGGTTCGCTCGTGGGTTCGCTCGTGGGTTCGCTCGTGGGTTCGCTCGTGGGCTCGTGGCGCGCGAGCGTCGCCGCCAGAGCGGACGCCACGTCGACCAGCTGGGCCCGCACCCGCTGGCGCAGCTCCTGGCTGGCGGCCCGTCCGAACGTGACGACGAGCAGCTCGTCGAGACGGGCGTGGCCCTCCGCGACGTACCGGGCGACGAGGGCACCGATCGTCCAGGTCTTGCCGGTGCCGGCGCTGGCCTCGAGCAGGGTCGTGCCCTGGGGCAGCGGGCCGAGCACGTCGAACGGCGTGAGCTCCGGCGGCGTCAGGTCATCGGCGCTCACAGCGGCCCCATCCGCTCGCCGCCGGTGACCAGGGGACCCCACACCCGCCAGGCGAGCTGCCCGATCCGGGTGCGGAAGCCCGGTCCCTCCGTGGAGGGCACCCACAGCTCGTCGTCGCGGGGCGGGCCGAGCAGCACCTCGACGCCGGACGCGTCGCCGTAGACCAGCGCGTGCTCCGGGTCCTCGTGCTCGCCGGGGACGGCGGCACGGTCGCGCGAGGTCTCCCACTCCCGCCGCGCCACGACCTCCAGCTCGACGTCGTCGCCGGCCCGCTGGCGGCGCATGGCCTCCGCGACGGCGCACGCCGTGCGCACCGGCATCGGCAGCGGCTCGGCGAGGCCGCGGTCCCGCAGGTCCACGAGGGCGCGCAGGTGGTCGAGGGCGCGGTGGTCGAGCGGTCCGGCCAGCGAGCGCTGCGGACCGGAACGACCGCTGCGCCCGACCGTGTGGGCCGTGAACGAGGAGTCGGGGTGGGCCGCCGAGAGCGCCAGCAGGCGCACCCACGCCCCGATGCGGTGCCGCGCCCGCACGCCGGAGAACCCGACCGAGACCAGGCGGTTGCCGTGCACGCCGCCGACGGTGCCGACGAGGCGGCGTCCGTCCCCCAGGTCGACGTCCACGTCGAGCGTGCGCGCATCACCGGCCCGCAGCTCGACGGTGTCGACGTAGAGCGCGCGCACGTCGCGCTCGGCGCTCGCGAGGGTGCGGGCGCCCAGCGCGCGCGGCGGCAGCTGACCTCGCCGACGCTCGGCCTCGCGGGCCAGCTCCGGGTGCACGCCGTCCAGCACGTCGGCGAGGAGCCGCGCGCCGACGCCCCACCGGTCGAGGGCGTCGAGCTCCAGCGGCAGCGCGTCCTCGACCTCGTCGGCGTCGAACCGGTTGCCGACCCCGAGCCCGGTGCGCAGGAACTCCCGCACCGGTCGCTCGACGAACCGCACCAGGTCGTCGAGCGCCACCTCCGGCTCGCGCTCCCGGGGCAGCGGCGCGGCGACGAAGGGACCCCGCGGCACCCGCTCCCGCACGACCGCGCGGGCGCCCGCCAGGGCGGTCGGGTCGAAGCTGAAGGGGGGCGCGCCCGGCGGCACGAGGCCGTGCCCCGTGGCCGCCCCGGGCTCGAGGTTGGCGGGGTGGAACGGCTGCAGCGGGTGACGCACCACCAGTGGTCGCTCGACCGGCGCCGTGGCCCGGAGCGCCGTGAGGAGCTCGCCCACCGGCACCGAGGGCGGCCGCACGCCGCCCGTGTGCTCCGTCGCCCCCGTGTAGGTCACGACCAGCCGCTCGCCGGCCGCCATGACGGCATCGAGGAGCAGCTGCCGGTCCTCCGCGCGGGGGTCGCGCTCGCCGAGGAGCGGTCGCCGGGCGAGCACGTCGTCGCCGTCGTCGATCCCCGCGCGCGGGAACACGCCGTCGTCGAGGCCCAGCAGGCAGACCACGCGGTGCGGGACCGACCGCATCGGCACGAGCGTGGCCACGGTGAGGGTGCCCGTGCGGAAGCTCGTGCGCGTCGGACGGCCCGACCAGAGCCGGGCCAGCAGGGCGCGGACGTCCGGCAGCATCAAGGGCGGCGCCACGCCGTCGTCGTCGGGGGCGAGGCGTCGCAGCTCGCGGTCGAGCTCGGCCTGCATCCACGCGTCGGCCGGGGCGACCGCGGCGAGCGACGCCACACCGTCGGCGAGCACCGTCGCCCACCGGGCGGCCGGCGCCGGGCCGTGCAGGGCGTCGAGGGTGACATGGAGCCGGTCGACGAGCTCGGCGACGCGGCCGGCCAGGTCGATCGCGCCGCTGCCCACGTCGTCGAGCGGCAGGGCGTGGGCCAGCCAGTGCGGCTCGTCTCCGGAGACCGCGACACCGAGCAGCACGCGGTCGAGGCCCGCCCGCCACGTGTTCTGGGCGATGCCGTCGAGGCCGAACCCCGCACGGTGGGGCGCATCGATCCCCCACCGCACACCGGCGTCCGCCACCCACCGCTGCAGCACCGTCAGGTCGTCGTCGGCCAGCCGGAAGCGGCGGCGCACCACGGGCAGCGACGCCAGGTCGAGCACGTCGGAGGCGGTCACCCGACCGCCGGCCATCGCGACGAGCCGCTCGGCCAGGGCCAGCAGCGGGTTGGTGCTGCCCAGCGCGCGGTCGGCGAGGCGGACCCGCAGCCGGTGGGCCGGGTGCCGCCCCTCCCGGGCTGCGGGCTCCTCGCCCTCGTCGAGCGCGCCGGCCAGCCCGAAGCCCGCCTCGATCAGGGGCGCGTAGGTCTCGACGTCGGGGCACATCACGAGCACGTCCCGGGGCTCGAGCGAGGGGTCGTCGGCCAGCAGCCCGACGAGCACCTCGCGCAGCACCTCGACCTGGCGCGCCGGTCCGTGGCACGCGTGCACCTGCACCGACGTGTCGACCGCCCGGGTGCGCGCGGCACGGTCGTGCTCGCCGGGGATCCGGTCAGCGCGCACGTCGGCCTGGAGGAGGTGCAGCAGCGGGGCTCCGGGCTCCGGCTCGTCGTGGTCGTCGTGGGTCACCACCGCGACACCGGGCAGGGCGGCGAGGCGCAGCCCCAGCTCACGCGCGTCGCGCCCCAGGGCGGCGAGCAGCGGGTGGTGGACGAGGACGTCGGTGTCGTGGTCCGCCCGCACGGGCGCCGTCGTGTCGACCGGGGCGTGCGCGTCCAGCGCTCGCGCGACCGCGGTGGACGCGACGGGCAGCCACAGGTGCACGTCGCGACGCTCCCCCAGGGCCGCGACGAGCTCCATCTCGGCGGCGGGCAGGCGCGTGTGGCCGAACAACGAGAGCCGCCCCGGCAGGTCGAGCTCCCCGACCTCACCCGCCCGCAGGGCCGCGACCGTGCGCTCGTGCCGCACGTCGGGCGGCGGCGCGTCGACCTCGTCGAGCACGCGGCGCCAGAGCTCGGCCTGCCAGTGCAGGTCGTCGGGCAGCGGTGCGCCCGCGCCGTCGGTCAACAGCCCCTCGCGCCACGCGGCCAGCAGCCGCGGGCGCTGCGAGGCGTAGGACCCGAACAGTCCTGCGAGGCGCCGCGCGACGGCCCACCGGCGCGAGCGCCGGAGGTCGCCGAGCTCCGCCGGCTCTCCCGGGGCGAGCGCCGCGCCCAGGTGGCGCGCCAGCGGCGCGCACCACGGCTCGTCGAGGTGGGCGTCGATGACGGCCAGCACCGGCCAGACGAGCCGCGACGGCTCCCACGGGTCGTCGCGGTCGCGATCGAGCAGCAGGGTCACCAGCGAGTGCGGCCGCAGGAACCGCACACCCGCGCACACCCCGTCACCACCTCGCGGGCCCGCCCCGAGCCGGTGGGAGAGCCGCTGGGCCAGCCACCGCTCGATCCCGCGCTCCGGCACGACCACCAGCTCGTCGGCGAACGGGTCGTCCACCGGGTGCGCGAGCAGGTCTCCCAGCGCGTCGGCGAGGACGCCGGTGCTGGTCGCGCGGTGGACGGTGAGGGTCACGCGGGAGAGCCTGCCACGAGCGACCGACACTCCCGGACGGTCCTCCACAGGGGTAGCCCGAGCTGTCGCCGCCCACTGCACCGCGACCCCCGGAAATGGTCACCGACGACAGTCCGGACGCCGCCTCACCCGTCGTTGCCGACCATTTCGTGGCCCCGCCGCGCCGCGGCGTACGTGACAGCTCGACGCCCACGCCGCGCCGTACGACCCACCTCGACGCCCACGCCGCGCCGTACGACCCAACTCGACGCCCACGCCGCGCCGTACGTGACAGCTCGACGCGACTACCCCGCCAGCGTCGCCGCGAGCCAGCCGCGGGCGAAGCGCTGCCACTCCTCGGTCTGGCCGCGCCAGGCGGCCCACACCTCGCGCGCGGTCATGCCGGGCGTCAGCAGCGCCGCCTCGGACGCGTCGGCGTTGACGAGGACGATGCGGCCGGGCGCGTCGTACGGCACGCGGGAGCGGGCCCAGATCGCGAACCAGATCTGCTGCACGTGGTCGCCGTCGGTGACCAGCTCCGTGCCGTCCCGCGACAGACGCACCTGGAAGGGCCGCTCGCCGGGCGCCTCGACCCGCACGCCCACGCGGCGGGAACGGGGGATCCGGCGCCGCACGTCGACCGCGACCGCGTCCGGCCACCACAGGAGCGCGGCGTCGAGGAACTCGTCGGGCTCGAGGCGCAGGGCCCCGTCCGGCGAGTAGATGCACGCGGTCACGTCCACGGGAGCCAGTGTGACGGATGCTCCCGCGGACGGCGCCGCTCAGTGGGGCAGCGGCGCGCCGTCGGCGCCGGGCTCCTGCTCCGGGTCCTGCTCCGGCTTGCGCACGAACGTCACGACGACGAGCAGCAGCAGCGACACGCAGGCGCCGACGAGGAAGGCCGACCGGACGCCGTCCGCCACCGCGACCTCGGCCGTCGCGCCGTCCTCGGCCGACCGCGTGGAGACGATGGTCATGACGGTGACGAACAGCGCCGTACCGGCCGCACCGGCGACCTGCTGGAACGTGCCCAGCACCGCCGAGCCGTGCGCGTAGAGCGCCGGGCGCACCGACCCGAGACCCGCCGTCATCAGCGGCGTGAAGGTCACGGCCAGTCCCAGGCAGAGCACGACGTACGCCGCGAGCAGCCACGCCACGGGCGTGTCGGCCCCGACGGTCGCGAGCATCCAGAGGGCCGCGCTGATGAGGGCGGCTCCGGGGAGGAGGAGCAGGCGGGGGCCGCGGGCGTCGTACACACGCCCGACGAGCGGGCCCGCGAGGCCCATGAGGATGCCGCCGGGCAGCGTCAGCAGGCCGGTCGCGGTCGGGCCCATGCCGAGCACGGTCTGGGCGTAGTAGGGCACCAGGATGAAGGTGCCCATCATCGCGGCCATCGCCACGAGCATCGCGACCATCGCGACGGTGAACTGCCGGGACGCGAAGACCCGCAGGTCGAGGAGGGCGCGGTCGGTGCGGGCCAGGAGCAGCTGGCGCGCGACGAACGCCGCCAGCGCGACGCCACCGACGGCGAAGGGCACCGCCGGGGACAGCCCGTGCGCCCCCTCGGCCGCGTGTCCGAGGCTGACGAGGCCGTAGACGAGACCACCGAAGCCGAGCACTGCGAGCGGCACCGAGACGAGGTCCACGGGGGCCGCGTGCGGCGCGGCGACCGGGCGCACGAGGCGCAGGCCCAGCACGAGGGCGGCCACCGCGACCGGCACGACGAGCCCGAAGACCCACCGCCAGCCGAGGTGCTCGAGCACCACGCCGGACAGCGTCGGACCGAGGGCCGGCGCCACGGAGATGACGATCGAGATGTTGCCCATCATCACGCCGCGGCGGGCCGGCGGGACGAGCGTCATGATCGTGGTCATCAGCAGCGGCAGCATGATGGCGGTGCCGGTGGCCTGCACGACCCGCGCCGTGAGCAGCACGCCGAACCCGGGAGCGAGCGCGGCGAGCGTCGTGCCCGCGGTGAAGAGGCTCATCGCGACCCCGAAGAGCGTGCGCGTGCCGAGGCGGGAGATCAGGTAGCCCGTCAGCGGGATGACGACGCCCATGGTCAGCAGGAACGCCGTCGTGAGCCACTGCCCGACGCTCGGGTCGACCCCCAGCTCGGTCTGCAGGACCGGCAGGGCGACGCTCATGACGGTCTCGTTGAGGATCACCACGAAGGTCGCCACCAGCAGCACGCCGATGAGGACGACGTCGCGACGCTCGAGCCTGGAACCCGGCACGGGTCCCGCGGCGGGTCCCGCGGCGGGTCCCGTCGCGGGCAGCGCCTCGGCGCGGGTGTCGGTCATGGGTGTCTCCTGGAGCAGCGGGGTGGGTGGCGCGACGGACGAGGGATCCGACCGGAGAGGCTCGCAGAACTCATCGTCCGCGAGCCAATCGTTTTCGACCGCCGGTCTGTTCCGCGCGCACTGCCTTGAGGATTCCTTGAGGAAACGTTCCGTCCGGGGCGGAGATGCCGTAGGTTCGCCGACGACGGCACCCTCCCCCTCCGGTCGTCACGGCGCCACGCCTCCCCCGGGCCCCAGAAAGTCGACGCCTCCCATGCTCCCCACGCCCCTCCGTCCCGCAGTGACGATCGCGGTCCTCGCGGCGCTCGTCGCCACCACCGGTGCGGCCGCGCCCGCCCCCGCCACCGCGCGGGTCGCCGCCGACACCCGCAGCGACGCGCGCATCGACCTGGGGGGCGTCGCGGTCCGCGACACCCTGCCCCCGACGTCGGTCACGACCTACGTCTGGCAGCCCGGCGCGACCAGCGTCGCGTCCTGGCGCACCACGGCCACCGCCGGCGGGCTGACCGAGCAGGTCACCGCCCGCGCCCCGCTCGCCACCCGTCCCGTCGTGGGCGGCGAGGAGCTCGTCGTGGGCGACGCCGTGCCCGGCACCTCCCCCGTCGTGGGCTTCGGCGGCGCGCTGACCGACTCCGCGGCGTACGTCATCGACACCTCGCCCCAGCGCGACGCGATCCTCGCGGACCTGTTCGGCGCGGACGGCGCCTCGCTGGACGTCGTGCGCCTGGCGATGGGGGCGAGCGACTTCGTCGCGACGCCCGGGCACGCGAGCTACGCGGACGCGCCCGACCCGACCCTCGCCTCGTTCTCGATCGAGCGCGACCGGGCCCACGTGCTGCCGGTGCTGCGGGACGCGCTCGCGATCAACCCCGACCTCGTCGTCGTCGCCGCGCCCTGGTCGGCGCCGGGGTGGATGAAGCGGTCGGGGAAGTACGTCGGCGACTGCTGGCAGCAGCAGAACCAGCTGCGCGACGACATGGTCGGGGTCTACGCGCGCTACTACGTGCGCTTCCTCCAGGCGTACGCCGCGGAGGGCGTCGACGTCGCCCAGGTGTCGCTCGGCAACGAGCCCCAGCACTGCAACTCGACCTACCCGACGATGACCATGCCCGCCGCCACCCAGGCCCGGCTCGCCACCGCGCTGCGGCCCGCGCTCGACGCGGCCGGGTTCACCGACGTCGCGATCCTCGGCTGGGACCACAACTACGTGGACGAGGGCACCGACCGCCCGACGGGCTACCCCGCCGCGCTGCTCGCCGCCGCCGGCGAGGCGGTCGACGCGATCGGCTACCACTGCTACGAGTCCAACCTCCGCCGCGAGCCCGCCGCCCAGCAGACCACCGCGCGACCGGCCTGGATGACGGAGTGCACCGGCACCACCCACTGGCGCGACACCCGGCAGAACCTCGTCAACGAGACGCACCTGGCGCTCCTCAACCCGCTCCGGTACGGCGCGGTCGCCTCCCTCTACTGGAACCTGGCGCTCGACACGGCCGGCGGGCCGCACCTCGGCGGGTGCGCGACCTGCCGGGGCATGGTCGAGGTGGGCGACGAGGGCTACGTGGTGGGGCAGTCCGCGGCGTACTGGTCCCAGCTCTCCCGCTTCGTCCAGCCCGGTGCGGTGCTGCTGGGCTCGACGCAGCGGTCGCCGGTGGAGACGGTGGCGTACGCCAACCCCGACGGCTCCCGCGTGCTCGTCGTGCTCAACACCTCCTGGAGCACGCTCGACTGGGGCACGCCCACCGACGGCTCGGGGTCGCCGGAGGAGGCGGGCGGGGACCCGACGGGCTCGCTCCTCGGCACGCTGCAGGGCCTCGTGCGGGGGCTGCTCGGCCGGTGAGGGCCCGCCCGCACCTATCCTTGGCTCCCGTGAGCGACGACGTGACCGAGACGGGGACGGCTCCGGCCGGCGAGGTACCGCCCGAGCTGGCCGCGCTGCGCTCCAGCATCGACAACATCGACGCGGCCCTGGTGCACCTGCTCGCGGAGCGCTTCAAGTGCACGCAGCGGGTCGGCGTCCTCAAGGCCGAGCAGCAGCTCCCGCCGGCCGACCCGGCCCGCGAGGAGCGGCAGATCACCCGGCTGCGCTCGCTCGCGACCTCGGCCGGGCTGGACCCGGTGTTCGCGGAGAAGTTCCTCAACTTCGTCATCGCCGAGGTCATCCACCACCACCAGCGCATCGCCGAGGGCGGCTGACGGTCGGTCCGTCGGGTCGGGTGCGGCCGGGTGCGGCCGGGGAAAGAAAACGCGGACGCGCTCGCGGAAAGTGCGCGCGGCCGGGCGGACGGGGAAAGAAAGTGCGCGGCGCCCCGCGGCCGGGGAAAGAAAACGCGGACCCGGGACTACCCCGCCCGGCGTGTCGCCCGGTCAGATTCCGCACTCTTCGCGGGCCCTTCCGGACCGATGCCGAGCCCGTCCGCGTTTTCTTTCCCCCGGCACGACGCCCACCCAGGCCGATCCGCGTTTTCTTTTCCCCGCGCCTCGGCCCGCCAGCCTGAGGCTCAGTCCGTCAGCGCCTGCACGACGAAGTCGGCGAGCTCGGCGTAGGCCTCGGCGTCGCTCAGCTCGAGCCGCTCGAAGAGCCGGCCACGCTGGATGTCGAACATCGTCGCCGCGACCATCTCGGCGACGAACCCCGCGTGCACCTGGCGCAGCTCGCCGGACGCGACGCCCTCGCTGACGAGCTGCCGGATCCGGTCGGCGGCGGCCTCGGTGTTGCGGCGGTAGACGGCGTCGGTGGCCGGGAAGGCGGCGATGTCCGCCAGGAAGGCCGGGGACAGCGACTGCAGGTGGTCGGCCACGGCCCGCAGGTAGGTGTCGATGAGGGGCCCGGCGCCCTCCACGCCGTCGAGGCGCGCCTCGATGAGGTCGGTGGCCCGGCGGAACGAGGCCCGCACGATCTCGACCGCCAGCTCCAGCTTCGAGCCCGCGAGGGAGTAGAGCGTCGTCTTCGAGCAGCCCAGGCGCACCGTCAGGTCGTCGAGGGTGAACCCGGCGAACCCCTCCGCCTCGCACAGGTCGACGAGGCGGTCGAGGAGCTGCTGCTGCCGCGCCGTACGACGCGTGCGTGCCGCGGTCACCACCGAACGTCCACCTCCTCGACTCCTGCCTCACCCTAGCGATACCGTGAACGATACTGTAGAACTGCTGCGAGTATCGCCCACCGAGGAGGACCCATGCCTGCCCGCCGACTGCTGCCCGACCAGGAGTCCGCCGACCTCATCGCGCTCGTGCGCGAGGTCGTGACCAAGGAGCTGGCCCCCCGCGCGGCCGAGGCCGAGGAGAAGGGCGAGTTCCCGCGCGAGGTGTTCCGGCTGCTGGGGCAGACGGGGGTGCTGGGGCTGCCGTACGCCGAGGAGGTGGGCGGCGGCGGGGTGTCCTACGAGGTCTACCTCCAGGTGCTCGAGGAGATCGGCCGCGTCTGGGCGAGCGTCGGCGTGGGCGTCTCCGTGCACGCGCTCTCCTGCTTCGGCCTCGCCACGCGGGGCACCCAGGAGCAGCAGGAGGCGTGGCTGCCCGACATGCTCGGCGGCGACCTCCTCGGCGCCTACTGCCTCTCCGAGGCCCACGCCGGCTCCGACCCGGCGGCCATGCGCACGACGGCGCGGCGCGACGGGGACGAGTACGTGCTCAACGGCGCCAAGGCGTGGGTGACCCACGGCGGCGAGGCCGACTTCTACAAGATCATGGCCCGCACGTCGGAGGACAAGAACGGCATCTCCTGCTTCCTCGTGCCGGCCGACACGCCCGGGCTCGTCGCCGACAACCCCGAGCGCAAGATGGGCCTGATGGGCTCGACCACGGCGTCGATGCTGCTCACCGACGTGCGCGTGCCCGTCGAGCGCCGGCTCGGCGCGGAGGGCGACGGTCTCAAGATCGCGCTCGCCGGCCTGGACTCGGGCCGTCTCGGCATCGCCGCCGTCGCGACCGGCGTCGCCCAGGGCGCGCTCGACGCGGCACTGGCCTACGCGCAGCAGCGCGAGGCGTTCGGTCGCCGCATCATCGACCACCAGGGCCTCGGCTTCGTGCTGGCCGACATGGAGGCGGCGGTGCAGTCCGCCCGCGCCGTCACGCTCCACGCCGCGCGCCTGCGCGACCAGGGCCTGCCGTTCTCGCGCGAGGCCTCCGTGGCGAAGCTCGTCGCCACCGACAACGCGATGAAGGTGACCACCGACGGCGTGCAGGTGCTGGGCGGCGTCGGCTACACCCGCGACTTCCCCCTCGAGCGCTACATGCGCGAGACAAAGGTCATGCAGATCTTCGAGGGCACCAACCAGATCCAGCGGATGGTCGTGGCGCGCTCGCTCGACGCGAAGCCCGACGCCTCGCTCCACGTCACCGCCTGATCCGCCGCCCGACCGCCGACCCCACCCGCCGGACCCCACCTGCCGACCCCACCATCCCCAGGAGAACCCCCATGCAGCTCGTCGACACCGCCGCCATCGTCACCGGCGCCGCCTCCGGCCTCGGTGCCGCGACCGCCTCCGCGCTCGCCGCGCAGGGCGCGACCGTCTTCGGCCTCGACCTCCCCGGCTCGCTCGAGTCCGCCCCCGCGGTCGACGGCGTGACCTACGTGCCGACGGACGTCACCGACCCCGAGCAGGTCGCGGCGGCGGTCGCGACCGCCGCCGAGGGCGCCCCGCTGCGCACCGTCGTCAACTGCGCGGGCATCGGCCCGTCGGCGCGCATCCTGTCGCGCAAGGGCCCCCACGACCTCGGCCTCTACGCGAAGATCATCCAGGTCAACCTCATCGGCACGTTCAACGTGCTGACGCTCGCCGCCGAGCGGATCGCCCAGACCCCCGAGCTCGAGCACGGCGCCCGCGGCGTCGTCATCAACACCGCCTCCATCGCGGCGTTCGACGGCCAGGTCGGGCAGGCGGCGTACTCCTCCTCCAAGGGCGGCGTCGTCGGCCTCACCCTCCCGGCGGCACGCGACCTGGCGCAGTACGGCATCCGCGTCAACGTCATCGCGCCCGGCATCGTCGAGACGCCGATGCTCGCCACGGTCTCCGAGGAGTTCCGTGCCGGCCTCGCCGCCGGGGTCCCGTTCCCGCAGCGCCTCGCCCGGCCCGACGAGTACGCCCAGCTCGCCCTCGCGATCATCGACCACGACTACCTCAACGGCGAGGTCATCCGCATGGACGGCGCGCTGCGCATGGCGCCGCGCTGATCCCCACCGCACCCACTTCCACCGGCAAGGAGACACCCGTGGCCGAGGCCTACCTCATCGACGTCGTCCGGCTCGCGTCCGGCAAGGGCAAGCCGGGCGGGGCCCTGTCCGGCACGCATCCCGCCGTGCTGCTGTCCCACGTGCTGACGGCGCTCACCGAGCGCACCGGCGTGGACCCGGCCCGCGTCGAGGACGTCATCACCGGCTGCGTCCAGCAGGTCGGGGAGCAGTCCATGAACATCGGGCGTACGGCGCTGCTGGGCGCCGGATTCCCCGAGACCGTGCCCGCCGTCAGCATCAACCGGCAGTGCGGATCGAGCCAGCAGGCCGTGGACTTCGCCGCGCAGGCCGTGATGTCGGGCTTCGCCGACGTCGTCATCGCCTGCGGCGTGGAGTCGATGAGCCGCGTGCCGATAGGCGCCTCGACCCTCGGCCTCGACACCGACGGTCCCGAGGTCGCCGCGCGCTACCCCGAGGGCCTCGTCAACCAGGGCGTCTCCGCCGAGCTGGTGGCGCAGCGGTGGAAGCTCGAGCGCGACGAGCTCGACGCCTTCTCGGCGGAGTCGCACCGCCGCGCCGCCGCGGCCACCGAGGCGGGCTTCTTCGACGGCGAGGTCGTGCCGATCGACGTCACGCTGCCGGACGGCACCACGCTCACCCACCGCGTCGACGAGACCATCCGCGCCGCGACGAGCGCGGAGGGCCTCGCCGGCCTCCGGGCGTCGTTCCGCACCGACGAGCTCGCCGCCCGGTTCCCCGATCTCGGATGGCAGATCACGCCGGGGAACTCCTCGCCCCTGACCGACGGCGCCTCCGCCGCACTCGTCGTGAGCGAGCGGGTGCTGGAGGAGCTCGGCCTCACTCCCCGCGCCCGCTTCGTGGGCTTCGCCGTGACCGGCGACGACCCGGTGCTCATGCTGACCGCCCCGATCCCCGCCACCCAGAAGGTGCTCGCCCGCACGGGCCTCGGCATGGACGACCTCGACGCCTACGAGGTGAACGAGGCGTTCGCCCCGGTGCCGCTGGCGTGGGCCCGCGAGCTCGGCGCCGACCCGGCGAAGCTCAACCCGAACGGCGGCGCCATCGCGCTGGGCCACGCGCTCGGCTCGTCGGGCACGCGCCTGCTCGGCACGCTCCTCGCCGACCTCGAGCAGACCGGCGGCCGCTACGGCCTGCAGACCATGTGCGAGGCGGCCGGCATGGCCAACGCCACCATCATCGAAAGGCTCTGATCCGTGGACCTCTCCTCCGGCTCCTCCACCGCGCTCGTCACGGGCGGCGCGTCCGGCCTCGGTCGCGCCACCGTGGAGGCCCTCCTCGCGGCCGGCGCCCGCGGTGCCGTCATCCTCGACCTGCCCTCCTCCGCCGGCGCCGACGTCGCGGCCGAGCTGTCGCAGCGCTTCGACCGCGACGTACGGTTCGCGGCGGCCGACGTGCGCGACGCCGACACCGTGCAGGCGGCGGTCGACCTCGCCTCCGAGATCGGCGACCTCCGCGTCGCCGTGAGCTGCGCCGGCACCGGCGCCCCCGGCAAGACCGTGGGCCGGGGCAACGAGCCCCTGCCGCTCGAGTCCTTCCAGCGGGTCGTCGAGATCAACCTCGTCGGCACGTTCAACGTGATCCGCCTGGCCGCGGCCCGCATGGCCGAGCTGGAGCCCCTCGGCGAGGAGCGCGGCGTCGTCGTCAACACCGCGTCGGTGGCGGCCTTCGACGGCCAGGTCGGGCAGGCGTCGTACTCCGCCTCCAAGGGCGGCATCGTCGGCATGACGCTCCCGATCGCGCGCGACCTCGCGAACCTCGGGATCCGCGTCGTCACCATCGCCCCGGGCCTGTTCGACACGCCGCTCCTCGCGACGTTGCCCGAGGAGGCCAAGGCCTCCCTCGGCGCCCAGGTGCCGCACCCGAGCCGGCTCGGCGAGCCGGGCGAGTACGGCGCGCTGGTCGCCCACGTCGCCGCCAACCCGATGCTCAACGGTGAGGTGATCCGCCTCGACGGGGCGATCCGGATGGCGCCGCGCTGACCCCAGCCCCGAACCGCGTCGTGGCCCCAGCGCACCACTTTCCGGTGCGCTGGGGCCACGACGCGTGTGCGGGGTTCAGGGCAGCTGCCGCAGCGCCCGCTCCAGCAGCGGCGCCACGGCCGTCCCGGCGGTGTCGAAGCCGTCGCCCACGGTGCCGCCGGAGCGGTACCGGTGGTCGATCCCGGCGGCGATCACCGCGAGCTTGAACGCCGCGAGCGCCAGGTGGAACTCCCAGTGGGGCAGGGCTCCGCCCGTGGCCTCGTACGCCGCGGCCAGCGTCGCCTCGTCGGCGAGGCGCGGCGAGGTCCAGGCCGCGTCGAAGCCCAGGATGAGGTCGAGGACGGGGTCGCGGTAGATCGCCATCAGCGCCACGTCGGCCACCGGGTCACCGATCGTGGAGAGCTCCCAGTCGACGATCGCCGCGACGGCGCCGGTGGGTCGCCCGTCGCCGTCGGCCGCCAGCAGCGTGTTGTCGATGCGGTAGTCGCCGTGCACCACGCTGGTGCGCGCCTGGTCCGGCAGCGCCTCCCCCAGCCGTGCCGCGACCCGCGTCGCGAGCGCGTCCACGCTCGCGTCGTGGTGCTGCTTGACGTGCTCCCACTGGCCGCTCCAGCGCCGGAGCTGGCGCGCGGCGTACCCGTCCGGCCGCCCGAAGTCCCCGAGACCGACGGCGACGTGGTCGACGTCGTGCAGGCGGGCCAGCGCCTCCACGAGACCCGCGGAGACGTCGGCCACCTCCGCGTCGGTGAGGGTGTCCAGCTGCTCCCGGCGCGCGACCGACAGGCCGTCGACGAACTCGACCACCGTGAACGGCGCGCCGAGCACGCTCTCGTCGGTGCACGAGGCGATCGTGGGCGCGACGGCGACACCCGCGCCCTCGAGGGCGCGCGTCACCCGGAACTCGCGGCCCACGTCGTGCGCCGAGGGCGTGTAGCCGCCGAGGGGCGGACGCCGCAGCACCCACCGGCTCGCGCCGTCGGTGACGGCGAACGTCAGGTTCGACTTCCCGCCCGCGATGAGACGGGCCGACAGGGTCCCCGTGGTCGTGGTCCCCTGCGTCGCCAGCCAGCCGGTGACGCGGTCGAGCTCCGCGGGCCCGAGCCCGCCGGCGGCGTCGTTCACGACCCGGCGCCGCTCGTGATGCGCTTGACCGCGCGCTTCGCGATCGACCAGCGGTGCACCTCGGAGGGGCCGTCGTAGATGCGGAACGGCCGGATCTCGCGGGCGATCTTGGCGACCGGCAGGTCCGCCGTGACGCCGAGGCCGCCGCACAGCTGCTGGGAGCGGTCCACGACGCGGTCGAGGGCCTCGGCCGCGAAGGTCTTGGCGATGGACGTCGACTCCGACGCCCGGCCCCCCGCGTCGAGCTCTTCGCAGGCCACCCGCAGCAGGGCCCGGGTCGCCGCGAGGTCGATCTCGTTGTCGGCGATGTGCTGCTGGGCGAGGCCGAGGTCGGAGATCCGGCCGCCGAACGCCTGCCGGCCCGCGACGTACGCGACCGCCGTCTCGTGGGCCCGGCGCGCCGCGCCGGTCCAGCGCATGACGTGGGTCATCCGCGCGGGACCGAGCCGCACCTGGGCGTAGCGGAAGCCGAGGTCGACCTCGCCCAGCACGGCGTCGTCGCCGACGACGACGTCCTCGAAGCGCATCTCGCAGTGGCCGCCGATCATGGCCCGGTCGACCGTCGGGAGGTGGCGACCGACGACCACGCCCGGGGTGTCCGCGGGCACGAGGAACATGGTCGCGCCACCCGGGCCGCCGGGCTCGCCGCCGGTGCGCGCCATGACGATGAAGAAGCCGGCGCCGTCGGCGCCCGTGATGAACCGCTTCTCCCCGCTGATGACCCAGCCACCGTCGCCGCGGACCGCGCGCGTGCGCAGCGCGGACGGGTCGGCACCGGCGCCCGGCGCGGGCTCGGTCATCGCGAAGGCGGAGCGCACGAGGCCCCGCGCGAGCGGCTCGAGGAACCGGGTGCGCTGGTCGGCGCTCGCGATGGCCTCGAGCATGTGCATGTTGCCCTCGTCCGGGGCGCCGACGTTGGTGGCGATGGGACCGAAGAGCGAGTAACCGGCCTCCTCGAGCGGGCCCGAGCGGTCCACCATCCCGAGGCCGTGCCCGCCGTACTCCCGCGCGACCTGCGGGGCAAACACCCCGGCGGCGCGCGCGGCCTCCTGGAGGGCGACGCGACGCTCGTCGCCTCCCGCCGCGACGATGTCGCCGTCGTGCTCGTCGTCGAGCGGCAGCACGTGCTCCGCGACGAACTCCCGCGTGCGCGCGGTCAGGTCCTCGGCCAGCGTTCCCATCTCCATCCCTCCTGACCGAACGCTCGCTCGGTCTGCGAGGGATGGTGCCAGATGGGCGGAGGTGACGCAATCAGGCCGGTGTGCCCGGGAGAGGAAAACGCGGACCGGACCCAGCCGGATCGAGGAAAACGCGGACTCCCCGCGGCCTCCGGTCCGCGTTTTCCTAGGATCGCGGCCGGCGCCCGACCCGCGCACCTGGCAAAGTTCAGAGAACCTGAACTTCCTCGCGCCCTCCCGCCCGCCCCCGCACCCCGCGCGTTCCGGCCGACTCGGCGCAGGCGCTACTCCGCCAGGTGGTCGCGCAGGGCGCCGAGGGCGGCGTCGAGCTGCTCGCCGAGGTCGGCGTCGTCGTGGGCCAGCCAGGTCTCGTACGCCGCGAGCGAGACCCCGAGGGCGGCATGGCCCACGACGACGGCGCGCACGTCGTCCGCCGCGATGCCGCGCCGCTCGGCGACGAAGCGAGCGATCACGCCGCGCCACTCGGCGTACATGAGCGCGGAGTGCGCCTGCAGCGCCGGCGTGCCGAGGAGGAGCCGCATGCGGCCCCGGTGCTGCTCCTCGCCGCCCGCGGGCACGGCGTTGAAGTCGAGGATCGCGTCGTGGAGGGCCTGCCACACGGGCTCGTCGTGCGGGGCCTCCTCGAGCCGGCGCGCGAGCTCGGCGAGGCCCTCGGAGAAGCGGCCCCAGGGGATGTCGTTCTTGGAGGCGAAGTAGCGGAAGAGGGTGCGTCGGCTGATGCCGGCGGCCGTGGCGATGTCGTCGACCGTCGTCTGCTCGAAGCCGTCGCGGTGGAAGAGGTCGAGCGCCACGGACTCGATGGACTCGTGGGTCGTCGACCGAGGTCGGCCGAACATCTCGCCGCGCTCGTGCCGCACCGCCGCCTCCTTCCGCCACCGGCACGACGGGGACGCCGGACCGCCCGCATCCCATCACGCGGGCACGGCCGCCGGAAGGAGGGCAGGCACCACCTGCCCGACCGGGCAGTTATGACACCAGGTGTCGCCTCGTCCTTCCCAAGTGGCACCCCGTGTCATTACTGTGGCGCACGGCACACGCGGGGGGCTCGCCACCCCGCACCGACACCGCGAGGAGATGCGCATGAGCAAGCCCCAGGAGTCCGTCGAGACGCAGACCGACCTGAGCGCCGACATGCTGATCGAGGAAGTCTCGATCGACGGCATGTGCGGCGTCTACTGAGCCGACGAGCCCAGGAGACCTGCGATGAGCGACGCCCCGGACAGCCCGGCCCCCGACGCCGTGCGACTCGACCAGCCGTGGGCCATCTCGCCCGCGGTGGCGCTGCGGCCCGAGCCGTTCGGGGCGCTCGCCTACCACTTCGGCAACCGCAAGCTGACGTTCCTCAAGCGTCCCGAGCTCGTCACCGTGGTGCGCGCGCTCGCCGACGAGCCCGACGTGGCTGCCGCCCTCGCGGCCGCCGCGGTGCCCGAGGCCCAGTGGCCCGGCTACCTCGCGGCCCTGCAGGGCCTCGCCCGCACCGACATGATCCGCCCGCGCCCGACCGAAGGAGCCGCAGCATGACGATCGCCCCCGAGCGCCCCGGGCCCAGCACCCGGATCGGCCAGCTGCTCCCCACGACCGGTGACCGCACCCCCCGGGGCGACCGCCTCGTCGACCAGTTCGAGCTCGGTCTCGACGCGCCGATCTGCCTGACGTGGGAGCTGACCTACGCCTGCAACCTCGAGTGCGCCCACTGCCTGTCCAGCTCGGGTCGTCGCGACCCCCGCGAGCTGTCGACCGACCAGGCGAAGGCCGTCATCGACGAGCTGCAGCGCATGCAGGTCTTCTACATCAACATCGGCGGCGGCGAGCCCACGATCCGTCCCGACTTCTGGGAGCTGCTCGAGTACTCCATCGAGCACAACGTCGGCGTGAAGTTCTCGACGAACGGCGTGCGCCTCAACGCCGAGCGTGCGGCCTTCCTCGCCTCGCCCGCGATGAACGGGTACGTCGACATCCAGATCTCGCTCGACGGCGCGACCGCCGAGGTCAACGACTACGTCCGTGGCTCCGGGTCCTTCGACACCGCGATCCGTGCACTGGAGAACCTCCAGGCGGCGGGCTTCTCCGACGCGAAGATCTCCGTCGTCTGCACCCGCCAGAACATCGGCCAGCTCGACGAGTTCAAGGCCATCGCCGACAAGTACGGCGCGATGCTCCGCCTCACCCGGCTCCGCCCGTCGGGCCGCGGCGCCGACGTGTGGGACGAGCTGCACCCGCTCCCCGAGCAGCAGCGCGAGCTCTACGACTGGCTGATGGCCAACGGCGAGAACGTCCTCACCGGCGACTCCTTCTTCCACCTCGCCGCGTTCGGCGAGTCGCTGCCCGGCCTCAACCTGTGCGGCGCGGGCCGTGTGGTCTGCCTCATCGACCCGATCGGCGACGTCTACGCCTGCCCGTTCGCGATCCACGACAACTTCCACGCCGGCAACATCCTCACCGACGGCGGCTTCCAGCAGGTCTGGCAGACGTCCCCGCTGTTCCAGGACCTGCGCGCCCCGCAGACCGGCGGCGCGTGCGCGAAGTGCTCCTTCTTCGACGCCTGCCGCGGCGGCTGCATGGCCGCCAAGTTCTTCACCGGGCTCCCCCTCGACGGTCCCGACCCGGAGTGCGTGCAGGGCTACGGCGAGTCCGCCCTGCAGTCCATGAACGAGGCGGGTGGCCGGGTGGTCCCGGAGCCCAGCCAGGACCACTCCAAGAAGAACCCCACCCGCAACCAGCCCGTGATGCTGCAGCTGGGTCGCCGCCCCGAGGACCTCGAGGCCGCCCTCACGCCCCGCGGCATGCCCGTCTCGGCGTGCGCCGAGAGCCCGCTCGCCGGTTTCGACCCGGGCACGGGCGCCCTGGGCGGCGGGGGCGGCTGCGCCTCCGGCGCCTGCGGGTGCTGATCCCGCGCCGTACCCGAACCCCCCGATCCGCCGGCGGGCACGCCTGCGCCGACCACGCGCGCCCGCCGGCACACCACCGCAGGAGAGACCCATGGCCAAGCCCGAGTGGCTGAGCAACCCCTGGAAGCAGAACCCCTGGTTCGAGTCCGTCGCCGTCGCCCAGGAGCGGGCGCGCAAGCGCCTGCCGCAGCCCGTGTACGGCGCGCTCGTCGCCGGCTCGGAGCGCGGTCAGTCCGCCGGGGACAACCAGGCGGCCTTCGCCGAGATCGGCCTCCAGCCGGTCGTCGCGGGCCAGCAGAAGGAGCGGTCACAGGCCACGACGGTCTGGGGCCAGGAGATCTCGCAGCCGGTCGTCATCTCCCCCACCGGTGTGCAGGCCGTGCACCCCGACGGCGAGGTCGCCGTCGCCCGCGCCGCCCGCGACCGCGGCACGCTCATGGGCCTGTCGAACTTCGCCTCGAAGTCCGTCGAGGAGGTCACGGGGACGGGGGCGCGGACGTTCTTCCAGATGTACTGGACCGGCGAGCGCGACATCATGCTCCACCGGATGCAGCGCGCCCAGGACGCGGGCGCGCTCGGCCTCATCGCCACCACCGACTGGTCGTTCTCGATCGGCCGCGACTGGGGCTCGCCCGAGATCCCGGAGAAGGTCGACCTCCGCACGATGGTGCGCTTCGCCCCGAAGGTGGCCGCCAAGCCGCGGTGGCTGTGGACCTTCGGCAAGACGGGCACGATCCCCGACCTCACCGCCCCCAACCTGGCGCCGCCGGGCGGGATCGCGGGACCGACGTTCTTCGGCGCCTACTACGAGTGGATGAACACCGAGCCGCCGTCCTGGGACGACGTCGCGTGGATGCGCGAGCAGTGGAAGCAGGTCTCCGGCGGCAAGCCGTTCATCCTCAAGGGCGTCAGCCGGGTGGACGACGCGCTGCGGGCCGTGGACGCGGGTGTCGACTCCATCTCCGTGTCGAACCACGGCGGCAACAACCTCGACGGCACCCCGGCCGCGATCCGGATGCTGCACCCGATCGCCTCGCGGGTCGGCGACGACCTCGAGGTCGTCATCGACGGTGGCATCCGCCGCGGCTCCGACGTCGTCAAGGCCGTCGCCCTCGGCGCCCGGGCCGTGCTCATCGGCCGCGCCTACCTCTGGGGCCTCGCCGCCAACGGCGAGCAGGGCGTGGGCAACGTGCTCGACGTGCTCCGCATGGGCGTGGACTCGGCGCTGCGGGGCATGGGCGTCGCGTCCATCCACGAGCTGACGCCCGAGCACCTCCTCGTCCCGGAGGGCTTCCACCGCACGCTGGGCGCACCGTGACCCCCGCCCTCTCGTCACGCACGTGGCCGGACGTCGAGCCCGGCACGCTCCTCCTCGTGCCGGTCGGCTCGATCGAGCAGCACGGTCCCCACCTGCCCCTCGACACCGACGGCGTCATCGCCGCCGAGGTCGCGGCGCGCGTGGCGGTGCACCTCCTCGACGAGGTGCCCGTGCTCGTGGCGCCGCCCCTGCTGTTCGCCGCCTCGGGCGAGCACCACGGCTTCCCCGGCACGCTGTCGATCGGCACCGAGGCGCTCGCCGCCCTGCTCGTCGAGCTGGTGCGCTCCGCCGAGCTCTGGACCCCGCGCGTCGTCCTCGTCAACGCCCACGGCGGCAACGTCTTCGCGCTCGAGAAGGCCGTGCGTCAGCTGCGGGAGGAGGGGCACGACACCGCCTGGGTCGCGTGCGCGACCGAGGACGTCGACCTCCACGCGGGTCGCACCGAGACCTCGATCATGCTCCACCTCCGACCCACCGCGGTCGACCTCCGCCGGGCCGAGGTGGGCAACACCGGCACCCTGACGGAGATCCTGCCGACGTTGATGAGCGGCGGCGTGCGGGCCGTCTCCGCCAACGGCGTCCTCGGCGACCCGACCGGCGCGACCGCCGACGAGGGCCGCTGCCTCGTCGCGGAGCTCGTGCGCGACGTGCTCCAGCGCGTCCGCCACGCCGCTCCCGACGCCCGGGGACACCTGGCCGCACCGGCAGCGCGGGCCGCGGGCCGCGTACCGGTGCAGGCGTGAGCGACCGCCGCGTCGCCCTCGTCACCGGCGCCGCCGGAGGGCTGGGCACGGCGGTCCTCGCCGCGCTCGCCCGTGACGGCTACGACGTGGTCGGTGTCGACGTCGCCCCCGTCGCCGCGCCCTGCGCGGAGTGGCACCTCGTCGACGTGCGGGACGGTACGGCGCTGCGCGAGCTGGCTGCGGACGTCGTGGCCCGCCGGGGCCGCCTCGACGCGGTCGTCGCCGCGGCGGCCGTCGTCGGCGGCGGCAGCCCGCTCTGGGCCACCCCCGACAGCGTGCTCGACGAGCTGTGGGAGGTGGACGCCAAGGGCGTCTGGACGACCGCCGCCGCGACGGTCCCCCACCTGCTCGCCTCGCCCGAGCCCCACCTCGCGCGCTTCGTCGGCATCGCGTCGGCCGCGGGCGAGCACGGGCTGTTCGGGCTGGCGGCCTACACGGCCGTGAAGCACGCGGTCGTCGGGATCGTGCGCGGCCTCGCCGCGGACCTCGCCGGCACGGGCGTCGTGGCCGTCGCCGTGTCGCCCGGCGCCACGCGGACGCCCATGCTCGAGGCGACCGCGGCCCTCTACGGCCTCGCGGGCGAGGACGGCATCGACGAGCTCGCCCGCCACCAGGGCCTCCGCCGGGCGCTCGAGCCGGCCGAGGTCGCCGACGTCGTCGCGCTCTGCTGCTCGCCGGCCGGAGCCGCGCTCCACGGGTCGGTCGTCAACGCCGACGGGGGTTTCGGGATCTAGCGCCAGGCGCGCCACCGTCCTCCCCGGAGCTCGGGTGGGACCGGGGCCCGCGGCGGCTCCTCCGTCCGGCCACCGAGGTAGCCCACCACCGCGTCGAGACCCACCTCCTCCTGGATCGCCGCCGCGATCGACAGGCCCTCCGCGCGCCACGACGCGTCGCCCGGCAGGCCGTCCGCGTGACGGCGCTGCGCGCGCCACCGGTGGATGCGGCGACGGGTCGGGACCGAAACGGCGAGGGTCCGGATCGGGAACCGCACGGGCCGGCCAGCCTCCATCCGGAGGAGATCCGCGCCCTCGCCCGGCAGGGCCAGCAGCAGCGCGTGCCGCCCCGGCTCGCACCGCCACACCTCGTGGTCCCCGCCCAGCTCGAGCTGGACCTGGCGCGCGAGGCCGAGCGCGCGCACCAGGTGGCCGAGCAACCCGTCCCGCATCTCATCGTCACCGTCGTCGCGCCTGCACCAGTCGGCGAGGTCCTCCTGCAGGGGACCGCTCAGCCCGAGCTCGTCGGCGTCGGCGTGCCCGGCGTCGTCCCAGGTGGGTCCGCGCAGCCACAGCGGGTGCTCGGTGTAGTCACTGAAGAACTGCAGGTAGACCATCGTGGGCCTCCGGGCCGGAACGGCCGTCGCGAGTCGGCCTCGCACCACCCCCCGGCGCCGTCGGCCGAGTGGATCAGCATGCACCGGCGGTGGTGACGCCGCCACCGATTTCCGGCGGCGGGCGGGGCGCCCGGCCACCTCCTGCGGAACGGGTGCAGCCGGAGGTTCCGTCGGCCCGCATCCGTTCCGCAGAACTCCAGCGGGGAACGCGCGGCGCGCCCCACAATCAGCATCATGACGACGTTCCCGATCCGACGGACCCTGGCGCTCGGCGCCGCCGTGCTGGCGATCGCGGGCGGGGGCCTCGCGGCGAGCGCTGGGATCTCGGCCGTCGCGAAGCCCGCGCCGCCCCACCCCCTCACCGTGGCGGAGACCGAGGCGTGGGTCGAGGAGCTGCTCGCGCTGCCGCCCGACGAGGTCTGCGAGCTGTCCGCCTCCAAGTCGTTGTGCGAGCGCACCCTCGACGGCGCGCCTGCCGGCCCGACCGGCGATGTCGCCACCCAGGTCGACCTCCAGGACGACGGCACGGCCCTCGTCACGTTCCGTGGGGAGCTCGCCACGGGCGAGCGGTTCCACAGCGAGATCGACGTGCTCCGCGACGCCGACGGCGAGGTGCGCGGCATCGCGCCCGTCTACTGGTGGTCGACGGTCGCCTGACCACCGCGCGTCGGACACCCCGGCAGAGGGTTCGCTCGGCCCACGCCCAGGTCCCGTCGTCGCGCCCCGCTCCGGCCTCGCCCCCGGCTGGTGAGTGGGACTGCGTGTAACGCGGTGTCCGGGCTACTGGAGCAGTAGTCGACCACCGCACAGGACGCACCAACCCTTCCATGGACGCCCGGACACCGCGTTACAACGGCGAGGACGAGCCACCCCACCCCCCCACACCGAAGACGACCCGTCAGCTCGCGACGCCGAGGCGCCGGTCGCGCAGGCGCTCGCTGCGCAGCCCCTCCATCTGCCGCGCCGCTTCCAGCAGGGCCGTCGGGGTCGTCGCTCCGAACGACGCGACGGCTGCGGCGTACTGCTGGCGGAGCCGGGCCATCGCCCGCTTCCGCGGCACGCCCCAGAAGTCGTCGGGCGTGAGGCGCTGGACCGCCAGGCCGACCCCTTGCAGCCCGCCCTCCCGACCCTTCTCCGCCATCACAACGTCGGCCACGGGCCCGACGGCGACGCCGCCCTCGGCGACCGACAGGTACTTCACCCGGCCGTCCAGCTCGATGGCCAGACATCCGACCAGCATGTCGATCCAGATGACACCGCGGCCGAGCCGCACCGGGAACTGGGTCACCGGACGCAGCCCGAGCGCCTCGACGACCAACAGGCGAGCGATCGACTCCCCGCCGTTCTCTGCGCCGGCGTCGGCCAGGTCGACCGCCCGACGCGCCTCGTGCACCCCTGGCCAGTGCCGCTGGCCGGCGACCTCACCGTGCAGGTCGGCGATGGTGACGTTGCGCCGCAGCACCTGGTCCATCGCGACGACGCCGGTGGTCAAGCCGTGCTCGCGGGCGAGGTCGACGGCAGTGCGGGCGGCGCCGAGGTGCGGGACGCCGTCGGTGAGCGCGAGATCGCCGGGCGGGGTGCGCGCGACGTGGTGCTTGACCCCGTGCTCGGTGCGTGTGCCGTTGACCCTGCCCCGGGTGACGTGGACGAGCCGCTCGCGCGGTACCGCGACGTCGATGCCGAGCGCCCGCGCCGCCGAGTCGTGGCTGAGGACGTGCGGGGCCCTCATCGTCAGGTGGACGGCGCGGTCGCGCATGCGCCACCGCCCCACGTCGTCGGCGGCCTCCCAGGCGGGCCGGGCGACGTACCCTCCCCGGCGCACCCGCACCCACTCCCCGCCGGGCCGCAGGAGCGTCCGGATCTCCGGTGTCCGGTAACCCACCCCCGCCGCCTGCTCGCGGGTGAACACGCCGCCCTGGGTGGCGGCCGTCGCCGCGAGGAGGGGATGCATGCGCCCACGGTGACCGACCGGCGGACCGAGCAACCGGTACGGCGCGCTGCCTGGGGACAGACGTACCCCGGGGCCCGCCTGGGGAGGGCCAGCGGGCCGGTCGGCGGCGTCCATCAACCCGTGTAACGCGGTGTCCGGGCTTCCTTGGAAGGGTTGGTGCTACTCCTGCGGTGGTCGACCACGTGTGCAGTAGCCCGGACACCGCGTTACACCGGGAGGGGCGACACCGGAAGAGGCGACACCGGAAGAGGCGACCACCGCCGAGGGCGTCACTCCGTCGCGTTGACGACGCCGCGCGCGAGCACGAGGTGCCGGTGCACGAGCTCCTCGGGGCTCAGCGGTCCGTCGGGCCGGTACCACGACGACACCCCGATGCAGAGCACCGTGACGCCGCGGCTCGCGGCCTTGGGGTACGGCGTGGCGAAGGTGCCGTCGGCCGCACCGTCCTCGACGGCGCTGTCGAGCATCGCCTGGAGCTCGTCGCGCAGCGCGACGATCCGGTCGCGGTTGGCGCCCTCGAGGCTCCGCAGCTCGCTCGAGGTCACGAACGCGTGCTTCGTGCGGAACATGTGGAACCGCAGGAGGCACTCGACCCAGGCGTCGAAGCGCGCTGCGGGGGATGCCCCGGCCTCCTCCAGCGCCGCGGCGGTGCGCTGCACGAGGTCGCGCATGACGTCCTCGAGGAGGGCGACGAGGATGTCCTGCTTGGACGGGTAGTGGTGGTAGAGCCCCGGCACCGACAGGCCGGCCGTGGAGGCCAGCTCCCGGATGGAGGTGCCGTGGTACCCGTGCTTGGCGAACGCCTCGAGCGCCGCCTCGAGGACCCGGGGCAGCTGGGCGTCGTCGTACTTCCGCCACTCCAGCGGCTCCGCAACCATGCGGAGCACCCTACGACCTCCGCCACGCCGGGAGGAGCGAACGCACCGAGCGTTCGCTCACCGCTCCACGCCAGACGCCCCACCCGTAGGCCAGGTCGTCGAGCCGACGGAGCACGGCGTACGTCGCGACGTCGGTCGCCGGCCGCTGCCGCACCCAGCCCGCCGCGGTGTCGGCGACGACGGCGGCGGCCACCAGGCGTCGTACCCGGCGGGACGTCGCGAGCCCCACCACGGTGAGGGGCCAGTGGTGGCGGAGCAGGCCCGCGGCGACCTGCTCGACGTTCATCCAGGTCGCGAGGAGCGTGAGGGACGTCGCGGTGCGCCGGGCATCGGCGTCGCCACCCAGCCGGTCCGCGAGCCGCGCGGCCACCACGACCCCCGCACCCCCGGCCAGGACGGTCGGCACCGGACGTTGCAGCAGGAGCGCCGCGACCTGCGCGACACCGAGCGGGGCGAGGACCGCGGGGGCGACGAGGTCGCCGTGCCGGGCGGCCAGGACCGCCGCGCTGCCGCCGTAGTCCGCCCGCCGCCGCGCCCACGCCCCGAGGGCGACCCGGTGGTCGTGGCGGGCGGTGGCTCCCGCGTCGTACCGCACCCGCCAGCCCGCGCGCACCAGCCGCCACACGAGGTCGACGTCCTCCCCCACCCGCAGGTCGGCGGCGAAGCCCTCCCCCAGCGCCGCGACCCGGGCGAGCAGCACGGCGGAGGGTACGTAGGCCACGGCGGTGCCGGGGGCCACGAACGCCGAGCGGGGACCCCGGTCGAGGGAGGAGGCCACGGCCTCGTACCGCGTCAGCGCCGACCCCGTCTCCACCAGACCGCGGATCCGCGGCGCGACCACGGCGAGGCCGGGGTCGACGAAGGCAGCGCGCAGGCGCCGGAGCTCCTCCGCCGTGACGACGACGTCGGAGTCGACGAACAGCACGTACGTCGCGCCCCGCCGCCGCGCCTCCGCGAGGCCTGCGTTCCGCGCACCCGCCGGTCCGAGGTTCGTCGGCAGCCGGAGCACGTCCGCGCCGTGCCGTGCCGCCGTCGCGGCGAGGGGGCCGGGATCGGGCGAGGCGTCGTCGACGACGAGCACCGGGACCGCGCCGCCGAGGGCGCCGAGCAGCCGCTCGACACCGTCGGCCCGCTCGTGGGCGGGGACGACGACGAGCACGTCGTCGCCGGCCGGCGGGGGTGCGTCCGCGACGTACGCCGCGAGCCCGGCCCCCACCAGCTGCGCCGCGAGCCCGGCGCGGCCGGGCGTGCCGTCGAGCACGAAGGAGCCGCCCTCGAGCAACCGTGCGCCACCCGCGCCGAGCCGGACCGCCCGCACCGGGGCGCCCCCCACGAGGAGGGCCCCGTAGCGGCGCACGCCCGCGTCGAGCAGCACACGCGTGCCCGGCGGCAGCGCGGGACGGTCGGGCGGCGGCGGGAGGCTCACGAGGACCAAAGGTAGTTCCGATCGGCGTTACCGCCCCGCACCTTCGCGTTCACACCCGTGACATAAAAGACAGTTCAACCTCTTGCCAACCGGGCGGGCAGCCCCCAGTGTTGACGGCCGAAAGTCCTCGTCGGGGTCGACGGGGCCGCCCAGGCTGCGCCGAGGCTCACCACGGCTTGGGGAGAACCAGATCGCGCACGCGCGAGTGGTGAGCACGGGAGACCCAGGCAGCACGCCGCTCCACCGCAGGGTGGAACGGCTTGGGGTGAAGGTCCGCCCACCGCGAGGTGGTCGGCCCGGGCAACGGCAGCCCGAACCCGACAGGTCATCTTTCGTAGGCGTCGCCGCAAGGAATCCCCTCCATGCATGCTGATGTCAGCGTGCCCGCACGTCCGGGCACCCCCGCACACGCTCCTTCTCCCATCCCCGGCACCCCCCGCCACCGCGCCCACGGCCGCGCCCGCATGACGGTCCGCACCCCCGGTCGCACCTCCACCCTCCGCCGGGCCGCCACCGCCGGCGGTCTCGCCCTCGCGGCCGTCGCCTCCACCGCGGCGCTCAGCGTCGGCACGGCCCAGCCGGCCGAGGCCTACCCCGCGCACTGGTCCTCGACCCAGCGGGCCGAGTACGAGCGCCAGATCGAGATCCGCAACTACGAGGTGCTCAAGGCGGCCCGCGCGCTCAAGGGCGTCAAGTACCGCTACGGCGGCACCAGCCCCAGCACGGGCTTCGACTGCTCGGGCTACGTCGGCTACGTCTACAAGAAGGTCGGCAAGACGCTGCCCCGCACGTCGCGCCAGATGGCCGAGTCGGTCGGTCGCATCAGCACGAAGTCGGCCCGCGTCGGCGACCTCGTCTTCTTCTACAGCGGCGGCCGCGTCTACCACGTGGCGATCTACGCGGGCGACGGCTACGTCTGGCACGCCCCCGGCACCGGCGAGCGCGTCAAGCTCGAGAAGATCTGGACCACCAGCGTCACCTTCGGCCGCGTCTGAGCCTCGGCCCCGCGCCACCGGCGCACCGCACGTCCCGAGAACCGTCGGCGGCGATCCCTAGGATCGCCGCCGACGGTCGTTCCGGGGGCGGCCGCACGCCGACGGTGACGAGGGGGCGCGGGTGCGCACACGCGTGGTGGGGATCCTGCTGACGTTGCTGGTGGTGGGCGCGATCTGGTTCACCGGCAACCGGGCGGAGGACGATCCCCGCGGCGGTCCCGACAGCGAGCCCGGCGGCGAGCCCGGCGACGGCGCGTCCAGCACCGCGGTCGTCACCGCGGTCGTCGACGGCGACACGATCCGGGTGGTGCCCGCGGGGTCCGACGAGGAGCGTCGCGTGCGCCTGCTCGGCCTCGACGCGCCCGAGGTGCGCGGCACCCCCGAGTGCGGCGGCGCCGAGGCCACCGACGTGCTCGTCGACCTGCTGCCGGTGGGCACCACGGTCACCCTCGTCGGCGACCCCACCCAGGACGACGTGGACCGCTACGACCGGCTGCTGCGCTACGTCGAGGGCCCCGACGGCACCGACGTGGGCGAGCGCCTGGTCGCGTCGGGCTGGGTCGCGACGTACGTGTTCCGGGACGAGTTCGAGCGCCTGGACCGGTACGCCGCGGCGGAGGACCGAGCGGAGGCCGAGGGCCGCGGCGCGTGGAGCGGCTGCTGAGCCCGTCGCACAGGTCGCACCGCCTCAGGCGCCGAGGTAGCGCCCCGGCCGGTGGTTGAGGGCGAGCACGAGGTTGAGCAGCGCCGCACCCACGGCCGAGACGAGCACGTTGGCGGGATCGACGACGGCCAGCGCGCCGAGCACGACGCCGACGTCGAGCGCCATCTGCACGTGGCCCGCCCGCCACCCGAGCCGCTCCTGCGCGAGGAGCGCGACCACGTTGAAGCCGCCGAGGCTGGCGCCGTGGCGGAACACGATGAGCAACCCGATGCCGACGAGGAGGTTGCCCGCCATCGCGGCGTAGACGGGGTCGAGGTCGGCGAGGTCGACGAAGCGGTGGTGGAGCTCCGCGAAGCCGCTCACCAGCACGACGCAGAGCAGGCTGCGTGCCGCGAACCCCCAGCCCATCTTCACCGCGGCGAGGGCGAAGAACGGCACGTTGAGCACGACGAGGACGACGCTGAAGGGCAGGCCCGCGGCGTAGGTCAGCAGCAGCGCCAGACCGGTCGTGCCTCCGGTGACGGCCGCGCTGGTCGTGAGGAACAGCAGCCCCAGGGAGACGAGGAAGGTGCCGGTGAGCACGCCCAGCACGTTCTCCACGAACGAGTGGGGAACCGTGTCGGGCGGGGTGCTCACGCCCGCACACTAACGACGCCGGCGGACACTCCCGACCGCGTGGGACCCAGTGCGGCACTCGGTACCAAATATGGGGCCGCAGTACCGCGACGTACCGGGTGTGCGAGCATCAACGGCAGTTGACGCCGTGCGCACCCCCGGGTGCCACCGACGAAGGGATCCGGACGACATGGGATTCGTGGACACCGCCCTCGACGAGGCCGGCCTGCTCAACCCGCACGTGCGGGAGTACGTCGCGCACTGGGCGGAGGTGACCGGCGCGGCGCGCATCGAGGTGGTGGACGCCGCCGACGACGCGCGGCTCGTCGCGGAGGCCCTCGAGGCCGGCGAGCTGCTGCCCGCGGGCGAGGGTCGGTACTACTCGCGCAGCTACCACAAGGACACCGCGCGCTCCGAGGAGCGGACGATCGTCGCGACCAACGACGAGCGCCACAAGGGCGAGTACAACAACTGGCGCCCCGCCGCCGAGATGCGCGAGCTGCTGACGTCGAAGATGCGTGGCCAGCTCGAGGGCAAGACGATGTACGTCGTCCCCTACCTCATGGCGCCGCAGGGCTCCCCGCTGGAGAAGTACGCCGCGGGCGTCGAGCTCACCGACACGCGCACCGTCGTGCTCCACATGATCCGGATGGCCCGCGTGGGCGTCTCCTACATCAACGACCTCGCCGAGCCCGACAGCTTCGTGCGCGCCGTGCACGTCGCCGGCGACCTGCCGAACCTCGGCCAGGGCACGGCGGACGACCAGCGCTACTTCGTGACGATCGCCGACGAGCGCACGATCCTGCACTACGGCTCGTCCTACGGCGGCAACGCGCTCCTCGGCAAGATCGCCCACGGCCTCCGCCAGGCCGCCTTCGACGGCTTCGCCTCGGGCGAGTTCCTCTCCGAGCAGTTCCTGCTGCTGGGCATCACGGACAAGCAGACCGGCGAGAAGCACCACGTCGTCGGTGGCTTCCCGAGCGCGTCCGGCAAGACCAACCTGGCGATGACCCTGGCCCCCGAGGCGCTGGGCGACCGCTACCACGTCGAGTTCTACGGCGACGACATCGCCTGGATCTGGCCCGGTGAGGACGGCCGCCTCTACGCCTTCAACCCCGAGGGTGGCGTCTTCGGCGTCGCGAAGGACACCAACGAGCTGACCAACCCGACCGCGCTGCACTCGGTCGACGAGGGCTCGGGTGCGATCTTCACCAACGTCGCCTACAACCCGGACACGCAGGAGGTCTGGTGGGAGGGCAAGACGCCCCAGCCGCCGGCCGACGTCACGGGCTGGGAGGACTGGAAGGGCGACAAGATCGCCGACCGGTCGGAGTCCGAGAAGGACGCCCCGTGGGCCCACCCGAACAGCCGCTTCACGACCGCGCTGAGCCAGGTGCCGAACGTCGCGCCGGACTACGACGACCCGGCCGGCGTGCCCGTCGACGCGATCATCTTCGGCGGCCGCACGCGTGACCGCGAGCCGCTGGTGCGGGCGTTCCACGACGTCGCCGAGGGCGTGTACGACGGGCTGACGCTCGGCGCCGAGGCCACGTTCGCCGCCGAGGGCGTCGAGGGCCAGCTGCGCTACGACCCCATGTCTATGCGCCCGTTCATGTCCTACGCCGAGGCCGACTACGCGGCGCACTGGCTCAAGATCGTCGGGGCCGCCTCGAAGCCGCCCATCTTCGCGCACGTCAACTGGTTCCAGCGCGACGCCGAGGACGGCCACTTCCTGTGGCCCGGCTACCGCGAGAACCTGCGGGCGCTCCTCTGGCTGATCCAGCTGCGCAAGGGCGAGGTCGAGGGCCGGCCCACGCCGGTCGGCATCCTCCCCACGCGCGAGGAGCTCGACCTGACCGGGCTCGACCTCCCCGAGGCCGACCTCGAGCGGCTCCTCGACATCGACGTCGAGCGGTGGCGCCAGGAGATGGGCTTCCGCCAGACGCACCTCGAGCTCTTCGAGGGTCTGCCCGAGGAGATCTGGGTGGCCCACCGTCGGGTGGCCGCCGCCCTCGACGAGGCCTGAGGCACCACCCCGGGCGTCCCGCCCGAGCAGCACCCGGCAGCGCCCTCAGCCCTGCAGTCGCGGCGTACCGCACTGCAGGGCGGGGGCGCTGTTGAGCGACAGGCGCGACCCCGCGATCTCGGCCCCCGCGAGGCCGAGGATCGGCGTGACGATGCCGCTGAGGATGCTGGTGGGCCGGGACGCGTCGAAGTAGGCCCGGGCCGACCCGTCGACGGCCGACTGGGCGAGGGCGTTCTTCTCGCTGGTCGTCAGCGCGACGCCGCCGACGTTGAGGCCCGCGACGTACTTGTGCGCCGTGACCGACGCGGTGCCGACGACGGTCGCGGAGTCGATGGTGACGCCGCCGGTGCTCGTCGTGTACGGCGTGTCGAAGCTCTGCGGCGGCACCTCGACCGTGAAGGAGCTGCGGCGCGAGGAGCCGATGGTCGCCGTGATGTCGATCGTCGCGTTCACCTCGACCCGCGTCTCGCTGAGCGACGGCAGGGCCAGCAGCTTCAGCTGGGTCTGCAGGACGGTGCGGACGTTGGTGCGCAGCGTGACCTTGACGAGCCCGTTCTCCACCGTGAAGGTCGCCTTCTGCGGGCTGCCGCAGCGCAGCTCCGTCAGGGTCGAGACCGTCGGTGCGACCCCCACGTCGAGGCTCACGTAGTTCGGCTGGTTGACCGTCAACGACGCCGGCGCGGCCAGGATCCCGGGGATGCCCGGCACGACGATCGACGTGACCACCGGGTTGAGCGAGGTGTCGACGTGCACCCCGAGCTGCTGGGTGTCGGTCGCGCGGGCCGTGGTGTGGGCCTCTCCCGGTCGCCCGCAGTACTGCCGTGCCCCCTGGATCAGCCGGATCGCCAGGCCGGTGTTGGTGACGCCGGGGGCGAGGCTCCCGATGTAGACGTTCATGAGGTTCTCGCCGTTGACGAGGTACATGGAGCCCGCCACCAGGTCGAGCAGGTCGTAGGTCGCGCCCACCACCGAACCGGAGCCGGACGAGACCCCGATGATCCGGCCCACCTGCAGGTCGATGCTCTGGGTGAGCGTCCACGAGCGGAGCTGGTTGAGGATCGTGACCTGGGTGCCGCTCGTGCCCGCCGGCAGCGCGTTGACCAGCGCCAGGTAGTAGTCGCGGGCCTTCACCGTCGCCGTCGCGAGCTCGTTGACCGACCCGAGGCCCAGGTTGGCGGCGAGCTTGTCGAGCGAGACGGCGACGCCCGCGAGCCCCGTGTAGTCGGCCGCCGACAGCGTGGCGTTGCTCTGGCCGATCCGGCGGAGCACCGGGTTGAGGAGCAGGGAGTTCCCCGACCGCACCATCGCCGCGTAGGAGCCCAGCCGGTAGCAGGCCGACGAGGTCGCGCCGGCGACCGCCGCGCGGGTCGCGGGCCCGTCGCCGCCCGTGATGGGGTAGCGCACCTGCGAGCGGGCGGTCACCCGCACCGCCGTCGGGGACGTCGCGGCGTCGGCGGCGGTGAACGCCCGGAACTGCCCCTGGAGCGTGACCTCGCCGACCTCCCACGTCACCCGCGTCCCGTCGCCGACGGCGTCGTCGTTGCGGGCCACCGACTGGTCCCGCGCGGCGTCCATGACGGCCCCGAGCTGCGCGGCCGTCCGGCCGTCGAGGTTGCGGGCGAGGTCGAGCGCGACCACGTCGGCGACGGCCTGCAGGTCGGAGCGCAGGACACGCTGCAGCCCGAGGTCGGTGACGAAGGCCGCGGCGGCGACGACGACCGCGATCATGACGGCGACGAAGACCGCGACGCTGCCGCGCTCGTCACGGCGGTGCTGGTGGTGGCGGTGCTGGTGGTGGCGCATCCGAGATCCCTCCCGCGGCCCGGGGTCGGCGACGGGGGAACCGCCGGGCCGGGTCGCGACGAGGACCCATCGGCGCGGGGGGACCGCGGTTGAGCAGAATCCCCGCGCTCGGTCCGTGAGCCACCGTTCGGGGTCGTAACAATCACCCGACAGACTGAGCGCATGACGAGCGAGAAGACGCTGGCCTCCGTGGACGACCTCCTCGAGGCCGACCGCCGCGAGCCCGACGCCGCCCTCTTCGCCGGTGGCGTGGGGTCCGAGCCGCAGCACGCGGCCCTGCGCGCCTCGGTGCGCCAGCTGACGACGTTGCTGGGCGAGTCGCTGACGCGCCACGAGGGTCCCGACCTGCTGGCGCTCGTCGAGAAGGTACGGCGCCTGGCCCGGCAACCCTCGGACGCCGAGCTCCACGCGCTGCTCGCCGACGTGGATCCCGCGACGGCGGTCGTGCTGGCGCGGGCGTTCGCGGCGTACTTCCAGCTGGTCAACACCACCGAGCAGCTGCACCGCCTGCGGGAGCTCGACGCGGGCGAGGAGGGGCCGTTCGCGGCGACGCTCGGCCGGGTGGGCGAGGCGCTCGCGGACGGCACCCTCACGCGGGACGAGCTCGTCGACCTACTGGGCCGGGTGGAGTACCGCCCCGTGTTCACGGCGCACCCGACGGAGGCCTCGCGCCGCACCGTCCTGCGCCTGCTCCGCAAGGTCGCGGAGGTCGTGACGACGGCCGAGCAGCCCGGCCGTCCCGCCACCCACCGCGCCGCCGACGAGCGACGGCTCGCCGAGCTGGTGGACCTGCTGTGGCAGACCGACGAGCTGCGCGTCGTGCGCCCCGAGCCGGGCGACGAGGCGCGCACGGCCGTCTACTACCTGCGGTCGATCGCCGCGGAGGTGGTGCCCGAGCTGCTGGGCGAGCTCGACCGGGCGCTGGCGACGCTCGACGTCGAGCTCCCGGCGACGGCGCGCCCGCTGCGGTTCGGCACGTGGGCGGGCGGCGACCGCGACGGCAACCCCAACGTGACGCCCGCGGTGACGCTGGAGATCCTCGCCCTCCAGCACGCGGCGGGGCTCGCCGAGCTCGTCGAGGCCGTCGACGAGGTGCTGACCGAGATGACCGCCTCCACCCGGGTGGTGACCCCCTCCGCGGCGCTCGCGGAGAGCCTGGAGCGCGACGCGGCCGCCCTCCCCGTCACGTGGAGCACGGTGCGGCGGCTCAACGCGGAGGAGCCCTACCGCGTGAAGCTGACGTTCGTGAAGGTGCGCCTGCAGCGCACCCGCGACCGGCTGCGCGCGGGCACGCCCCACGAGCCCGACCGTGACTACCTGTCGGTGGACGAGCTCGTCGCCGACCTGTGCCTCGTGCGCGACTCGATGCTCGCCTCCGGCGACACCCTCACCGGGGACGGCGCGATCCTGCGGCTGATCCGCACCGCGGTCACCTTCGGCGCCGGGCTGGCGACGATGGACGTGCGGGAGCACTCGGGCAAGGCGCACGCCGCCCTGGCGGAGCTCTACGGGCGCACGGGCGAGCTCCCGACGCCGTACGACGAGCTGGAGCGCCCCGAGCGCATCGCCCTGCTGGCGCGCGAGCTCGCGTCGTCCCGACCCCTCACGGGCGCCGGGGCGAGCGACCTCGGTGAGGCGGCGACGGCCTCCCTCGACCTCGTGCGCACCATCCGCACGGCGCTCGACACCTACGGCGACGGGGTCGTCGAGACCTACATCGTGTCGATGACCCACGACGTGGACGACCTGTGGGCCGTGGTCGTGCTGGCCCGCGAGGTCGGGCTCGTCGACCTGGGCTCCGCCGACCGTCCCGCGCGGGCCCGGATCGGCTTCGCGCCCCTCTTCGAGACGGTCGCCGAGCTCGAGAACGCGGGACCGCTGCTGGAGGCGCTGCTGGAGGAGCCGTCGTACCGGCGCCTCGTGGCCGCCCGCGGCGACGTCCAGGAGATCATGCTCGGCTACTCCGACTCGTCGAAGGACGCGGGCATCGCGGCGTCGCAGTGGCAGATCCACCGGGCGCAGCGGGCGCTGCGCGACGTGGCGGCGCGGCACGGGGTGACCCTGCGGTTGTTCCACGGGCGCGGCGGCTCGGTGGGCCGCGGCGGCGGGCCCACGGCCGAGGCGATCATGAGCCAGCCCTACGGGTCGCTGACCGGCGCGATCAAGGTGACGGAGCAGGGCGAGGTCATCTCGGACAAGTACGCGCTGCCGGGCCTCGGCCGCCGCAACCTCGAGGGGGCGCTCGCCGCCGTCGTCGAGGCCACCCTGCTGCACCGCCGCTCGCAGCTCCCGGCGGACCTCCTGGAGACCTGGAACGACACGATGGACGTCGTCGCCTCGGCCGGCCAGACGACCTACCGCGGCCTCGTGCGCGACCCTGGTCTCGTGCCGTTCTTCGTCGCCGCGACGCCGGTCGACGAGCTGGGCCGCATGAACATCGGCTCCCGCCCCGCGAAGCGCCCCGGCGGCGCGGGCGGTCTCGACGACCTCCGCGCGATCCCGTGGGTGTTCGGCTGGACCCAGACGCGGATGATCCTGCCGGGCTGGTTCGGGGTCGGCTCGGGCCTGCAGGCGGCGCTCGACGCCGGGCGGGCGGGCACGCTGCGGGAGATGTACGGCTCCTGGGCCTTCTTCCGCACCTTCCTCTCGAACGTGCAGATGACCCTGGCGAAGACGGACCTCGACATCGCGGCGGAGTACGTCGCGGCGCTCGTGCCCGCCGAGCACCACGGGCTGTTCGAGCTCGTGCGGGAGGAGCACGCGCGCACGATCGCGAACGTGCTCGAGGTGACCGGCCAGACGTCGCTGCTGGAGCACGCCCCCGTGCTGCGGCGGACGCTGGCGCTCCGCGACTCCTACCTGACCCCGCTGCACGCGCTGCAGGTCGCGTTGCTCCGGCGCGTCCGGGAGACGCCGGAGGGCGCCGAGCCCGACCCGCAGGTGCAGCGGGCGCTGCTGCTCACCATCAACGGCATCGCGGCGGGACTGCGGAACACGGGGTGACCGCTCCCGGCCCGCGGCGTGGGTCCTAGGGTGCGGCCATGCTCGCCACGACCCGCGACGGTGCCGTCTCGCTGCTCACCCTCCAGCGCCCCGAGCGCCGGAACGCGCTGAACCTCGACCTCTGCCGCGCCATCGACGCGGCGGCCCGCGCCGAGGTGGAGGCCGGCGCACGGGTGCTCGTGCTGACCGGCGAGGGCACGTCGTTCTGCTCGGGCGCCGACCTCGGGGGCGTGTACGGCGCGGAGTTCCTCGACGCGCTCTACGGCATGCTCCACGGGCTCACGCGCCTCCCCGTGCCGGTCGTGGCGGCGGTCAACGGACCCGCCATCGGCGCGGGGACGCAGCTCGCGCTGGCCTCCGACCTGCGGGTCGCGGACGTCTCGGCGCGGTTCGGCGTGCCGACGGCGCGCAACGGCATGGCCGTCGACGCGTGGACGATGCGCACCCTGCAGACGGTCGCCGGCGGCGGGGTGGCCCGACGGCTGATGCTCGCCGCCGAGACGGTCGACCGCGACGAGGCGCTGCACTGCGGGCTCGCCGACCGTGCCGGGACCCTCGACGACGCCCTGGCCTGGGCCGCCGAGATCGCGACCCTGGCCCCGCTGACCCTGGCCCACAACAAGCTGGTGCTCAACGGCGGCAGCGACGCGGACGTCGACCGCACCTTCGCCGCGTGCTGGGCGAGCGAGGACGTGCGCGAGGCCGCCGTCGCGCGGACCGAGAAGCGCGCGCCGGTGTTCCGGGGGGTCTGAGCCCTTCTTCTCCGGGTCGTGGTGCGAGGCCGTCGGTTTTCGGGGGTCTGGCACCACGACCGGGGGGCCGGTTCAGCGCAGCGGCACGAGCACGCGCTCGAGCCGACCCTGGGCGAGAGTGAGCACCTCGATGCCGTCCGGGCGCGAGAACAGCGCCACCGGTTCGAGGTAGCGTCGATCCTCGGCAGTCGGGTGGGCTGGCTGCTCGACGCGGGCGCCGTCCGCGACACGGACGGTGACGAGACGAGGCTTCTTGTCGATGCCGGGGTGGGCGACATATGCCAGCGTCCTGCCGTCGGACGACAGCAGGGGACCGATGGTGAAGGAGCGGGCCCGGACGATGTCGCCCCCCAGCCAGCGGTAGGTGCTGGTGGAGATGTCCGCCACTACCACGTTGACGTCGAGCGCCCCGGACGGGGCGCCCTGGACCTCGTTGCCCTCGGTGAGGAAGGCAATTCGATCACCGGTGGCGTCGATGGACGGGTCGGTCGAGGGGAAGTGCCCCGGGTCCCCCGACGGGGTCTGCGAGACGAGCACCTCAGCTCCGGTCTCGACGTCGAATCGGAACACCTGGTAGACCCACCGGGTCGAGGTCTGTCCCCACGGGATCGGGACCTCGGCGTCGTAGGCGACGAACCGGCCATTACCGGAGATCGCAGAGTTCCACGCAGCACGGCGAGCGACCGTCAGCTCGCCGGTGGGGAGGTCGACCACGGACAGGTACGGCGACCAGGTCGTCCGCTCCTCGTTGAAGAACCACCCGCGGAAGGCCACCCGCGTGCCGTCCGCGCTCAATGAGGGACGCTCGGCGCGCTCTGGCCACGCGACGTCCCCGCGCCTGGTGATCGTGCGCGAGACCCCACTGCCGATGTCGTGAACGACGAGAGCCTGGGTGGATTCGTGGCCGACGGGCTGCTGCTGCGCGACGGTGGGCGACTCCGTCACGAAGGCGACCGTCGAGCCGTCCGCGCTGACGGTGGGTGTCATCGACCAGCCGCTCGGGGCTCCGTCCCCATCGCCGGACAGCAGGCGAGTCTCTCCCGTCGCCCGGAGGTGGACGTAGACCTGCCCAGGAGCCCGCGAGCCGTCCGGACGGGTGGGCTGACCTGAGAAGACCACGACGGAGCCGTCACCGCTCGTCGCGTAGGACGACACCTGTTCGACAACGGACAGGAAGGAGTCGTCCTCCGCTGGCGGGACGTACCGCGTCAGGTTGATGGTGGCTGACACGGCAGTCCCCGCGCCGCCCTGGGGCCGCGAGACCGCGCGCAGGACCACGGGACCGGTGCCCTCCGGCACCACGACCGCCGGGAACGCCCGACCTGCGGTCGACTGGGGGAGGGACGCGACGCGCGTCCACCGACCCGCGTCGAGACGCTCGAGGTCGACGAAGCGTCCCGCCCGCGTCGGCGTCACCTGCACCCTCGTCGTCACGGACTGGCCGGCCACGACAGGCGCCGTCGTCGAGCTCAGCGTCAACGTCTGAAGTACTGGGGTGACCGTCACGACGGGCGAGTAGCGGGCCGGGTACGTCGTGCGACCGACCTTGTGGGCGGGAACGAACACGCGGAGCCGTGTCGGTGCGGCCGCCTTGAAGGAGAACGTGTACCGCCCGTCGTTCAGCGACCTCGCGAGGAACAGCGTCACCCAGGCTCGCCCGTTCCACCGCTGCGGGTAGACCTTGGTAGCAGCCTTGACCCCGATGCCCCCCGCCAGGTGAGAGGTCTCTCCGACGATCGGCACCGGGGTGGTCAGCCGCAGCGAGACGGCAGCGGGAGCGGCCTGGGCCGGCGGAGCGGTCACCTGCACGGCGGCCACGAGTCCAAGGGCCACGGCCAGGACGAGGCGTACGGCGTTCTTCAGCACGAGGCACGAGCCTAGGGATCTCGCGGCCGCACCGCAGCGGAACTCGTCACCACCTCGATCACGCCCGCCCCACCCCGGTCGTGGTGCGCGACCTGCGGAAACCCGGGGCCGGGCACCACGACCGGGGAGAGCGATCAGGCCCGACGCGGGAACTGCGTGAAGTCGGGCTTCCGCTTCGCCTTGAACGCCTCGCGGCCCTCCTGCGCCTCGGGCTGGCCGTAGAAGAGCAGGTTGGCGTCGTGGGCCAGCTGCTGGATGCCGGCGTAGCCGTCCTCGTGGGCGTTGAACGACAGCTTCGAGAGGCGCAGCGCCCAGGGCGAGAGCTCGAGCATCTCGCGGCACCACTTGAGGGTCTCGGCCTCGAGGTCGGCGAGGGGTACGACGGTGTTGACGAGGCCCATCTCGAGGGCGGTGGCCGCGTCGTACTGGCGGCAGAGGAACCAGATCTCCTTCGCCTTCTTCGGGCCGACGAGGTCCGCGAGGATGCTGGCGCCGTAGCCGCCGTCGAACGAGCCGACCTTCGGGCCGACCTGGCCGAAGCGGGCGTTGTCGGCGGCGATGGTGAGGTCGGCGACGAGGTGGAGCACGTGGCCGCCGCCGATCGCCCAGCCGGCGACCGAGGCCACGATCGGCTTCGGGCAGCGGCGCATCTGCACGTGCAGGTCGGTGACGTGGAAGCGGCCGGTGGCGCCCTCGTGGGTCTTGTAGCCCGAGTCGCCGCGCACGCGCTGGTCGCCGCCGGAGCAGAACGCCTTGCCGCCCTCGCCGGTGAGGATGATGACGCCGATGCGCTCGTCCTCGCGCGCGACGTCGAGCGCGTGCGAGATGTCGATGAGCGTCTGGGGGCGGAACGCGTTGTGCACCTCGGGACGGTTGATCGAGATCTTGGCGATCCCGTCGTCGGTCGTGGAGAAGATGATGTCCTCGTAGTCGCCCGCGGTGGTCCAGGTCGTGTCGTCGCTCATAGCAGTCATTGTGACCGGGTGCGCCATGTCAAGGGAACTTGACTCTGGTCGGGGCGGGGTCCTAGCGTTCGATGTCAAGGATGTTTGACGCGAGGGGGGCTCATGGAGCGGATGACGCTCGAGACGAAGGTGCGCTCGGTGCTCACGGTGGTGGTGCTGGTGGCGATCGGCGCCGTCTACACGTGGAAGTGGGAGACCACCGCACCCATCGTCGTCATCGCGGCCAGCCTGGCCGGTTTCCTCGGCGGCCTCTACCGCCGACGTCGGAAGCCGCAGCCCGGCCCGGCCGACATCGAGGCCGACTGGAGCCGGCGCGTCCAAGCCGGCACCTTCCTCGACACCATGCAGTTCTTCCTGCCCACCCTGGTCCTGGTCTCGATCGCCGTCGGCTGGGCGCACGAGGCCGCACCGTTCGTCTACATGACCGGCCTCACCGTGCTCGCCGGCATCGACTACGGCCTGCGCTACTGGCTGATCCGCACGAGGGAGCAGTGACCTGATGCGCAACCACATCGCCGAGCACCGCACCTGGCGCGGCTGGACCCAGCAGGACCTGGCGCAGCAGCTGGGCGTCTCGCGCCAGACGATCATCTCGATCGAGCGGGGCCGTCACGATCCCGCGCTGGCGCTGGCCTTCCGGCTGGCGGCGCTGTTCGAGACATCGGTCGACGCCCTGTTCGAGCCGGACGCGGGGAACGCCGGCGACTGAGGCCCCGCCGGGGGTCGCGAAGTGTGCGGCCGGGACGGCTCCCGTCCGGTCCGGACGGCACCAAGCGCACAGTTCCGCACCCCTGCGCCGCGCCGTACGACCCACCTCGACGCCCACGCCGCGCCGTACGACCCACCTCGACGCCCACGCCGCGCCGTACGACCCACCTCGACGCCCACGCCGCGCCGTACGACCCACCTCGACGCCCACGCCGCGCCGTACGACCCACCTCGACGTCACCCCCCGCGGACCACCTCCGACTCGGGCACCGGCTCGAGCGCCGACAGCCGCGGGTAGCGCACCACCCCCCACACCAGCGCCCCGGCGAGGCTGACGAGCAGCGCGCCCGCGGCGAGGCGGAGCGCCCACTCGACGCCCGCCGTACCGGCCACCACGCCCGCCGCCGCCGCCCCCAGCGGGCTGCCGCCCCACGCGATCATGCGGGCGGTGGTGTTGACGCGCCCCTGGAGCGCGTCGGGGGTGACGACCTGGCGCACGACGATGCCGTTGACGATGAGCGTCGTCGACGCCAGGTGGAAGCAGGCGAGGAGCACGAGGGCGAGCACGAGCGACGTCGTCGCCGACAGGGCACCCACCGCGACGGCCGCGACCGCGAACCCGCACGTCGTGATGAGGCCGACGCCGACCCGCTGCTGCAGCCGCGGCAGCGCGAGGCTGGCGACGAACGTGCCCAGCGCCCCCGCCGCGAACAGCCACCCGACGGCCGCGTCCTCCGCCCCCAGCCCGAGCCGCTCGACCCCGATCACGACGACGAGGCCCGCCACCGCGCCGCCGGCGAGGCTGCACCCGATCCCGAGCAGCGTCAGCGCGCGCACCACGGGCTGCCCGAGCACGAACCGCAGGCCCTCGAGGATGTCGGCGCCGAGGCGCGTACGGCGCTCCCCACCTCCCGCGGCCGCGCCCGGTCGCGTCTCGCTCCCCTCCCAGCGGAGCCGCGCGAGCACGAGCGCGGCGACGAGGTGGGCCGTCGCGTCGAGGCCGATGACGAGCGACGCGGGCAGGGTGGCGACGAGCACGCCGGCGACGACGGGCCCGGCCACGCTGATGGCCGTGCCGACGGTGACGAGCAGCGACGTGGCCGACGCGACCCGCTCCCGCCCGACCATCTGCGGCACCACCCCGAAGGACGCGGCGTCGGCGAACACGAAGAGCGCCCCCACGAGCAGCCCGGTCGCGAGCAGCTGGGGGTAGGTCAGCACGCCCAGGGCGTCCGCCACGGGGAGGGCGGCGAGCAGGAGGGCGACGCCCAGCGACGTACCCACGAGCACCCGCCGCCGGTGCCACCGGTCGACGAGCGCCCCGGCCGGCAGGCCGAGCAGCAGGTAGGGCAGCGTCTCCGCGGCCGCCATCAGCGCGGTGAGGGTCGCGCTGCCGGTGAGGCGGTAGACGAGCACCGGCAGGGCGACGAGCGTCAGCGCGCCGCCCGCCATGGCGAGGGCGCGGACGGCGAGGTAGGTCCGGTACGCCGGGACGTCCCAGGCGCTCACCGAGGGCGCACTCACAGGCTGGCTCCTCACAGGCTGGGCGGGGGCAGCAGGAGCAGCTGGCCGGGGTCGGTGACGTCGACCCGCCGTCCGTGCCGGTTCGGCGTGGTGGCAGCGACCTCGGCCCACCGCGGCAACCCGTAGTAGGCGAACGCGGCGGGCGCGTTGGGCACCAGTCCCCGCGCGCAGACCCGCGCGACCCGCAGCGGGGTGAGCGCCACGTCCGGCGTCGTCAGGTCGCAGACCACGACCTCGTGCCCGGCGGCGGCGAGCGCCGACCGCATCCCCGCCTCGGTCCCGACCGGCAGCGCGTCGATGCCGACCGTCTCCCCCGGGTCGGTGAAGCGCGGCCCGAGCTGCGCCTGCACCCGCGGGTCGAGCCACACCTGCGCCTGCGCGCCGAGGTCGCGCACGTGCTCCTGCGCCGACCCCGCGGCGTCGAGGTAGGAGCGGTCCGCCCGGTGCTCGAGGTAGAGACCCCGCGACAGCACCCCCGCGTCCATCGACCCGAAGACCCAGCCGTCGGCGTCGAGGAGACCGCGGGTGAAGACCCAGCTGTGCACCGCCTCGAGCACCGCCTTCGTGGCCGTCTCGACCGGGTCGAGCTTGGCCGAGAAGCCGCCGGCGGCGATGCCCGTGACGGGGTCGCGCACGAGGGCCGCGACGACCGGCACACCGAACCACGACGGCAGCTCCAGCAGGTGCACCTGCAGCCGCGACCCGGCGAGGTGGTCCGCGAGCCCCGGCACGCTCGCGACGTCGATCCCGCGGGCCGGCAGGTCGAGGTGCCACCACAGCGACAGGGAGTCGCGCTCGACCAGCTCCAGCAGCCCGCGCCGCGCGGCGTCGTCGAGCCCCTGGCCGGTGGCGATCCCCGCGTAGTTGAGGTGGTGCAGGAACGGGTCGCCCCGCCGCTCGCCGGTGCGCCAGTTGAGGTGCACCCACGACGCCGGGACGAGAACCTCGCCCCCACCGTCGCCCGTGCCCGCGACCCACGCGATCTCGACGTCGTCGGTGAACCGGGCGTAGGGGAACCCCGCCCGCGCGTGCTGCCAGTCCGCGAACCAGCGCAGGTCGTCGGGGCCGAGCAGCCGCCGCCCCTCGGCGCGCAGCTCGGCCGCGCTCGCCCGCCGGAGACCGGCGGGCACGTAGTTGCCGCAGTAGCGCTCCACCGCCTCCCCGATCGCCGCGACCCGGGCGCCCTCGAGGTCGCCGAAGGTCGTGCCGAGCGACACGAGGTCGCTCGGCCAGGCGCCGTGGGTGCGGGAGTCGGCGACGGCGGCGGTCAGGCCGACGTACGCCGCGGGCATGCCGTCCAGCCGGTCCACCGGGTGCAGCTCGCGGACGAGTCCCAGGAGCGGGTCGACGAGGTCGTCGAGGGCGAGCGGCGGGACGGGGGACGCGGTCAGTGCTGCGGCCATGGGGCGACCTCCAGGTCGACGTGGCGGACGGTGCGGACGTGCGGGGCGCCCGAGCGGGCGGGCGCGGTGCGGGGGAACGCGTCGGCGGCGACGACGAGCACGTGGTCGTCGGTGGGGTCGAGGACCACCGGCCCCAGCGTCACGCGCGGCCCGGCCGCGGCGCCGTGGGCGAGCTCCTCGAGCGCGGGCCCCCCGGCCCCCCGCGCCCGGCGCGCGAGCGCGACGCACCAGGGGCCGCCGGCCGGCGCGTCACCCGCGACGTACGCCGCGACGTCGGCCACGAGCGCCCGCCCACCTCCCGGGCGCGGCAGGTCGACGGGGAGGAGGAGCCGGTCGGGACGGCCGCGCGGGTCGAGCGCCCGCGTGCCGAAGGGCGGCGACGGGACGGGGTGGGCCGGGTCGACACGGAGGGCGCCGCCCGGGATCCGGCGACGGAGCGGGGTGCCGGGGCGGAGCGAGCGCGTCCCGTCGCCGACGACGGCGCCGGTCGGTGGCGCGCCGTCGACCAGCAGGTCCAGCCACGCCAGCACGCGGTCGGCCCGACGGGCGCCGCGCAGGTCGTGGCCCCAGGGACCGAGCACGAGGTGGGCCGGGCCGCCCCAGGCGCGGGCGAGGTCGACGGTGTCGTGGGCGAAGTGGTCGTGGAGGCCGCCGACCGCCAGCAGCGGCACGTGCTGCCGGGCGGCGAGCGCGGCGCGGGCGGCGTCGGTGCGGGTCGCGTCCACGACGCGCTCCCAGTCACCGAGGTCGGCGTGCTCGGACCACCAGCCGAGGCGCGAGGCGAGCTGGAAGGCGCCGCCGCGGGTCCACGCGGTCTCGCCGAGCCCCAGCGCGGGCACCGCGACGGACACGGCGTCGGGGCCGTCGGTGGGCGCCGCGCCCCGCCTCTCGAGGGTGGCCAGCGTGGCGAGGGCGCAGTGCGCGCCGTACGACGTGCCGTGGAGCACGACCGGACCCCGCACCCACGACTGGCGGCGGGTCCAGGCGAGGAGGTCGGCGCCGTCGGGGCCCTCGCCCGCGTAGGGCGTGAACCGACCCGGCGAGCCGTGACGGCCCCGCACGTCCTGGAGCACGAGCGCGACGCCCCGCCGCGCCCAGCCCACGCCCTCGGGGGCGTGGCCGACCGCGTCGTACGGCGTCCGCGCGACGAGCACGCCGCGGGGCGGGGCCGTCGGGACGCCAGACGTACGTCGCGAGCCCGCCCACCTCGTGCCGCTCGGCGTGCACGGTGGGTCCGGGTGCGGCGGCGAGCGTCATCGGGGCGGGGTCGGCACGGGCAGGACGGGGCGGCGCGCGACCGCGAGCGTGCGGAGGTCGATCGTGGTGGCGAGGTAGGCGTCGCGGGAGGCGTTCTCCCCCGGCCCGTCCGCCCGGTCGAGCGCCTCGCTGGCCAGGGTGTGGGCGACGAGCTCGACGGCGCGGGGCGAGGGCGTCGTGGAGGCGGCGACGACGGTCGGGGCGACCTCGGCGGCCGGGGCGACCTCGTCGAGGCGGCGGTGGTGACCGGCGGCGCGCCAGCGGGCGACGACGTCGGCGAGGGGTACGGCGCGGGGGGCGACGACGACGTGCCCCTCGGCGGACCACGCCTCGACGCTGGCGGTCCGCGGGGCCGTGACCTCGATGCGGAGCCGGTCCCCGGCGGCCTGCTCCACCGCTGCCCCCATCCGGCGCAGCGCGGCGGCGGTGGCGTCGGCGAGCGGTCCGGTGCCGTGCACCCGCGCAGTCGGGGTGGTCGTGGGCCGCAGGTGCCCGGCGGCGCCGAGGGCCTCGTACGCCGCGGCCGCGGTCGGCGTGCGCGGGCGACGGTCGGCGACGAGCGCGCGCCGCAGCTCGTCGGCCTCGGCGGGCGGGAGGTGCACGGCGTGGAGGGTGCCGTCCGCGGTGCGCAGCAGGTCGCCGTCGGCGGTGCGGTGGAGCCGGACCCCGGGGGCCAGCCGCGGCGCGGTGAGGACGGTCATGGGGGCTCCCGGGCGTGGGTGGGTCGACAGGTCGGGTCGGGTCGGGGTCGGATCGGAGGGTGCTGCCCGCGCGCCGCAGGAGAGGTGCGGCGCGCGGGCAGCGGGTCAGACGAGGTCAGACGAGGTCAGCGGTCGCCCTCGGCCTCGACGGTCTCGACCTCGTCGAACGGGTTCTCGACGAGCGCGTTGCTGTGACCGGCGGAGTGCGTCGCCAGGGCGGCGCGGGCGGGGACGGGGCTGAAGAACTCGTTCATCTGCTGCTCCTTCGCATCGGTGTGGTGCGGGCCCCCAGCGGGCCCGCATGAGGATCACACCATTTCTGAGAATGATTCTCAAGAGCGGGTGGTCAGTGCTCGATGCCGAGCTCGTCCTCGACCTGGTCGAGCACGATGCCGAGCGAGATCGTGCCGCGGCCGGTCGCCCACACGGACGCCTCGACCTCGACGACCCGGTCGTCGCGAGCGGCCGTCAGCTGCGCCCACTGGGGGTCGCTGGCGAGACGCTCCGACAGCGGCTCGGAGTCGCTCGAGGCCGAGAACGCCTGCGCGAAGACGACGTCGGGGTCCACGGCGGCGATCTGCTCGACGGCGACGGTGGCGAACGGGTCGGCGCCCGCCTCCCACGGGTAGTCGCTCACCTCGGCCAGCAGCGAGCCCACCGGGGTCGCGACGGAGTCGACCCCCAGCGAGCCGGGCTCGCCGAACATCGAGAGCGTGGTCAGGTCCGAGCGGTGCTCGGCGGCCTGCTCGACCCGCTCCGTGAAGGCGTCGGCGGCCGCGTCGGCCTGCTCCGAGGTGCCGGTCAGGTCACCGACGGTCCGCAGGACGTCGAGGGACTCCTCCCACGAGGTCGGGTCGACGAGGTAGAGCGGCGCGATCTCCTCGACCGCCTCCCGCAGGCCGTCCTGGGCGCCGGCGAGTCCGATCACGAGGTCGGGAGCGGCGAGGGCGATGTCCTCGACGTTCTCCTCGCCGAAGCCGCCGGTGATCTCGCGCATGTCGGCGTCGGGCCCGGCGTACCGCTCGTCGAGCGCCAGCTGGTCGCGGTAGGCGACCGGCGTGATGCCCACCTCGGTGAGCGCATCGACGCAGATCATGGTGAGGCAGGCGATGCGCTCGGCGGGGGCGTCGAGGGTGACCTCCACGCCGGTGGCGTCGGTGGCGCTGACGGGGCCGGCCTCCGCCCCGCCCGACGACCCGGAGGCGGCGTCGGAGGAGTCGCTCGCACAGCCCCCGAGCACCCCCGCGCCGAGGGCGAGGACGCCGGCGACGGCGAGGCTCCGGGAGGGTCGGACGGGACGAGCGGAGCGGGTGGTGCGGGTGCGGCGTGACGGACGCGGGTTGCGCATGGGATCTCCTGTACGTGAGGATGGCGGCCAAATGATAATGGTTCCCATTCGCGGCGCAACACGGTCCCCGTCGCGCCCCGACGCTCCCCGTCGCGCAGCCCGGCTCGGGCTCCACCTCGCCGTGGCCGCCACGCTCGTCGTGCTCGTGGTCGCCGCCCTGTGCCTCGGCGAGCCGCGGCTGGGCCCGGCCGCCGTGCTCGACGCCCTGCGCGACCCGGCGCACCCGCAGCACGTGGCGGTCACCGAGGCCCGGCTGCCGCGCGCCGTGCTCGGGGTCCTCGCCGGTCTGGGGCTGGCGGTCGCCGGGCTGCTCATGCAGGACGCGCTCCACAACCAGGTCGCCGGTCCCGAGCTGCTCGGGGTGTCCTCCGGCGCCGCCGTCGTCACCGCGGCCGTCGTGGTGCTGGCCCTGCCGGTGCCCCTCGCGGCGCTGCCCTACCTGGCGCTGGTCGGCGCGCTCGTCGCCGGCGTGCTCGTGCTGCTCGCGATCGGCGGCAGCACCCGCGACCCCGACCAGGTCGTGCTCGTCGGCGCCGCCGTCTCGGCCGCCTGCGCCGGCCTCGTCGTGGCGATCGTGGGGCTCGGCACCGAGGGCAACGTCGTGGTGCTGTTCCGCTACCTCCTCGGCAGCCTCGCCGCCCGCGGCTGGGACCACGTCGAGGTCGTGCTGCCGTGGGTCGTCGTCGGCGTCGCGGTCGCCGTCCTGCTGCGCCGCCGCGTCGGCGCGCTGGCGCTCGGGGACGTCGCGGCGACGGGCCTCGGCGTACCCGTCGTCCGCACCCGCCTCACCGCCCTCACCGTGGCGGCCGCGCTCGCGGCCGCGGTGGCGAGCGTCTGCGGACCGGTGGCGTACGTCGCGCTCCTGGCCCCCCACGTCGCCCGGCGCCTGCTCGGCAGCACGAGCACGGCGCGCGTCCTCGGACTGAGCGGCCTCGTCGGCGCGGTGCTGCTCGTGGCGGCCGACCTCGGGTCGCGCCTCGTGCTCTACCCCGTCGAGCTGCCGGTGGGCGTGGCCACGACGCTCGTCGGCGTACCCGCCCTCGTCTGGACCCTCGCCCGCTCCCGGGACGCGCGATGAGGGCGCTCGCGCTGACCGTCGGCGCCGCCCTGGCCGTCGTGGCGCTCGTCGCGGCGCACCTGTTCGTCGGGCGCTCCGCGCTCGCACCCGGGGACGTGGCCGCGGCCCTGCTCGGCCACGCGCGGGAGCCGGCGCACGAGATCATCGTGCTCCGCTTCCGGCTGCCCCGCGTGCTCGTCGGGCTCGCGGCGGGCGCCCTCCTCGCGACGTCGGGCGTGCTCGTGCAGGCCGTCGTGCGCAACCCGCTCGCCGAGCCCGCGACCACGGGCGTCGGCTCGGGCGCCGCGCTCGCCGTCGTGGTGAGCCTGCTGGTGGCGCCGGGGCACCCCTACGTCGCGCTCGCGGCCCTCGTCGGCGCCCTGGTCGCCGGCGGTCTGCTCTACCTGCTGGGGCGGCGGTCCCTCGCGCTGACCGGCATCCTGCTCGGCGCCGTGTTCGGGGCCCTCACGTCCTTCGCGCTCGTCCTCGACTCCGCCCCCATGGGGACCGTGCTCCGCTGGCTCGTCGGGTCGCTCAACGCCCGCACCACCGGGGACTGGGAGGCGGTCGCACCGTGGCTGCTGACGGTCCCGCTCGCGTGGCTGCTGGCCTCCCGCATGAACGCGTGGGCGCTCGGGGAGACGACGGCGGTGGGTCTCGGCGTACGCCGCGTGCTCACCCCCGCGGCCGTCCTCGGCGTCGCCGTGCTCGCCGCCGCAGCGGCCGTCACCGCTGCCGGGGCGGTCGCGTTCGTCGGTCTCGTCGCGCCCCACGCCGCCCGGATGCTCGTCGGCGCCGACCACCGGCGGCTGGTGCCCGCCGCCGCCGTGCTGGGCGCGCTGCTGCTGTCGGCGGCGGACCTCGTCGCGTTCGCCGTGTCCCTCGAGCTGCCCGGTGCCCGCCCCGACGTGGCGGGCGTGCCCGTCGGCGCGGTGACGGCGCTCCTCGGAGCGCCCCTGCTCGTCCACCTGGTGCGCCGCAGCGCGCGCCCGACCCTCCAGGAGCGCGGATGACGACGTCCCTCCCCCCGGTGCTGGCCGCCGACCGGATCACGGTCGCCTACCGCCGCGCGGCCGTGCTCGACGCCCTGTCGCTGCAGGTCGAGGCGGGCACCGCCACGGCGCTCGTCGGGCCCAACGGCTCGGGGAAGTCGACCCTCCTCGCGGCGCTCGCCCGGGTGCTGGCGCCCCGGTCGGGCGCGGTGCTGCTGGACGGCACGCCGCTCGGCGACCTCCCCACCCGCGCCGTGGCGCGGCGGCTCGCGCTGCTGCCGCAGACGTCGCTGGCACCGCCCGGGGCGACGGTGCGGGAGCTGGTCGAGCAGGGGCGGTACCCGCAGCGGGGCCCCTGGGCGATGCTGCGCCGCACCGACGACGCCGCCATGGAGCGCGCCCTCGAGCGCACCGGCGTCGCGCACCTCGCCGACCGGCGGCTCGCGACCCTGTCGGGCGGCGAGCGCCAGCGCGCGTGGATCGCGATGGCACTCGCGCAGGAGACGGACGTGCTGCTGCTGGACGAGCCGACCACCTACCTCGACGTGCGCCACCAGCTCGACCTCATGCGCCTCGTCGGTCGGCTCCGCGACGAGGGCATGACGATCGTGATGGTGCTGCACGACCTCAACCAGGCGGCCCGCTACGCCGAGCGGATCGTCGCGCTGCGCGACGGGGCGATCGTCGCCGACGGCGACCCCGCGACGGTCGTGACGCCGGCGCTCCTGCGCGACGTCTTCGAGATCGACGCCGTCGTCGTCCCCGACCCCGTCAGCGGCCGCCCGCACTTCGTGGAGCGCTGAGGCCGCGTCGAGCTGGGTCGGACGGCGCGGCAGGCGCGTCGAGTTGGGTCGTACGCCGCGGCAGGCGCGTCGAGTTGGGTCGTACGCCGCGGCAGGCGCGTCGAGTTGGGTCGTACGCCGCGGCAGGCGCGTCGAGTTGGGTCGTACGGCGCGGCAGGCGCGTCGAGTTGGGTCGTACGCCGCGGCAGGCGCGTCGAGTTGGGTCGTACGGCGCGGCAGGCGCGTCGAGGTGGGTCGTACGGCGGGCGTCGAGTTGTCATGTACGCCGCGGTTGTCCACAGGCGGTACGGCGCTGAGATCGGTGCCGATCAGAACTGTCGGTGGTCTCGGGTTGAGTGGTCGCCATGACGGGGGTCAGCTCAACTGGGGACGCCGGTGGCTTCGGGCCACCGGTGCCGGAACCCCCTGCCGAGTTCCTGGTCGATGCGCCGGAGCCGGACTGGTTGGAGCACGCGTTCACCACGGGTGAGTGGCCGGTCGAGGCGACGCTGGGGTGCCGGGTCGTCGCGCGCGGCGAGGGCCGGTACGACGCGGCTGAGCCCACCGCGGACGTCGAGCCGACCTGGGCGGTGCCCGGCGTGGGTCCCGGCGTGGGTCCCGGCGTGGGTCCCGGTGCGGGCTCGGATCCGGTCGACCGGGGGCACCCGGTCCTCGAAGCAATCCGGACGGCCACCGACGTGCTCGCGACCGACGGCCGCACCGGGCTCGGCTGGTTGAGCGCACCGCAGACCGGCATCGCGCTGCTCGACGCCCATCGGCTGGTCGCACGGGCCTCCGCACTGGTCGCGGTACTGGTACAGCACGCCGACGAGGTCGAGCTCCACCGGAGCAACGGCGCCTCCACGGCAGCGGTGTGGCTGGCAAACGCCGCGACCGTGACGCGCCGCGATGCCTACCGGCTCGCGCGCATCGGGTCCGCAGTGGGCGATCGCTGCAGCACCTACCTGGCGCCGGCGTGCGAGGCCGGTGCGGTGGACACCGAGCAGGCCGACGTCATCGTCAAGGCCCTCGACGCGTTACCCGACGACCTCGACCCCGGGCTCCGACTCCGAGCCGAGAAGACACTGGTGGGCTTCGCGGCCGACCACGACGCCCGGGCCCTGCGAGCGCTGGGGAAGAAGATCCTCACCGTGATCGCTCCCGAGGTGGGCGAAGCCCACGAGGCGGCATTGCTGGAGCGCGAGGAGCGAGAAGCCCGCGCCACCGCACGGCTCAGCATGGTCTCCGACGGACTCGGCCGCGTCTGGGGACGATTCGTGATCCCCGAGCTCCACGGGGCGATGCTCCGCAAGGCCCTCGACGCCTATGCGGCACCCAGGCACCTCAACACCGCAGACGACCCCGACCAACGTTTCCAACGGGACCGGACGACACCCGAACGCTACGGCCAGGCCTTCCAGCAGCTGCTAGAAATGCTCGACCAGAAAGACCTCCCGAGCACGGGCGGGACCGGCGCGACCGTCGTGGTCACCATGACGCTGGAGTCACTCCTGGGTGGGTTGGCGACAGCGTCCCTCGACACCGGCGGCACCCTCAGCGCCGGCGAAGCCCGCCGCTTGGCCTGCGGAGCCGGCCTCATCCCCGCCGTGCTCGGTACCGCCAGCGAGGTTCTCGACCTCGGCCGCACCGCCCGCTTCCACACCAAGGCCATGCGCACCGCCATGGCGACAAGAGACCGGGGCTGCGTCGCCGAGGGCTGCACAAGACCACCCCACCAGACCCACGCCCACCACCTCACCGCCTGGGCCCAGGGTGGGCACACCAACGTGCACGACGGCTGCCTCCTCTGCGACCAGCACCACCACCAGATCCACGACCCGCTCTACCTCACCGAACGACTCGGCACCGGCAAGCTCCGCTTCACCCGCCGCGAGTGAGCGGCGCTCCGACGAGGCGTCAGCCCTCCACCGGCGACCCCACCGCGAACAGCACCGCGGTGAGCTGGTCCTCCGGCAGGTCGAGCAGCGCGTCGAACGCGGTGTCGTCGTAGCCCATCACCGCGACGCCGGGCAGGCCGAGCGCGGTCGTCGCCAGGTAGAGGTGTCCCAACGCCACACCGGCGTCGAGGTGGAGGGTGCGGTAGTGCCGGGCGGGATACCGACCCAGCGTCGTGTCCAGCCGCGCCACCAGCGCCACGACCACACCCGCGCGCTCGGCGAGCTCCGGCTGGTCCAGCGCGCGGGCGAGGAAGGGCGTCGCGTCGCCGACCCGCACGGGCACGAGCGACGGTGCCTCCGTGCGCAGCTCCGCGCGGTAGACCCCGTCCGGCACCAATCCCGGCTCCGGACCCGGCGACGACCCGGCGACGCCCGGCCCCCGCACGACGCCCGGCGACGACCCGGCGACGCCCGGCCCCCGCACGACGACGTACGCCGCGAGCGACGGCAACCCGCCGGCCGACGGCGCGACGCTCAGCGCACGCGCCTGCCCGTCCGGGAGCCGCACGGTCCGCTGCACGCCCAGCGCGGCGCGGAGCAGCGCGGCGAGGTCGTCGAGCGCCACGGGGGCGGCGCCGTACCGGTAGGACGAGCGCCGCGCGGCGAGCACCTCACCCAGGTGAGCCGCCGGAAGTGCCGTGTCGGGAAGCGGCACCGGTGAGGAACCCGACCCCACCAACGGCGGCAGCACCTCTCGCGCGCCCCGCGGGTCGTCGACACCGCCCGTGGCGGTGCGGTTCAGCTCGTGGTGCAGCTCCCGCAGGCGCGGTACGTCGGGGTGCACCCCTCAGGCCGACGCGCGCTGCTCGCCCTGGTCGAGCTGCAGGGTCGCGGCGGTGCGCTCGAAGTGCGCGGCCGCGGCGGCCGGGTCCTGGGCGAGCGGCGAGCGGTGGCCGGGGACCATCTCGTCGAGCACCGGGCCCCAGGCGTCCATGCGGTCCGGGAAGCACCGACCCATGAGGTCGAGCATGATCGCGACGGTCGTCGACGCGCCCGGCGACGCGCCGAGCAGACCCGCGATGGTGCCGTCGCCCGCGGCGACGACCTCCGTGCCGAACTGCAGCACGCCGCCCTTCTCCGGGTCCTTCTTGATGACCTGGACGCGCTGGCCGGCGGTGATCATCTCCCAGTCGGCCGGGTCGGCCTCGGGCATGAACGCACGCAGCTCCGCGAACTTGGTGCTGCGCCGGGCGACGAGCTGGCTGACGAGGTAGACGACCAGGCTGACGTTGCGGAACGCGACCTGGATCATCGGCACGAGGTTGTGCAGCCGCACGGAGCGGAACAGGTCGAAGAGCGACCCGTTCTTGAGGAAGCGGGGGCTGAAGCCGGCGTAGGGCCCGAACATGAGGCTCGCCGAGCCGTCGACGACGCGGGTGTCGAGGTGGGGCACCGACATCGGGGGCGCACCGACGGGCGGCTTGCCGTAGACCTTCGCCGCGTGCTTGCGCACGGCCTCGGGGTTGCGCGTGCGGAGGAACTCGCCCGACACGGGGAAGCCGCCGAACCCGCGGATCTCCTTGATGCGCGACTTCTGCAGCAGGGTGAGCGCGCCGCCGCCGGCGCCGACGAACACGAACCGCGCCCGCAGCGTGAACTTCTCGCCCGTGGCGCGCTTCTTGCCGGTGACGACCCAGAGGCCCTCGGCGTCCTTCTTCAGCGAGGTGACCTGCGAGCCGAGCTGCAGCTCCGCGCCGCCGTCGACGAGCTGGTCGGTGAGGATGCGCGTCAGCGAGCCGAAGTCGACGTCGGTGCCCGCGGTCGTGAACGTCGCCGCGACGGGCTCGTCGCCCGAGCGACCGTCGATGAGGGTGGCCGCCCAGCCCCGGATGACCTCGGGGTCGTCGGAGAACTGCATCCCGGCGAAGAGGGGGTGGGTGCGGAGCGCGTCGTACCGCTTGCGCAGGTACTCCACGTTCTCCGCGCCCCAGACGAAGCTCATGTGGGGCGTCGGGTTGATGAACGCCTTGGGGTCGGGGATGCGACCGCTCTCGACCAGGAACGACCAGAACTGCCGCGACAGCTGGAACTGCTCGTTGACCTTCACCGCGGAGGTGATGTCGATGCTGCCGTCCGTCTTCTCGGGCGTGTAGTTGAGCTCGCAGAGGGCCGAGTGCCCCGTGCCCGCGTTGTTCCACGGGTCGGAGCTCTCCTGCGCGAGCGAGTCCAGGCGCTCGACGAGACGGATCCTCCAGCCCGGCTCGAGCTGCTGCAGCATCGAGCCGAGTGTCGCGCTCATGATGCCGCCACCGATGAGAACTACGTCGAGGGGTGCGTCCACGACAACGATTAGACCGAGCCATCGGTCGGGACACACAACCGGGGTGCCTCGATGCCCGCATAACGAGACGAAGGTCACGAACTGGATCGTTCAAGGCGGCGTGGCGCGTCACCTCGACGGGGGAGCCCGTGATCCGCCCGGGAATCCCGCGGGGCATGAGAGTCCTCTCATCCCGGCCTCACGCTCGCGTCACCGACCGTCCGCAGGGTTCCGGTCATGCCCCGTTCACCTCGCCGCCGGGTGGCGCTCTACTCCCACGACACCCAGGGTCTCGGCCACGTCCGCCGCAACATCGAGATCGCCGCCGCCCTCGTCGCCGCGCACGGGGCCACCGACGTGCTGCTGCTGACCGGCACGCCCGCGGCCGCGGCGCTGCCGCTGCCCCCGGGAGCCGAGGTGGTGGTGCTGCCCGGCGTCGCGAAGAGCGGTCCCGGGGCCTACGCCTCCGCCTCCCTCGGCCTGCGCCTCGGCGAGGTGCTCGACCTGCGCGGCCGGATGATCGAGAGCGCCCTCGCCGCGTTCTCCCCCGACCTCGTCGTCGTCGACAAGGTCGCACGGGGCCTGGGCGGCGAGCTCGACGCGGCGCTCCGCACGCTGCGCACGACGGTCGGGCCCCGCGGCCTGCCCACCCGTGTCGTCCTCGGGCTCCGCGACGTGCTCGACGACCCGGCGACCGCGCGGGCCGAGTGGGAGGCCGAGGGCACGACGGCGGCCGTGCGGGCGTCGTACGACGCGGTGTGGGTCTACGGCGACCCCCGCGTCCACGACCTCGCGGCCACGCTGCGGCTCCCGGACGACGTGGCGGCGATGGTGCGGCACACCGGGTACCTCGCCCACGGCCGCGGCGGTCACGTCACCGCACCCCCGGCGGGCGACCCGGCGCCCCCGACGGACCCCTACGTGCTGTGCCTCGTCGGCGGCGGGCAGGACGGCCACCGCCTCGCCGACACGGTGGCGCGCACGCCGCTGCCGGCCGGCCACCGCGCCGTCCTCGTCACCGGCCCCTGCATGCCGGTCGAGCAGCGGCAGGGGCTGCAGGAGCTGGCGGCCCGGCGACCCGACCTCGACGTGCACCCCTTCGTCGGCGACACCCGGCCCCTCGTGGCCGGCGCCGCCGCCGTCGTCAGCATGGGCGGCTACAACTCCGTCTGCGAGCTGCTCACCGCCGGACGACCGACGCTCGTCGTCCCCCGCACCACCCCGCGCCGCGAGCAGCTCGTGCGCGCCGAGGGCCTCGCCCCGCACACCGCGCTCGACCACGTGCTCCCCGAGCACGCGACGCCCGCGGTGCTCGCCGGGTGGCTGGACGGCGCCGTACGCCGCGCAGCGGCCCCCCACGACCTCGACCTCGACGGGCTCGGCCGGCTGCCGCGGCTCGTCGACGACCTGCTCGTCCCCACCCTCGCCGAGGAGACCTCCCGTGCCACTGCCTGAGAACCGGCTGCCTGAGAACCGGCTGCCTGAGAACCGGCTGCCTGAGACGCCCACCCGGCCGCGCGTCGGCTACGTGCTGACGATGTTCCCGCGCTTCTCGGAGACGTTCGTGCTCACCGAGCTGCTCGCCCTCGAGGCCCGGGGGCTGGAGCTGCGCGTCCTGTCGCTGCGCTCCCCCGACGACGGCCGGTTCCACGCGGCCCTCGGTGACCTCCGGGCACCGGTGACCTACCTGCCGCACCTGGCCCGCAGCCCGAAGGGCAGCGCCGTCTGGGACGCGCTGCGGGCCGCCCACGGCCGGCTCCCCGGGCTCGCGGCCCACCTCGACGACGTGCTGGCCCTCCCCGCCGAGACCGGGGCGGCGGCCCTCGCGGTGGCGACGGAGGCCGTCGCGCAGGGACTCACCCACCTGCACGCGCACTTCGCGGACACCCCGGCCACGGTCGCCCGCGTCGCCGCTCGGCTGGCCGGCATCACCTGCTCGCTCACGGCCCACGCGAAGGACGTCTTCCACGACGGTCTCGATGCCGACGCCCTCCGCGCCAACCTCGCGGGCGTCGACACGGTGGTGACGGTCTCCGACTTCCACGTCGACCACCTCCGGGCACTGGCGCCCACGGCCCACGTCGTGCGCGTCTACAACGGGCTCGACCTCGACCGCTTCGCCCTCCACACGGGCCGTCGCGCCACCCGCACCGTCGCGGCCGTCGGGCGCCTCGTGCCGAAGAAGGGCTTCGACGTGCTCCTCGAGGCCACCGCCCTGCTGGCCCGCGCCGGCGACCCGCTCCGCGTGCACCTCGTCGGCGCCGGGGCGGAGGAGGAGCGTCTCCGCGGCCTCGTCGCCACGCTCGGGATCGCCGACCGCGTCGACCTGCTCGGTCCCCTCCCCCAGGACCGGATGCTCCAGGTCGTCGCCGACGCGACACTGCTCGCGGCGCCCTGCCGCGTCGCCGCCGACGGCAACCGCGACGGACTGCCGACGGTCGTGCTCGAGGCGCTCGCCCTCGGCACCCCCTGCGTGACCACCCCCGTGACCGGCATCCCCGAGGCCGTCGCCGACGGCCGGAGCGGCGCCCTCGTGCCGGAGGACGACCCCGTCGCGCTCGCGGCCGCGCTCAGGGAGCTGCTCGACGACCCGGGGCTGCGGGCCTCGTACGCCGCGGCCGGCCGCGCCCGCGTCGAGGAGGCCTTCGACACGCGCACCAACGTGGCCCTCCTCGAGCGCCACTTCGGCGTGGCGGGGGTGCCGGCATGAGGGTCGCCTACGTCTCGACCGACCCCGGCATCGACGTGCTCGGCACCAAGGGCGCCTCGGTGCACGTCCAGGCCGTCGTCGCCGCCCTGCTGCGCCGCGGCGCGGAGGTCGACCTGCTGACCCCGCGCGCCGACGAGACCGCCGCCGCCGACCTCGCCGCCCACCCCCGGCTGCGGATCCACCGCCTGCCGCGCGTCGGTCGCGGCGAGCCCGCGGCCCGGGAGCGCGCGGCCCGGGCCAGCGACGCCTCCGTCGCGGGCCTGCTCAACGAGCTCCACGCCTTCCCCGGCACCCGGAGCACACGTCCGTTCGACCTCGTCTACGAGCGCTACGCCCTCTGGGGTCGCACGGCCACCGGCTGGGCCGCCGCCCGCGGCGTACCGTCCCTCCTCGAGGTCAACGCCCCCCTCCCCGTCGAGCAGGCCCGGCACCGCGTGCTGGTCGACGCGCCGGCGGCGTACGACGCGGCCCGCGCTGCCCTGACCGCCGCCACCGCCGTGATCGGCGTGAGCCCGGCCGTCAGCGACTGGGCGGCCTCCCTGGGGGCCGACCCCGTCACGACGATCGGGAACGGCGTCGACACGCGCCGCGTCGTGCCCGCCGCCCGGCCCGTGCACGACGGCCGACCCGACCCCGCCCGACCGTTCACGCTCGGCTTCGTCGGCACCCTCAAGGGCTGGCACGGCGTCGACACGCTCCTCGCGGCGCTGGCGCTGCTCGGCCCCGGCCACCGCCTGCTCGTCGTCGGCGACGGTCCGACGGCGACCGACCTGCGGGCCACCGCCGACCGGCTGGGCGTCGCGGACCGGGTGACGTGGACCGGCGCCGTACCGGCGACCGCCGTGCCCGCCCTGCTGCAGGAGATGGACGTGGCGTGCGCGCCGTACCCGCCCCTCGACGGCTTCTACTTCTCGCCGCTGAAGGTGACGGAGTACCTGGCCGCGGGGCTCCCCGTCGTGGCGAGCGACGTCGGGGGTCTCCGGGCGCTGCTCCGCGGTCCCGGAGGAGCGGGGGGAGACCTCGTGCCGCCCGGCGACGCCGCCGCGCTGGGCGACGCCGTCGCCGACCTCCGGGACGACGTCGTCCGCCGCCGCGCGCTCCGCGCCACCCACCGTCGCGCCGCCCTGGCGCTCGACTGGGACCACGTCGTCGAGGCGTCCCTCGCCACCCTGCCCCACCCGCCGGTCAGCCCGACAGGAGCCACCCGTGTCGCGTGAGAAGCCCACGACCCTCCGCGAGGCCGGGCCCGGCCTGCGTCGCACCGCGACGCACCTGCGGCCCTACCTGCGCAGGGAGACCCCGCTCGTGGCCGGCGGCATGCTGGCGCTGTTCGTCGAGGTGCTCATGCGGCTGGCCGAGCCGTGGCCGCTCAAGGTCGTCATCGACACCGTCATCGCCGCCTCGGGGACCGACGTCGCCGGCGCCGCACCCGGCGACGTCCGCGCCACGCTGACGATCGCCGCCGTCGCGCTGCTCGGGGTCGTGCTCGTGCGGGCGGTGGCCGCCTACCTGACGACGCTCGCCTTCGCGCTCGCCGGCAACCGGCTCCTGACGCGGGTGCGGGCCGATGCCTACGCCCACCTGCAGCGGCTGCCCATGGCCTTCCACGACACCGCCCGCACCGGCGACCTCGTGCAGCGGGTCACCGGCGACGTCGGTCGCCTCAAGGAGGTCGTCGTCACCGCGGGCCTGCCGCTCGTCGGCAACATCGTGACGATGCTCGGGATGGTCGTCGTCGTGGCGTTCCTCGACTGGCCCCTGGCGCTGCTCATGGTGGCCGTCGTGCCGCTCTTCCTGCTCGCCGGGCGGGAGACCTCGCGCAGCATCCACGGCGTCTCCAAGGAGCAGCGCAAGGCGGAGGGCGAGCTGGCCTCGCTCGCCACCGAGACGCTGTCGTCGATGCGGGTCGTGCACTCCTACGGCCTCGCCGACCACCTCCAGGGCCGCTTCGCGCAGAGCAACGGCCGGAGCCTCGCGGAGGGGGTGCGCACCAAGCGGCTCTCCGCCCGCCTCGAGCGGTCGACCGACGTGCTGGTGGGACTGGCGACGGCGCTCGTGCTCTACGTCGGGGCGCAGCGCGTGCTCGCGGGGATGCTGACGCCGGGCGAGCTCGTCGTGTTCCTCACCTACCTCAAGGCCACGTTCAAGCCGATGCGGGACCTGGCGAAGTACACGGGCCGCATCGCCGCCGCGGCCGCCTCCGGCGAGCGCGTCGTCGACCTGCTCGAGGTGGAGCCGACCGTGCGCGACCATCCCGCGGCACGCACGGCCCCGACCCTGCGCGGCGACCTCGTCCTCGACGACGTCTGGGTCTCCTACACGCCCGACGCCCCCGTGCTCCGCGGCGTCTCCCTGCGGGTCACGGCCGGGGAGCGGGTGGCGCTCGTCGGCACCTCCGGCTCCGGCAAGTCGACGCTCGCCTCCCTGCTCTCCCGGCTGCGGGACCCCGACGCCGGCGCCGTCCGGGTCGACGGCCACGACCTGCGCGACCTGACGCTGGAGTCGCTGCGCAGCCAGGTCTCGGTCGTGCTGCAGGAGAGCGTGCTGTTCGCGACCTCGATCGAGGAGAACATCGCCCACGGCCGCCCCGGTGCCACCCGGGAGGAGATCGAGGAGGCCGCCCGCATCGCCGGTGCGCACGACTTCGTCGAGGCGCTGCCGCACGGCTACGCCACCGTCGTCGGCGAGCGCGGCGCCACCCTCTCCGGCGGGCAGCGGCAGCGGATCGCCATCGCCCGCGCCGCCGTGCGTCGCGCGCCCGTCGTGGTGCTCGACGAGGCCCTCACCGGGCTCGACGAGGGCACCGAGGCCGAGGTGCTCGCCGCGCTCGAGCGGCTCACCGCGGGCCGCACCACCATCGTGGTCACCCACGACCTCGCCCACGCCCGCGACTGCGACCGCGTCGTGTGGCTCGAGGGCGGCGAGGTCGTCGCCGACGGCCCGCCCGCCGCTGTGCTCACCCCGGGAGCAGCCCGTGCGGTCGGCTGAGCGGATCGACCTCGGCGTGCCCGGGCTCGACGTGCTCCTCGGGGACGGGCTGGCCGACCTGCTCGGCACCGACGACCTCGTGCGCCTCCGCCTGCGGGTCAAGGCGGGCACCTCGGCCGCCCTGGCGGTACGCCGCGGGACCGACCACCTCCTCGTCCTCGCCGCCGCGGACCACGCCCGGCCGAAGCTGGCGAAGTCGCACGACCGGGCCGCCCGGCTCGGCGCCGTCGTGGCCGCCGACCCCGAGGCGGGCCTGCTCGCGACGACCCTCGTCGGCGACCGCGACCTTCCGGGCCTCCGCCACCTGCCCGCGGACGCCGTGGTGCTGTCGGCCAACCCGCAGCGGCGGGTCGTCGCGCGGCTGGACGGTCCGGACGGGCCCGCCGTCCTCCGCGTCGTCCGGCCCGCCGCGCACGCGGCGGCCGTGCGGGGGCCGCGGACGCTGGCGGGACGGGCCGGCACACCGCGGCTCCTCGACGCCCACGCCCGCCGCGGGGCGCTCACCACCTCCTGGGTGCCGGGCCGCCCGCTCGACGGCTCCCCCGACCCGCGGGCGCTGCGCCGGGCCGGCACCGCCGTCGCGGACCTGCACGGCACCACGACGGACCTGCCGCTCGAGGACCGTCCCCTCCGGGCCCTGGCGCAGGCCCGCGACCAGCTGGCCCTCCTCCTCCCCGCCGAGGCGGACCGGGTCGCCGCGCTCGCGGCGCGCACGGCGACCGCCCTGCGCGACGCTCCCTCCGGCCCGGTCGTCACCCTCCACGGCGACCTGTCCCGCGACCAGCTCGTGGTGGACCCCACGACGGGCCGGGTGGGGATCCTCGACCTCGACCGCGCCCGCCGGGGCGAGGCCGCCGACGACCTCGGCAACCTCCTCGCCGACGACCTCGTCCAGGGGCAGGGGTCCGGGCGGGGCGAGGCGAGCGCGCTCCTCGCGGGGTACGCCGCGGTGCGCCCCCTCCCCGACCCGACGGCCCTCCGGGCCTGGACCGCCGGTCACCTCCTGCGGCGTGCCGTCGAGCCGTTCCGCACCTGTGCACCCGACTGGCGGAGCGCCACGGCCGCCCTGCTCACCACCCTGGAGGACCTGTGCTGACCACGACCCCGACCCCGGCCACGACCGGCTTCCCCGCGATCCGCGCCGAGGTGGCCGCCGCCGGCCTCGACCTCGAGCGGGCGCAGCCCCGCAGCGGCACCCACCTGCTGCTGCACCTGCGGGAGCCGGCGACCGGGGGCGGCCCGGGCGGCGACCTCGTGCCCGGCCAGTGGTTCGCCGACGCCGAGGAGGCCGACCGGGTCGCCCGGCGTACCGCGGCCACAGCCCCCGCGGGCGCTGTCGAGCGCCGCGGGGACCACGTTGTCGTGCAGCGCCACGGCGCGGACCGCCGCCTGCCGGAGCTGGCCCCGCTCGTCGCGGCGCCCGGCACCCACCTCGTCGCCCACCGGCCCGAGCGGCGCGCCGTCGTGCGCGTCGACCGGGGCGACGCACCGCCCCACTTCGTGAAGGTGCTGCGCGGGGACCGCGCGGCCGGGGCCGCCGCCACGCTCGAGCACCTCGCCGGGGCGGGGTTGCCGGTGCCGCGCGTGCGACCCGGCACACCCCCGTCGCTCCTCGTCACCGAGGCGCTGCCCGGCACGACGCTGCACGACCTGCTCGCGACGGGTGCCGCCGTCACCACCACCGACCTCCACGCGGTCGGTGGTCTCGTCCGGCGCCTGCACGAGGTGGCCCCGCCCGCCGGGACGCCCCGCCACGACGCCGGGGACGAGGCGGAGCTCACGGGTCGCGCGGTGGGTCTCGCCGCGGCGTACGGGCTCGGCGTGCCGGCCGGGCTCCACGACGCCGTCGCGCGCCTCGCGGCGGTACCCGCCCCGGAGCGGTCCGTGCTGCTGCACCGCGACCTCCACGACAAGCAGCTGCTGCGGGACCCGGCCACGGGCGCCTGGTCGCTGCTCGACCTCGACCTGCTGGCGCTCGGCGACCCCGCGCTCGACCTCGCCAACATGGTCGTGCACCTCGAGCTCCGCGCCCGGCAGGGGCTGCTCGACCCCACCGTCGTGGAACGGTGGTCGGCGGCGCTGCTGGAGGGGTACGGCGCGGACGAACGCACCCGCGTCGCCGTCGACGCCCACGCGGCGGTCGCCCGGGTGCGGCTCGCGGCGGTCTACGCGTTCCGGCCGGGCGGGGGCTGATCCGCGAGCCGGGGGGTGCCGAGCCGCAGCTCGGCCCCCGTCCACCGCGCGCGCAGCCAGCGGTCGTGCGTCGTCACGACGACGGTGCCGGGCGCGACGCCGACCGCCTCCTCGAGCTCGCCCGCCAGCCGGAGCGACAGGTGGTTGGTCGGCTCGTCGAGCAGGAGCAGGTCGGGTGCGGCCGCGATGGCGACCGCGAGGTCGAGCCGGCGCCGCTGCCCGACGCTGAGCGCCCCGACGGGTGTCGCGTGGGCGCGCGGCGGCAGCAGCCCGAGCGAGCGCAGCGGGACGCGCTCGGCGGTCGCGGGACCCACCGCCGCGAGATAGGCCGCGCGGGCCGTGCGCCGCGGGTGCGTCACCACCGGGTCCTGCCGCAGCAGCCGCACGGTGCGGGCACGGACGTCGAGGTGGCCCCCGACGGGCACGTCACCCGGGAGCTCCCCCGCCAGCACCGCCAGCAGGGTCGACTTGCCCGACCCGTTGGGACCGCTGACGAGCAGCCTCCCGCCGGCGACGAGGTCGAGGCGGTCGAGCGCGAGGCGGCCGGGCACGACCAGCCCCCGCGCCTGCACGACGATCCCGTCGCCGTCCGCGTCCGCCGTGAGCGCCCCGGCGAAGCGCAGCGGCGGTCGCGGCTTGGGCAGGGCCTCCCGCTCGGCCACCTCCAGCCGGCGCTCCGCGTCGCGCACGCGCCGGGCGTGGGTGCGCTCGACGCGGGCTCCCTTGAAGGCGTGGATGAACTTGTCGTTGTCCCGGGGGCCGCGGTCGCGGGCCACGGCGGTCGTCCCGATCCGCGTCGCCGCCCGCAGGTCCGCGATCTCGTCCTGCTGCGCGGCCCAGGTCTCCTCCCAGCGGCGCCGGCTGGCCTCCTGGTGGGCGAGGTAGTCGCCGAACGAGCCGCCGAACACCCGCCCGCCCGCGCCGTCGGTGCCGAGCGCACCGGCGTCGAGGTCGAGCAGCGCGGTGCAGACCCCGTCGAGGAACGTGCGGTCGTGGCTGGCCGCCACCACGATGCCCGGCAGCTGCACCAGCGTGCTCTCGAGCAGCTCGAGCGCCTCGGCGTCCAGGTGGTTGGTGGGCTCGTCGAGCAGGAGGCAGTCCGGGCGCCGCACGAGCGCCGCTGCCAGCGCCAGCCGCGTGCGCTGCCCGCCCGAGAGCGCGGCCACGGGGCGGTCCCGGTCGAGGTCGGCGACGCCGAGCACGCCTGCCGTCACCTCGGCCCGGCGGTCGGCGTCCCAGGCGTCGTGGTGGGTCGCGCGGGCGAGCACGTCGTCGTACGCCGCGGCGACGTCCTCCCCGGCCGCCATCCGCGCGGCGAGGCGCTCGAGCTCAGCCACGAGGTCGTGGAGGGGCCGCAGCGCGTCGTCGAGCAGGTCGCCGACGGTGCCGCGCGTCGCGCTGCCGTCGCGGCCCACGGCCGGCTCCTGCGCGAGGTGGACGAGGTCGCGCGGCCGCACCACGGTGCCCGCGTCGGGGCGCTCGACACCGGCGAGGAGGCGGAGCAGGGTCGACTTGCCGGTGCCGTTCTCGCCGATCAGCCCGAGCCGGGTGCCGGGTGGCACCGTCAGGTCGAGGCCGTCGAGGACGGTGCGGTCGCCGTACGAGCGCACGAGACCGCGCGCGGCGAGGGGAGTCGGAGTGGTGGGGGTGGAGGGGCTGGTCACCGGGGGCTCTTCCGAGGAGGACGGGGACCGCGCGGGCAGGCAGGTGCCTCGGGCCGCGGTCGGGGGTGTCCTCAGAGCTCCACGGGAGCGAGGCTACGCAGCGGGCGGGAGGGGATCCAACCCATTTCCGCCGGGGACGCCGTCGTGCTCGCGGGCGTCGATGCGACGGAGCACGTCGATCACCCGTCCGGCGATGGTGCCGTCCGGGGCGTGGACGACGACGACCGAGCCGCCGGCGCGGACGTAGCGGAAGCCCTCGGCGAGCTCGCGGAGGCCGCCGGCGAGGAGCATCTCGACGCGGCTGAGGTCGATGGTCACCTCGGGGACCGCCCGCAGGTCGGTCGTCTCGAGGAACGTGCGCATGCCGTGGGCACTGTGGCGGTCCACGGTGCCGAGCACGGTGATCGTCGAGCCGTCCGGCTCGAGCCGGATGTCGACGGGGAAGGGGATCGGGGAAGGGATGGTCTGGTCGGGCATGGCTGCCCTCCTCAAGTTCACGCACCCGAGACCGGGAACGTCTCCGTCGACGGTACGCGTGTTCGACCGTCACGTCACTTGTCGCCGCGAGTCCCTTCACCCGTTCGGTGGCGTCGCAGGTCAGGGCGGTGGTTGCATCATCCAGGGACTGTCTGTCCGCGGTGCCCGCGACCCTCCGCGGGAGCCGATCTGCACAGAACCTCCACGGTTCGTCCCCCACTCCCGGCCCCCTGCGCTCCTAGCCTTCTCGGCATGGCCCACCGCACCCGCTCGGTCCTCGCGTCGTGGAGGACGACCCCGTCATCAACCAGGCGGTCACGGACCGCCTGACGGCGGAGGGGTACGTCGTCGCGCAGGCCTGGGACGGACCCACCGCCGTGGCGGCGCACGCGGAGCACGCGCCCGACGTGCTCGTGCTCGACGTCATGCTGCCGGGCTTCGACGGGCTGGAGGTGTGCCGCCGGGTCCAGGCGACACGTCCTGTCCCGGTGCTCATGCTCACGGCCCGGGACGACGAGGCGGACGTGCTCGTGGGGCTGGGGGTGGGCGCCGACGACTACCTGACGAAGCCGTTCCGGATGCGGGAGCTCGTGGCGCGCGTCGGGGTGCTGCTGCGGCGGGTGGAGCGGGCGGCGGAGCTCGCGGCCGCCCCGGCGGCGGCCCGCCCGGTGCTCGAGCTCGGCGACCTGCGGGTCGACGTGGGCGCGCGCCGCACGTGGCGCGCGGGCACGGAGGTGCGCCTCACGCCGACGGAGTTCGACCTGCTGGTCTGCCTCGCCGCCGATCCCGGCACGGTCGTGACCCGCGAGCGGCTGCTCGCCGAGGTCTGGGGCTGGTCGGACGCCGCCGGCACCCGCACCGTCGACAGCCACGTCAAGGGCCTGCGGGCGAAGGTGGGCGCCGACCGGGTCCGCACCGCGCACGGCGTGGGCTACGCGCTGGAGCCCGGGGCCGCCTCGTGAGCCGCGAGCCCCTGGCCGGGATCGGCTCGGTCAAGGTCAAGCTCGGCGTGCTCGTCGCCGCCAGCGTCACGGTGGCGACGCTCGTCGCCTCCCTCGGCCGGGCCGCCTCCGTGCCGCTGTGGCTCAGCCTGCCGGTCACGGTTCTGCTCGCCCTCGCGGTGACCCAGCTGCTGGCCGTCGGCATGACGTCGCCACTCCGGCAGATGACGGCCGCCGCTCGCCGGATGGCGCGGGGGGACTACACGGCCCGGGTGGCGGACGGGTCCCGCGACGAGGTCGGCGAGCTGGCCCGCGCGTTCAACACGATGGCCGGCGACCTCGGCGACGTGGACCGCCGCCGGCGCGATCTCGTCGCCACCGTGAGCCACGAGCTCCGGACCCCGCTCGCCGGGCTCCGCGCCGTGCTCGAGAACCTCGTCGACGACGTCGGCGCACCCGGCCCCGAGGCCCGCCACGCCGCGCTCGCCACCGCGCTGGGCCAGGCCGAGCGCATGAGCGGACTGGTCGAGGACCTCCTCGACCTCGCCCGCGTCGACGCGGGCCACGCCCCGCTGCGCCCGGAGGCGGTCGACGTCGCCGCCCTCCTCGACGCCTGCGTCGCGGAGGCCGTCACCGCGGCGGGCCCGCGCGGCCGGTCGGTGACGTACGCCGTCGACGTCGACCCCGTCGACCTCACCGTCCGCGCCGACCCGGCGCGCCTGCACCAGCTCGTCGCCAACCTCCTCGACAACGCCGCGCGGCACAGCCCGGCGGGCGGCACGGTGCGGGCCACCGCGGGCCCCGGCCCGGACGGCGGGCTCCGCCTGCAGGTGCACGACGAGGGGCCGGGCGTCCCGCCGGCCGAGCGGGACCGCGTCTTCGAGGCGTTCGGCACGGGCTCCGGCGGCGGCACCGGCCTCGGTCTCGCCGTCGCCCGCTGGGTCGTCGACATGCACGGCGGGGCGATCCGCTTCGTCGATCCCGTGGGGCCGACCGGCGCCCGCGTGCAGGTCGACCTGCCGCCCGCTCCCACGCCCAGTCCGTCCCCGACCACCCCGGAGGCAACCGTGTCCACCCCGCTCCCGACCCGCCCCGTCCCCGGCCGCGACGCACCGGTGCGGCCGCCCGGGGTCGTCGACGACCTCGTCGGCGACTTCTGGCCCGACGACGGCGTGCCGGCCCGGCTGCGGGTGCTCCTCGCCTCCCTCGGCGTGGGCCTGCTCGGCGCGGTCGTGCTGCCGTTCCGCGACCACGGCATCGGCGCGGCGCTCGTGCTCCTCGCCGCGGGCGGCGTCGTGCTCGGCGCGGCGAAGCACCGCCGCGACCCCTTCACGCTGGCCAGCGCGGTGCTCTGCGCACTGCTGGCGGCCGCGGTCGCGGTGCGCGACGCGGAGTGGATCGCGTTCCTCTGCGCGCTCACCGGCGCGGCGCTCTGCGTCATCGGGGTCACCCGGGGCCGCACCCTCCCGGCGTTCGTGCTCGCCGGGCTGTCGTGGCCGCTCGCCGGCCTCCGCGGCCTGCCGTGGCTGGGCCGCACGCTGGCGCGGCTCACCGGGCTCGGCCAGGGCGCGGCGCTGCTGCGGACCGTGGTGCTGTCGGCGCTCGGCCTGCTCGTGTTCGGCGCCCTCCTCACCTCGGCCGACGCGCTGCTGGCGGAGTGGGTCGACGCGCTGCTCCCCGACCTCACGGTCGACACGATGGTGCTCCGCGCCTTCCTGACGGTGGCGATCGGCGGCGCGGTGCTCGCCGCGGCGTACCTCGCCCTCAACCCCCCGCGGGTCGACCGCGGCCCGCGGCCGGCCCGTCCCGTCGCGCACCGCTTCGAGTGGCTGGCCCCCGTGCTGGTGGTGGTGGGCGTAGTCGCGGCCTTCCTCGTCGCGCAGGCGGCGGTGGTGTTCGGTGGGCACGACTACCTGCGCCGTACGACGGGGCTCACCTACGCCCAGTACGTCCACCAGGGCTTCGGCCAGCTCACCGTCGTCACCGCGCTGACGCTCGTCGTCGTCGGGGTCGCCGCGCGGAAGGCCCCCCGGGAGACCGTCGGTGACCGGGCGTGGCTGCGGGTCGCGCTCGGCGCCCTCTGCGTCGAGACCCTCGTGGTCGTGGCCTCGGCGCTGCACCGGATGGGCCTCTACCAGGAGGCCTACGGCTACACGCGGCTCCGCCTGCTCGTCGACGTCTTCGAGGGCTGGCTCGGCGTGGTCGTCCTCGCGGTGCTCGTCGGCGTCGTGACGCTGCGGGGCGCCGGGGTGGCGCGGTTCGCGCTGCTGAGCGGCGTCGTCGCCCTGCTCGGGCTCGCCGCGGTCAACCCCGACGCGTGGATCGCGGAGCGGAACCTGGAGCGGTACGACGCGACCGGGCGCGTCGACTGGACCTACCTCTCCGAGCTCTCCGACGACGCCGTGCCGGTGCTCGCCGACCTGCCGGCGGACGAGCGCGCCTGTGCGTTGCCGATGTTCGCACCGGCGGACGACGACTGGCTCGAGTGGAACCTGGGCCGCGCCCGGGCGGCCGACGCGCTCGATGCGCTCGGGCCACGGACGTACGCCGCGGAATCCTCGGGCGGCACCACCTGTTCCTGACGGGGACCGATCCACTGACGCACCATGGAGGAGCAACGTCGTGCAGCTGGACCTCTCGGGCCGGACGGCCCTCGTCACCGGATCGAGCCAGGGCATCGGCCTGGCCATCGCCACCGGGCTCGCCCGGGCCGGCGCCCGGGTCGCCGTGAACGGCCGCCGGCCCGAGGCGCTCGAGGAGGGGAGGCGCACCCGCGTCAGGCCGGCTCCTCCACCCGCGGCCGCCGCACGAACAGCGCCACGACGATCGCGACCGCCGAGATGACGCCGCCCCAGAGCAGGGCGGCGTGGACGCCCTCGGCCGTCGCGGCGGCCGTGTCCAGCCCCGCCTCCAGCTCGGCCGTCGAGCGTCGGGTCATGACGGTGATGAAGAGCGCCGTACCGGCCGCGCCGGCCACCTGCTGGGCGGTGCCCACGATCGCGCTGCCGTGGGAGTAGAGGTGCTGCGGCAGCGACCCCAGCGCCGAGGTGAGCAGCGGCGTGAACATGAGCGCCAGGCCGATGCTGAGCAGCACGTGGATGGCGACGACGACCCCGAGGGCGGTGTCGACATCGAGCAGCGACATCGCCCAGAGGGCGGCGCTGGCGACGACGGCACCCGGTACGACGAGGGGCCGGGGCCCGTGGCGGTCGAAGAGCCGTCCCACGACCGGCGCCAGGAGGCCCATCGCGAGACCGCCCGGGAGGAGCACGAGGCCCGTCTCGAGGGTGGTGCGACCCAGCACGGTCTGCAGGTAGATCGGCAGCAGGATGAGCGTGCCGAACAGCGCCATCATGGTGACGCCGACGAGGCCGACGGCGATGCTGAAGGTGGGCGTGCGGAACGCGCGGAGGTCCATGAGCGCCCGCTCACGCAGCGCCAGCTGCCGGGCGACGAACGCCACCAGGCCCACGGCGCCGACGGTGACCGGGATCCAGGGCGCCACCGGTGCGTGCCCCGAGGCAGACTCACCGATGCTCGACAGCCCGTAGATGAGACCGGCGAACGCCACCGCCGACAGCACGACCGACAGCACGTCGAGGGGCGGTCGGCCCGGCGTCGTCACGTTGCGCACCCACACGGCGCCGAGCGCCAGCGAGGTGAGCGCGATCGGCAGCACGATCCAGAACATCCAGCGCCAGCCGAGGTCCTGCAGGATGAGGCCCGAGACCGTCGGGCCGATCGCCGGCGCCACGGAGATGACGATCGAGATCGTGCCCATCATGCGACCGCGCCGCTCCGGCGCCACCGTCGTGAGGATGGTGGTCATCAGCAGCGGCATCATGATCGCCGTGCCGACCGCCTGCACGACGCGACCCGTCACCAGCAGGCCGAAGCCCGGCGACACCGCCGCGAGCAGGGTGCCGAGCGAGAAGGTCGTCATCGCCACGAGGAAGACGGTGCGCACGTGGAAGCGCTGCAGCAGCCAGCCCGTGAGCGGGATGACGACCGCCATCGTCAGCAGGAAGGCCGACGTCAGCCACTGCGCACGGGCGGCCGAGATGTCGAGGTCGGTCATGAGCTGGGGCAGGGCGACGCCCATGATCGTCTCGTTGAGGATCACGACGAAGGCGGAGACGACGAGCAGCGGCACGACGCCCCGCGGGAGGGCGGGCGCCGCCGGGGCGGCGGTGGGGGTGGTCTCGGCGGGCAGGGTCTGTTCGGTAGTCACGCGGGTCCTTTCTCGACCCGGACATTGTGGCAGTGACTGCCAACTCGGCGCCAGCTGACGGACCGCTAGCATGGGACGCCGAGGAGGCCCGATGACCACGACGCTGCGCGACCGCCGTCGCCGCCAGACCCAGCAGGACATCTCCACGGCCGCGCTGGCGCTGTTCGAGGAGCGCGGGGTCGCCGGCTGCACGGCCGACGACATCGCCGCCGCGGCCGGCGTCTCCTCGCGCACCTTCTTCCGCTACGCCGTGACGAAGGAGCGCGCCGCCCTGCTCGCCCACGTCGAGATCGAGGACGCCTTCGAGGCCGGGGTGGCGGCACTGCGACCGACCGAGCCCCTCCTCCCCCAGCTCGAGGCGCTGTGGATCGAGGTCATGCGCCTCCACGAGAACGGGCGGAGCCCCGCGGGCCGACAGTTCCGCACCCTCCACCGGCTGCTGCGCGCCGAGCCGTCCCTGCGTGCGGCCGCGGTCGCGGTCGACGACGAGCGCCGGGCGGGGTTCACCGCGGTGCTCGCGGAGATCACGGGCGCCGCCCCGTCGGACCCGACCCCCCGGGTGCTCGTCGAGGTCACCGCCGCCGTCGCGCGGGCCGCCTTCGACCGGTGGGCCGAGGCGATGGACGACCCCGCGACGTACGGCGAGCCCGACCTCGTGACGCTCTACGAGGAGGCGGTCACCGCGTTCCGGACGATGACGGCACGCTGACCCAGGCGGCGCCGGGCTCGTCCCGCGTCGCCTCGTGCTCGTCGGGCAGGTCGAGGACCTGGGCGAGCGTCGGGTCCAGCTCGACGAGCCGGCCCAGCACGGCGGCGCGCACCTCGGAGCCCCAGTCGTGACCGCCCTCGCCGCACACGAACGACCAGCCGCCGTCCTCGCGGAACACGTAGCGCGCCGGCCGCTCGGCCCGCTGCACGTGCAGGCAGACGTGGGCCACGGTGTCGTGGGGCAGGCCGGGGGCCACCTCCCGCTCGTACGGCGCGAGCTCGACCCGCGGCAGGCTCGCCACGTCGGGCACCGGGCTCAGCACGCTGCCGGGCACGGGCGGGCCGTAGCGCTCCGACGTCTCCCACGGCCAGTGCCGGTCGCCGTCCATGAGGTGCACCTGCGTGACCGCGACGGGCGCCGGCCAGCCCTGGGCGCGCGCCACCGTGTCGGCCATCGTCACGTGCTCCGCGGCCACCACCGGCGGCACGGGGGCGGCCACCGCGTCGTACCGGCCCGTCGCGTCGGCCGCGAAGACCACCGGGGTGTCGAGGCGGACCTGCTGGTCGCGCACGCGGAAGGCGAGGTCGTTGAGGAGGGCGTAGGCGGTCTCCTGGCTCTCCATGACCACGAGGAGCTCGGGGTGTCCTGGGTGCCCCGGGTGTCCCAGGCCGGCGAGCCCGACGGTGTAGGCAAAGGACGGCCCGTCCTCACCGCCCGCGACCGCGATGATCGCGTGGCCGTGCATCCGCGCCTGGCCGGCGAGCTCCGCGACCAGCTCGTCCCCGTCGATGCCGCTGCCGAGTTGGTCCATGCGGGCCATCCTCGGCCATCGGGCGGCGTGGTCCAGCATCGTGCACCAGCGATTTCGCGATATCGGCCTCGCCCGAACGTGGCGCGCCCTAGGCTCCCCGCCATGACCACCTCCGACGTCCCCGCCGCGCGCGCCACGCGCCGTACCCTCGTGCGCACCGCCGCGTGGGCCGTGCCCGCGGTGAGCGTCGTCGCCGCCGCTCCTGCGTTCGCCGTGTCGGGGGGGACGAGCCGGTTCGTCGTGCAGCAGACGCGGTACCTCGTCGTCGGCGAACCGGTGCCGGCCGAGTACCGCCTGGACGTGACCATCACGGGAGCACCGATCGCCGACGCGCGGATCGTCTGGACGCCGCGCACGCCGACGAGCCAGACCATCGGCCTGTTGTCCTCGAACCTGACGCACGTCTCCGGTGACTACTTCAGCGAGCCGACCATGTTCATCGTGAGCGGCACCTCGTTCTGGTTCACCGACGGTCTCGCCGACAGCGCCGACGGCTCGTGCACGCTGCAGCTCCTCGACGGCACGACGCTCCTGGAGACGCTCGTCGTCACCTACGACTCGTCGCTCGCACCCCAGCCCTACCCGGGAGTCTGACCCTGCGCCGCCCGGTGCGACAGCACCGCGGCGAGGAGGCCCGCGGCGAGCGGGATGAGCAGGGCGACGCGGAGGCTCGCGACGTCCGACAGCGCCCCGACGGCCGGTGACGTGACGAGGAAGCCGATCCGCATGAGCCAGCCGAGCAGCGCGATGCCGGTGCCTGCGGGCAGGCCGGGCACGCGGTCGGCGGCGGCGAAGGCCGCCGGCACGAGGGTCGCGCTGCCGAAGCCCATGAGGGCGAAGCCGAGGAAGGCGACCGGGTACGGCGCAGGCAGCATCGCCAGCGCCATCCCGGCCGCGATGAGCAGCCCCCCGCTGCGGGCGACCGCCTCGCGGCCCCACCGGTCGGTCATCGGGTCGCCGACGAGCCGGCCCACGAACTGGCTGACGAGCACCACGGTGAGCGCGAGGGCGGCGGTGCCGACGGGGGCGCCGGCCTCGGTGCCGAGGTAGAGCACCGCCCAGTTGTTGGAGACGTCCTCGACGAGCGTGCCGCAGATCGCGAGGACGACGAGCGGCAGCACGAGCCGCAGCGCCGTCCACCGGCCGGCCGCGGGCGCGGGGGTCTCGGCGAGCGCGTCGGCGATCGGAGCGGCGGCAGGCGGGAGGACGGCGAGCCAGGAACCGAGCACCGCGACGAGCGTCCAGACGATGCCGTTGACGATCATCTGGGTGCCGATCGCGACGTCCTGGGCCGCGGCGAACGCGCCGATCACGCCGCCCGTCGCCGCGCCGAGGCTCCAGATGGCGTGGAGGGAGTTGATGATCGACCGGCCCGCCCACCGCTCGACGGCGACGCCCTGCACGTTCTGCGCCGCGTCGACCACGGCGTCGACGATGCCGCCGAGCGCCAGGGCCGCCACGAGCACGAGCACGCTCGGGTGGAAGCCCGCCACCGCCATCGCCGCCGCGAGCACGCCCGACCCGACGGCCGTCACCGTCGGGGCCCCGAAGCGACGGACCACGGGGGCCGCCATCGCGGCGGCGGCCACCGCACCCGCCGGGAACGCGACCACGACGAGGCCGAACGCCGTGTTGGACAGGTCGAGCGCGGCCTTGATCTCGGGGTAGCGCGGCAGCAGCGCGCTGTAGAGCACCCCGTTGGTGAAGAACATGAGGGCGACGCCCCGACGGGCGCGGCCGGGCGTCGCGGCAGGCACCGGTCGAACCTAGGTCATGACCACCAGCTCCTGCGTCGCGCGGGTCGTGGCGCCGTACCGGACGCCGCGCGGCGGGGGCGGCGTGAGGGGTCGCGGAGCCTCAGACCGTGGCGTGGAGCGGGGCCTGGCTCCAGGTGGTCGCGAGCTCGAGACCGCTGCGGCGGAAGAGCTGCGACACCGGGCAGCGGCGGTCCGTCTCCGACTCCAGGCGTGCGAACTCCTCGGGGCTGGCGTCGGACTCGATGGTGGCCGTCACGGTGACCCGGTCGAAGTTGGCGTTGCCGTCGGCGCCGCCCACGAGCACGGCGGTGTCGAGGTCGCCCTGCACCTCGAACTCGAAGCGGCCCAGGGTGATGCCGAGGTCCTTCGCCACCAGCTGGGCGGTGACCTGGTTGCAGGACGTCAGCGCGCCGAGGGCGTAGAACAACGGGCTGGGCGCCGCGTCCTGCCCGCCGAACGCCGGGTAGGCGTCGGTCTCGAAACGGTGCTGCGAGCCGGGGACGTGCAGCTGCTGGGCGACGCCGGTGCCCTCGCCGCGCACGACGAACGGGACGACGGTCTCCTTGGGGCGAATGCTCACGGGGGATCTCCTTGTGGTCAAAGACGACTGGGTTACTCGATATAGAGAAGCACGGGGGTGGTCGGCCGGTGGGGCGTCTCGCCAGGTGGGCGGTCGGGCCGCCGTGACGGGTTTACCGTTGCCGTCGTGACGGACACGCCGGCCGACCTGCCGACAGGGGTACGCCGCGTGCTCGCCGCCACCGACGCGTGGACCGCACGAGATGCCGCCGAGGACCTCCTCGGGCTGGGCGAGCCGGGCGACCCCGCCTACGAGGTCTGGAACGACCTCATCGACATCTACGAGCACGGGGAGGTGTCGACGCAGGCTGCGTGGTCGGTGCTGCGTGCCGCCTGCGCCCAGTGGCTCGTCCTCGACGAGGCCGGTCGGCGGGCCTTCGAGCACCGGACCCTGGGCCGTGACCTCGACGACCTGCTGGCCGAGCAGGGACACCACCGAGGCCCGCAACCCGACCGGGCCGTGACCACCCCCTGGCGTGGGCGGTGGGACGAGGTGAGCCGTCACGTGTCGGGCGTCGAGGTGACGGGGTCGGCGTACATGGCGGCGGTGGGGGTGCTGCGGGTCCTGGCTGACGAGCCCATCCAGGGCGTGCTGAGCGTCGCCGCCCGCGAGGACGAGCTCACGACCCTCGCCCGGCGGTGGCGAGCCTCGCCCGCCGACCGCGAGGAGGTGGGCCGGGCGCTCCTCGAGCTCCTCCGCTCCCTCGGTCCCACCACCGTGCCTCCTCTCCTCGACGAGGAGGCGTGCGCATCGGTGACGACGACGCTCCGGCGCGCGGGATATCGTGGGGAGCTGCGAGCCCTCTTCCCACCACAGGGAGAAGAGCTGGTCGTGGTGCTGCCACCGGACGCCCTCGCCGAGCTCGACACGGACGCTCTCGAGAGGGACCTCGGGACGACAGTGGGACGCCGTGCTCGACTCCTTGCCCCGGACGACCGCCGGACCGTCCGTCTCGGCTGGGCCCCGCACCGTCAGTCGGTCGCGGGCAGCTCGTCCCCGTAGCGCCACGCACGCGCCCAGCCCGCCCCGACGAGCGCGACCGTGGCGGTGGCCGCGGCGTACAGGACGCCGGCGGCGACCAGCAGCTGCCGCGTACGACGCCGGCGGAGCGCACTGCGCTCCTCGGGGGTCGGGCGGACCTCGGCGCCGCGCTCGGCCAGGACGGCGAGGACGTGGGTGGCGGTGCGGTGGTTGGAGCGCGCGGCGTAGGCACACGAGAGAGCGACGGCGAGGGCGACGGGTGCGACCAGGGGCTCTCCCGCGATGACGGCGGCAACGCCACCGAGCGTGGCGAAGACCGCCATCACGAGGAGCATGACGAGGTACCAGCTCCGCCGGTGGGCCACCGTCTCGGCCCAGGCGTCACCGGGCGCCAGGGCGAGGAGACGTTCGCGACCGGCCTCGCCCTGGTAGCGGCGGTCCTGGCGGGCCGAGCTCAGCGGCAGGACGATCCAGACGACGGCCTGCAGCAGGATGGGCGTCACGCGGGTTCCTCGTGCATCGCCACCGTCTACCCCGGCCGGCGGGCCACGAACCTAGTCGATGCGCTTCACGGTCGCGCGGTGGTGGCGGGCGAGCTCGACGTAGGACCGCGCGTTCCGCTCCAGGATCCCCGCCGCCGTGCTGCCGGGCTCGATCGGACCGACGACCTTCGCGGGGGCGCCCTTCACGAGGCTGCCGTCGGGCACCTGGGTACCGGGCGTCACGAGCGAGCCGGCCGCGACGAGCACGCCGGAGCCGATGACAGCGCCGTCGAGCACGGTCGAGCCGTTGCCGATGAGGGTCCCGTCGCCGACCTCGAGGCAGTGGACGATGCAGCCGTGCGCGACGGTGCTCCCGGACCCGATCGTGAGGTGGCTCCCGGAGACGAGGTGCAGCACCGACCCGTCCTGCACGTTCGAGCCCTCGCCGATGGTGATGGTGCCGACGTCGCCACGGACGACCGCGCCGTACCAGACGCTCGCCCCCGCACCGAGGCGTACGTCGCCGACGATCGTCGCGGTCTCCGCGACCCACGCGTCGGGGTGGATGGTCGGGGCGACGCCGTCGAGCTCGAAGAGAGGCATTCGGTCAGCCTAGGCCGCGGCCGGCGCGCCACCGGCGCAGGACGTCGAGCCCGATCACGAACACCAGCACGAAAGCCGTCGTGACGAGGATCCGCGGGACCCACCCGGCTGCCGCGACCCCGCCGAACATCCCCAGCACCACGACCGGGCCCAGGACACAGCCGGCGGCGAGCCAGCGCTCGTCGGCGGGCCGCGACATCTCCTCGACGTACCGCCGCTCGCGCCGGCTCAGCCCGCGGTGCTCCCCCTCCACCCCGGAACCGTACGACGCGGCTCCCGTCCGGTGCCCACGTTCAGAACAGGATGATCCAGCTTCCTACGGACGCGCTCAGCAGGGCGACGCCCGCGATGCCGCATGCCGCTCCCGTGGCGACGTGGCGGATCCACCCGGTCGGACTGACGCAGGCGACGACCAGCACGGCCGCCGCCGCGATCGCGAACCCGACGAAGACCGCACCCGGACCCGCCACAGACTGGCCGAGAGCGGCGACCATGACGACCATCCCGTAGGCGCCCACCAGCACACCGGCGAGGCTGGACGGGCCGAACCAGCTCATGCCTGGCCACCGCCGAGCAGTACCCCGAGTGCAGAGAGAGGTCCGATCACGAACGGCACGCTGATGACCGCGCCACAACCGGTCGCCAGACCGACGCCGACCGACCGCACGGTGCCCCGCCGCGCCGACAGCAGCGACAGACCGAGCGCCAAGGACCCGCCGATGAGCACGAGGGCGGCCCCGTAGGCACTGACGAACGACAAGGCCCACCAGGCAACGAGGACGGCGGTCGGGGTCGCGGCCATGGTCGCCGTAGCAACGGGCCAGCGGATCGGTTCGCGCATTCCGCCTCCTTTGAACACGTTCAAAACTCTGTCTCGACCGTAGCGCAACAGGCGCTGGCGCGGTGGCCGAACCTGGGGAAACACGCTGGCGACCTGGGCCGGGGCGGCGTAGAATCGCACACATGTTCGACCACCTTCCGCCTCGTGAGCTGCTGGACGCAGCCGCTGAGGCGGTGCGCGCCCGCCGCCTGGCGGAGGTGCGTGACTTGGAGGTGATCGCGGCGTGGGCTGCGGTGCACTCGGGTGAGCCGGTCGGTCCCGTGCGGCGGAGGAACCCGCTCATCAGCGTGGGTGGGGAGGGTACGCCGCGGGTGCAGGACCACGCGCTCGGTGAGATTGCCCTGGCCCGTAGCTCGGGTGTGGTGGCGACGATCAACGCCCTCGCGGACGTGCTGGACCTGCAGCACCGTCTGCCGTTGACGTGGGCGGTGGTGCGGCAGGGGACCGCGGAGGTGTACGTCGCGCGGAAGGTCGCCCGGATGTCCCGTCATCTGCCGCGTGCGGTGGTCGGAGTCGTCGACTCCGCGGTGGCGCGGATGATCGCCACCGAGGCACCCGGGCGGGTGCTGACCGTGGCCGAGGGCAAGGTCATCGAGGCCGACCCCGCCCTGCACGAGGAGCGGGTGGAGGAGGAGAAGCGCCGCCGCTACGTCGGCCTCGGCCGCACCGACGAGTACGGACTCCGCACGTTGATCGCCCGCCTGGATGCTGGGGATGCGGCGTGGGTGCAGGCCACCGTCACCCGCGTCGCAGAGATCATCACCCCCGGCCACCCGGACGCGACCGCGGACGAGGTCCGCGCCATCGCACTCGGCTACCTCGCGCGACCCGCCGAGCTCCTCGCCCTCCTCGTCGAGCACGAGGCGGCTGAGTCGACCGCTTCGAAGGAACCTCCGCCGGTCACCGACGACGAACCCCTCGAGCCGTCACGCGCGACCGCACTGCCCGCCGCCGTGCTCGACAAGCTCCACCGCACCGACCTGACCAAGCTGCGCCCCAAGGCGGTCCTCTACGTCCACCTCCACGAAGCCACCCTCCTCAGCATGAAGGGCGTCGCCCGCGTCGAAGAACTGGGCCCCCGCACCCTCGGCGCCCTCCAACAGCTCCTCGCATCAACGAAGGTCACGGTGAAACCGGTCATCGACCTCGCCGACGCGGTCCGCACCACCGCCTACGAACACCCCGAAGCCATCAAAGAACGCGTCCACCTCACCACCAGCGGCGACTACTGGCCCTACGCCACCTCCACCAGCCGCAACGCCGACTACGACCACCCCACCCCGTTCGACCACGACCCCGAGAGATCCCCCGAAGCACAACAACCAGCCCAGACCGGCACCCACAACTCCGGCCTCCTGCAACGCCGCCACCACCGCTGGAAGACCCACGCCGGCTACCAAGCCCGCCAACGCGCGCCGGGCCACTACGTCTGGCTCACCCCCCACGGTCTCGGCTTCACCACCGACCCGACCGGCACCCACCCCTGCTCCGAGAACGAGGCGCGGCTGATGCTGGCGTTCGCGCGCCGCTACGACGGATGACGCGCGACGTCGTCGCGGAGGATCCCGGGCCACCGGCCGACCTCGGCCGGCGTGCTGGCGACCTCCAGGACCGCGCCCGGGACCAGCGACGCCAGCGTCTCGGCCGTGGACAGCGGGTGGGCGGGGTCCTCGGTCCAGGCGAGCACCGTGGTGGGCAGTCGGAGGCGGGCGATCGCCGTACGGTCGGGGAGGTCGCACAGCGCCGCGCCGCGGAACAGCGCCGGCAGGAGCGCCTCCTGCACGTCGGGCACGGTCTCGGGAGCCTCGACGGTGGCGGGTGGCCGCGGCGCCGCGCGCCCGGCCTCGACGAACGCCGCCATGCCCTGCTCCTCGACGACGACGGCGGCGCGGCGGTAGTCCTCGGCCTTCGCCACCCGCGACTCCCACGCGGTGGGCGGCACGAGCAGGGTGAGTCCGTCGAAGCGGTCGGGCTCGCGCACGGCGGCGTGCAGCAGGGTCGCGCACCCCATCGACGGGCCGACGCCGTGGATGCGCTCGCCGGGGAACCAGTGGTCGAGCAGCCGGAGGAGATCGTCGGCGAGCACCGTCCAGCGGTAGTCCTCGGGCACGGCGCGACCGGTGGAGCGTCCGTGGCCGCGGGCGTCGTACCGGAGCAACCGCGTGCCGCTCAACCCCCGCCCCAGGTCGAGGTCGAGCAGGCGGTCACGGTGGCGGCTGGAGGTGAGGCCGTGGAGCTGCACGACGGGGTGACCCCCTTCGTCGCTCAGCTCCACGTCGAGCTCGGCCCCGGGGACGGCGAACGTCGGCACGGCTGCTCCTGGGGTGGGCGGGTCCGCCTAGGGTACGGCCATGCGGCTGACCAACGTGGCGCACCTGCGACTCCCGTTCGGCCGCCTGTGGGGGTACGACGTCACCGTCGGCGAGCGCGGCGCCGCACTCCCCGTCTCGTTCGACCAGGGGCGCCACGTCGGCGCCGGCGACCGGGCGGGCAGCTGGATGGCGCTGTCGTTCCGCCTGCGGGGGCCCGTGGAGCGCGAGCGGCTCGCCGCGGCCTGGATGACGGTGGTCGCCCGCCACGGCACCCTCCGCTCGGCCTTCACCCCCGGGCCCGGGCCGGGTGACGCACCGGAGCTCCACGACGTCGCCCTCGCCCCCGGCGCCTGGGTCGAGCACGAGATCGGTCCCGGGCAGGCCGTCAACGACGCGCTGCGCGAGGTGCTCGACGCAGCGTGCTCGCCCTACCGGGCGCCGTCCCACCGGCTCTGCGTGCTCGAGACCGCCGACGGTCCGACCGTGGTCATCGGGGCCGACCACGCCCACGTGGACATGTGGTCGATGCTGGTCATCGTCCGCGACCTGCTCGGGGCACTGAACCCGGGCGAGGCGAGAGGTGAGATCGGCAGCGGCACCGAGCGCCCCACCGTCCCCGCCTTCGCCGAGCACACGCGGGCCCTCGAGGACCGGCCGGCCGCGCCCGACGACGTACGCGACCGGTGGGCCGAGATCCTCGCCGCCTGCGGCGACGTGATGCCCTGCTTCCCCCTCCCCCTCGGGGACGTCGCGTCGGAGCACCCGGAGCGGGTCGAGGTGCGCGACGTGCTCGACGTCGACGACACGGCCGCGATCGGCGCGCGCGCCCGCGAGCTCGGCGTGTCCACGCTGGCCCTCGTGGTGGCGGCCATGACGGAGGTGACCCGCGACCTCGCGGGCGAGCCCCTCCGGGCCGTCTTCCCGGTGCACAGCCGCACGCCCACCCCGGAGAGCGGCGCGACCTGGCACGACTCCGTCGGCTGGTTCATCACCAACGCGGTGATCGAGTCCCCCGACCCGGATCCCCGGGCGTGCGCGGCCGCCGTCAAGGAGGCGGTACGGCTCGGGTCGTGGCCCCTCGCCGACGTGCTGGCCCCCTGGGGCGGCATGCCGGCCGCACCCGGGATGTTCGCCATCTCCTGGCTCGACCTCCGCCGCCTCCCCGTGCGGGTGGACTCCGTGGGCCTGGAGGCGCAGTACGTCGGCGCCGCGATCCGCACCGACGGCGTCATGCTCTGGTTCGTCCTCGACGACTCCGGCCTCCACCTGCGGTGCCGCTACCCCGACACCCACGAGGCCCGCCGCAACGTCGGCGGCTGGCTCGACGCGCTGGTCGCGCGGCTCCGCAGTCGGTGATGCACACTCCTGGTCAGACGGCCGCTGACGCCCTATGCGCCGCGAACCGCTGGAGGGAGAGCACGAAATTCGCCGCGCCGATCACCACGAGCAGGATTGCGAGCGCGGCCCACAGGTGCTCCCATCTGTCGTTGGCGGCGGAGGCCTGAGCCCGAGCGACCTCGCCCAACGCGTTGGTCGCATTCGCGACGGTGTGCTCCGTGTCCGCGGCGGTGTTCTGGATCCCCGTGTAGGCGTCGCCGCCGTAGAACTCGTACGACGACGTACTGGCGACGTCCTGGTAGCCCGACGCCCGGCCCCCGGGCGCCTCCTCGACGACCCACTTGGCGGCCAGCAACGAACCCACCAGCAGAACTGCGGCGAGAGCGAGTGAGATCGCGCTGAGGATCCCGCCCGAACGTCGACGGTTCGACGCCTTGAAGGATGCGGGTGGAAGCGCTGGGGGCACGTACGGCGGCGGCCCACTCGGTACGTCGATGCCAGTCATGATGCAGTCCTTCGTTCGTCGGAAGGCCCGGGACTCCGCAAGCTGCCAGCACGTGCGAACAGCCCAGCGACCATGGTCCCCCGGTCCGCTCGAAGGATCGGCACCGGAGACCGCCGGTCAAGGAAAGTCGGCCGGGTCGAGCATTGGGCGCACCGACCGGGCCGTCCATCCCGCCGTTGCGCCCGTTGCCCGGCACGTCCCCACCGTCGGAACGGACGTGAAATGCAACGAGGCCGGCTCCGAAGGAGCCGGCCTCGTCGTGCTGCGCGCCCGTAGGGATTCGAACCCCAAACCTTCTGATCCGTAGTCAGATGCTCTATCCGTTGAGCTACGGGCGCCCGTCGCTCGCCTGAACGAGCAACCCGGAAACCATAGCCGACGCCGCGCGCCAGACGAAATCCGCTTCCCCGGACCGGCGCACCGCCCCGGCCTTGTGAGGCCGTGAGCGAAAAGTGACGCGAGCGTGAAACACGCACCCCGGTCGGCGTAACACGCGCGACCCAGGCTCCTTCCCGTGACCACCATCGCTCCCCCGCCCGTGACGGGCACCCCCACGAGCACCAAGCGCCGCACGCGACGTTGGATCGACGACTGGCGCCCCGAGGACGAGCAGTTCTGGGCCACGACGGGCCAGCCCGTCGCCCGCCGCAACCTCCTCTGGTCCATCTTCGCGGAGCACCTGGGCTTCTCGGTGTGGCTGATCTGGAGCGTGAGCTCGGCCTACCTGGTGGCGATGGGCTTCGCGTTCTCCCCGCAGCAGCTGTTCCTGCTGGTCGCGATCCCCAACCTGGTGGGCTCGCTGCTGCGCATCCCCTACACCTTCGCGGTCGGGCTGTTCGGCGGCCGCAACTGGACGATCGTCTCGGCGGCGCTCCTGCTCGTCCCGACGCTCGGCTTCGCCGCGGCGGTCACGAACGAGGGCACGCCGTACTGGGTCTTCTGCGTCATCGCCGCCACCGCCGGCTTCGGCGGCGGCAACTTCGCCAGCTCGATGGCCAACATCAACTACTTCTACCCGACCGCGAAGAAGGGCGCCGCGCTCGGCCTCAACGCCGCGGGCGGCAACCTCGGCGTCGCGCTCATCCAGCTGCTGCTGCCCGTCGTCGTCGGCGGTGCCGGCATCTTCGGCCTGGTGACGGCGTCCGAGGGCGGCATCCACCTGGAGCGTGCCGCGCTCCTCTACGCGGGCCTCGCCGTCGCGGCCACCGTCGCCGCCTGGCTGTGGATGGACAACCTGGGCACGGCGGTCGCCAAGCCCCGCGAGCAGCTGCGGGTCGTCAAGGAGCCGCACACCTGGATCATGTCGGTGCTCTACATCGGCACGTTCGGCTCGTTCATCGGCTACTCGGCCGCGATGCCGCTGCTCATCAAGCTCAACTTCTGGGTCCCGGAGCCCGCGCCGCTCGGCACCGGCATCTACTTCGCCTACTACGCCTTCCTCGGCGCCGGCGTCGGCTCCGTCGCGCGGCCCGTGGGTGGCTGGCTCGCCGACCGGTACGGCGGCGCGAAGGTCACGCTGGCCGCCTTCGCCGGGCTCGCCGCGAGCACGCTGGCGGTGCTCTGGACCGTCTTCCAGCTCACGCCCAACCCGACCGCCGACCCGGCGATCGCGACGGAGAACGAGAGCCTCTTCCCGCTGTTCCTCGGCTTCTTCCTGCTCGTCTTCGCCTGCACCGGCATCGGCAACGGCTCGACCTACAAGATGATCCCGGCGATCTGGCGCCGCCGGGCCGAGGCCTCCACGCCCGCCGGCACCCCCGAGCGCACCGGTGCCCTGGCCGCCGCCGGCAAGCAGGCCTCCGCCGCGCTCGGCGTCATCGGCGCCGTCGGCGCGATCGGCGGCTTCCTCATCCCGCTCGCCTTCAGCGCACCGTGGGTCGCCGACCCACTGTCCGCCACCAAGGGCGCGTTCATGGTCTTCGCGGCCTACTACGTGCTCTGCGCCGCCGTGACCTACGGCGTCTACCTCCGCCGTGGCCGCACCGCCGCGCACGTCTGATCCACCCCCGTCCCCGACCCCGCCCCGACAGAACCGGAGTCCCCGTTGACCACCACCCACTGCCCCTACTGCTCCCTGCAGTGCGGCATGACGCTCCGCCGGGAGGGCCGCGCCCTCACGGTCGGGCCGTGGGCGGAGTTCCCGGTCAACGAGGGCGCCCTGTGCCGGAAGGGGTGGACGAGCGCCGGCCTGCGCGGCCACCGCGAGCGCCTGACCACGCCGCTCGTGCGGGACCGCGCGGCCGACGGCTCGCGCGGCGAGCTGCGGGCCGCCACCTGGGACGAGGCCCTCGACCTCGTCGCCTCCGAGCTCTCCCGGGTCCGCACCGAGCACGGCGCCGACGGCGTCGCCGTGTTCGGTGCGGGGGGACTCACCAACGAGAAGGCCTACGCGCTGGGCAAGTTCGCCCGCGTCGCGCTGGGCACGAGCCAGATCGACTACAACGGCCGCTGGTGCATGAGCTCCGCCGCCTCGGCGGGCCTCCGGGCGCTGGGGCTCGACCGCGGCCTGCCCTTCCCCCTGGCCGACGTCGAGAAGGCCGACGTGCTCGTGCTCGCCGGCTCCAACCTGGCCGAGACCGCTCCTCCGGCGGCCCGCCACCTCGACCGTTTGCGCGCCCGGGGCGGGCAGGTCGTCGTGGTCGATCCGCGGCGTACGCCGACCGCGGAGCGGTCCGACCTCCACCTCGCCCCGGTGCCGGGCACCGACCTCGCGCTCGCCCTCGGCGTCCTCCACCTCGTGGTGGCGGCCGGCGCGGTGGACGAGGCGTACGTCGCGGCCCGCACCACCGGCTTCGACGAGGTCCGTCGGTCGGTCGCGACCTGGTGGCCCGAGCAGGTCGAGCGCGTCACCGGCATCGCCGCCGCCGAGGTGCGGGCCCTCGCCGACCTGCTCATCGGCACCGCCCGGGCCGGCGGGCGCGTCCTCGTGCTGACCGCCCGCGGCGTCGAGCAGCACAGCCAGGGCTCCGACACCGTGCTGGCCTGGATCAACGTCGCGCTCGCGCTCGGCATGCCGGGACGCGAAGGCGCCGGCTACGGCTGCCTCACCGGCCAGGGCAACGGCCAGGGCGGCCGCGAGCACGGCCAGAAGGCCGACCAGCTGCCCGGCTACCGCTCCATCGAGGACCCCGCGGCGCGGGCGCACGTCGCGGCGGTGTGGGGCGTCGACCCCGCGAGCCTGCCGGGCAAGGGCCGCTCCGCCTACGAGCTGCTGGATGCGCTCGGCCGGCCCGCCACCGACGACCAGCCCGCCGGTCCGCGCGCGATGCTCGTCCTGGGCTCCAACATCGTCGTCTCCGCCCCCAACGCGCTCCACGTGACCGAGCGGCTGCGCAGCCTCGACCTCCTCGTCGTCGCCGACCTCGTGCTGTCGGAGACCGCGGCCCTCGCCGACGTCGTGCTGCCCGTGACCCAGTGGGCGGAGGAGACGGGCACGATGACCAACCTCGAGGGACGCGTCGTGCTGCGGCAGCGGGCGATCACGCCGCCCGCGGGCGTGCGCACCGACCTCGAGGTCATCGCCGCGCTGGCCGAGCGGCTCGACGCGCCCAGCACCTTCCCCGCCGACCCCGAGGAGGTCTTCGCCGAGCTCGGCCGGGCCTCCGCGGGCGGGCCGGCGGACTACGCGGGCATCACCTACGACCGCATCCGCGCCGAGCACGGCGTCTTCTGGCCCTGCCCCGCGCCGTACGCCGACGGCACCCCCCACCCCGGCACCCCGCGGCTCTTCGCCGACCGCTTCGGGCACCCGGACGGCCGCGCGCGGTTCCTCGTCACGACGTTCCGCGGCGCCGCCGAGCAGCCCTGCGACGACTTCCCCCTGCACCTGACGACGGGGCGGGTGCTGGGGCAGTACCAGTCCGGCGCCCAGACGCGCCGCGTCAAGGACCTCCCCGACACGGGCCCGTACGTCGAGCTCCACCCCCTCCTGGCCCGCCGCCTCGGCACGACCGACGGCGAGGTGCTGACCGTGCGCACCCGCCGCGGGGCCATGCGCGCCCCGGCGCGCGTGGTCGAGACGATCCGACCCGACACCGTCTTCGTGCCCTTCCACTGGGTCGGCGCCAACCGGCTCACCAACGACGCCCTCGACCCGGCGAGCCGCATGCCGGAGTTCAAGGTCTGCGCGGCGGCGGTGACCGCATGAGCGAGCAGCACGTGGTGGTCGTCGGCCACGGCATGGCCGCCGTGCGCCTCGTCGAGACGCTCGTCGCCGGCGGCTGGGTCGAGCGCGGGAACACGCTGACCGTGCTCGGTGACGAGACCGGCCCGGCCTACAACCGCATCCTGCTCTCCGCCGTGCTCGAGGGCGTCCACGACGAGCGGGCGATCACGCTCCGCGACGAGGACTGGTACGCCGCGGCCGGCGTCACCCTGCGCACCGGCGCCCGCGTCGCGGAGATCGACCGCGAGGGCCGCGAGGTCGTGCTCGTCGACCGCAGCCGGGTCGCCTACGACCGGCTCGTGCTCGCCACCGGCAGCATCCCGACGCTGCCCCCGGTGCGCGGGCTGGTGCGCCCCGACGGCTCGCTGCACCCGACGGTGCACGCCTTCCGCTCGGCGGGCGACCTCCGCGGTCTGCTCGCCGCGCTCGACGACCCGTCGCGGCCGGTGCGCCGCGCGGTCGTCGTCGGCGGCGGCCTCCTCGGGCTCCAGGTCGCCCGCGCGCTCGGCGCCCGCGCCGGGCGCCGCGCCGTCGTCACCGAGGTCGTCGAGGGCGCCGACCACGTGCTGTCGCGCCAGCTCGACCGGGCCGGGGCGAGCATCCTGGCCCGCGACCTCGCCCGCCTCGGCACGACCGTCTACACCGGCGCCCGCGCCACGCGGCTCGTCCCGAGCCCGATGCCCGAGCACGCCGTGGGCGTCCGCCTCGACAACGGCCACGTGCTCGCCACCGACCTCGTGGTGCTGACCGCCGGCGGCCGGCCCGCCACCGCGCTCGCCCGCGGGGCCGGCCTCGAGGTGCGCCGCGGCATCGTCGTCGACGATCACCTCACGACCACCGACCCGTCCGTCCACGCCATCGGCGACTGCGCCCAGCACGCGGGCCGGGTCTCCGGCTTCGTCGGCCCCGCCTGGGACCAGGCGGTCTGCCTGGCCGGGCACCTCCTCGACGAGACGGGCGCCGGGACGGGCGCCGCGCCGTACCCCGGCATCCGCGAGGTCGCCCGCCTCCGCGCCACGGGTCTCGACGTGGCCGTGCTCGGCGACCCGGAGGCGGCGGCCGCGGCCGGCGGCGAGGTCGTCGCCGTCACCAACCCCGTCACCCGCTCCCACCGCAAGCTCGTCGTGCGCGACGGCCGCATCGTCGCCGCCGCCCTCGTGGGCGACCTGGCGCGGGTGGGGCTGCTGACGCAGTACGTCGAGCGCGGCACCGTGCTCGGCCCCCACGAGCCCGGCGACCTCCTCCTGCCGGAGCGGCGCACCAGCGCCTCCGGCCCCGCCGACCTGCCCGACACCGCCGAGGTCTGCGCCTGCGCCGGTGTCAGCGCGGGCGCACTGCGCGCCTGCCGCTCCCTCGACGAGGCACGGGAGACCACCCGCGCCACCACCGGCTGCGGCGGCTGCTCCGACGCCGTCCGCGCCCTGCTCGCCACCCGCACGCCCGCACTCACCGGAGGAACCCCATGAGCCCCACCACCGACGGCCGCCGTCCCCGCATCGTCGTGGTCGGCCACGGCATGGTCGGCCACCGGTTCGTCGCCGCCGCCGTGGAGCGCGGCCTCACCGCGACCCACGACGTCGTGGTGATCGGCGAGGAGCCGCGGGCGGCCTACGACCGCGTGGCCCTCACCTCGTTCTTCGAGGTCGGCGCCGAGGCGCTCTCCCTGCTGCCCGGCGGCGCGTACGACGACCCCCGCGTCTCGCTCCGCCTCACCACCGCGGTGGTCGGCGTCGACCGCGACGCCCGCACGGTGACGACGGCGGAGGGCGAGACGATCGCCTACGACGAGCTGGTGCTCGCCACGGGTGCCGCCCCGTTCGTGCCCCCGATCCCGGGCAAGGACCTCGACGGCTGCTTCGTCTACCGCACCATCGAGGACCTCGAGGCGATCCGCGAGGCCGCCGCGCCCGGCCCCGACGGCACGCCCCGGCGCGGCGTCGTCATCGGCGGCGGCCTGCTCGGCCTCGAGGCGGCCAACGCGCTCCACCAGCTGGGCGTCGAGGCACACGTCGTCGAGATGGCCCCGCGGCTCATGCCCGTGCAGCTCGACGAGACCGGCGGCGCCACCCTCGTGCGCCACATCGAGAAGCTGGGCCTCACCGTGCACTGCGGCGTCGCCTCCACCGAGGTGCTCGACGACGGCACCGGCCGGGTCGCGGGCCTCGGCCTGCGCGACGCCGAGCCGATCGCCGCGGACATCGTCGTGTTCTCCGCGGGCATCCGGCCCCGCGACGCGCTCGCCCGCGACGCCGCCCTCGAGGTCGCCCCGCGCGGGGGCGTGCTCGTCGACGAGCGGCTGCGCTCCGTGACCGACCCGCACGTGTGGGCGATCGGCGAGTGCGCCGCCCCGGCGGGTGTCATGTACGGCCTCGTCGCCCCCGGCTACGCCATGGCCGAGATCGTCGTCGACGCCCTGCTCGGCGGCACCGCGGGCGCCTTCACCGGCGCCGACATGTCCACCAAGCTCAAGCTGCTCGGCGTCGACGTCGCGTCCTTCGGCGACGCGTTCGCCACCACGCCCGACGCCCTCGAGCTGGTCTTCTCCGACGCGGTCGCGGGGCTCTACAAGAAGCTCGTCGTCGGTCCAGCTCCGGACGCCCCCGACTCCTGGGTGCTGCTCGGCGGGATCCTCGTGGGCGACGCCTCGGCGTACGGGCTCCTGCGCCCCATGGTGGCCAGCGGGATGCTCCTGCCCGAGAACCCCGAGGAGCTCATCCTCCCCGAGTCGCGCGGTGCGCTGCAGCTGGGCCTGCCCGACGAGGCCGTCGTGTGCTCCTGCAACAACGTCACGAAGCGCGACCTGCTCGACGCGGTCGACGTCGAGGGCGAGCACCGGTGCGAGGACCTCGGGTCGACCAAGGCGTGCACCGGCGCGGGCACCACCTGCGGCTCGTGCGTGCCGACGGTGAAGGGCATCATCGAGGACTACTTCACGGCCGTCGGCAAGACCGTCGACCGGAGCCTCTGCGAGCACTTCGCCCTCACCCGCCAGGAGCTCTTCGACATCGTGGCCGTGCACGGCTACCGCTCCTTCACCGAGGTCGTCGAGGGCCACGGCACCGGCCGCGGCTGCGACATCTGCCGCCCGACCATCGCCTCGATCCTCGCCAGCCAGCTCAACGGGCACGTGCTCGAGGGCGAGACCGGCGCGCTCCAGGACACCAACGACGCCTACCTCGCCAACATCCAGAAGAACGGCACCTACTCGGTCGTCCCGCGCATCCCCGGCGGCGAGATCACGCCCGACAAGCTCATCGTCATCGGCGAGGTGGCGCGCGACTTCGGGCTCTACACGAAGATCACCGGCGGCCAGCGGATCGACCTCTTCGGGGCCCGGATGGAGCAGCTGCCGGCCATCTGGACGCGCCTCGTGGACGCCGGCTTCGAGTCGGGGCACGCCTACGGCAAGTCGCTGCGCACCGTGAAGTCGTGCGTCGGGTCGACGTGGTGCCGCTACGGCGTGCAGGACTCGGTGCAGCTCGCCATCGACCTGGAGCTCCGCTACCGCGGCCTCCGCAGTCCCCACAAGCTGAAGGGCGGCGTCTCCGGCTGTGCCCGCGAGTGCGCGGAGGCCCGCAGCAAGGACTTCGGCGTGATCGCCACCGAGAAGGGCTGGAACCTGTACGTCGCGGGCAACGGCGGCGCCACACCGCGCCACGCCGAGCTGCTCGTGGGCGACGTCGACACCGCGACGCTCGTGCGCTACCTCGACCGGTTCCTCATGTACTACATCCGCACCGCCGACCGCCTCCAGCGCACGGCGCCGTGGGTGGAGTCGCTCGACGGCGGCCTGGAGCGCGTGCGGGAGGTCGTCGTGGACGACGCCCTCGGCCTCGGCAGCGAGCTCGAGGCCGCGATGGCCCGCCACGTGGACTCCTACTTCGACGAGTGGAAGGCGACGCTGGACGACCCGGCGAAGCTCTCCCGGTTCGTGTCCTTCGTCAACGCCCCCGACGTGCCGGACCCCGCGATCAGCTTCACCACCGAGCGCGGCCAGGTGCGTCCGGCGGACCCGGACGCCCCCGCCGCCCCCGTCGAGCTCGGCACGACCATCCCGGTAGGAGCCCCCCGATGACCCCCACCACCACGACCGGGTGGACCCCCGTCTGCACCGTCGACCAGCTCCCCCGCGAGCGCGGGGTCGCCGCGCTGGTCGACGGCCGCGCGGTCGCCCTGTTCCGCACGTACGACGACGCGTGGTTCGCCCTCGACAACCGGTGCCCGTTCGCCAACGCCTCGGTGCTGGCCCGTGGCATCGTGGGCACGCGCGGCGACGTACCCTTCGTCGCCTCGCCCATGCTCAAGCAGCCGTTCGGCCTGCGGGACGGCGTGTGCCTCGACGACCCGACCGTGCGGGTCACGACGTACGCCGTGCGCGTGACCGACGGCGTCGTGCACGTCGGTCCCGCGAACCAGGAGGTCCCATGACGCACGGCCCCCTGTCGGGCTTCACCATCGGCGTGACCGCGGCCCGCAAGGTCGAGGAGCAGGTCGCGCTGCTGGAGCGCCGGGGTGCCGCGACCGTGTGGGCGCCCGCGCTGGCGCTCGACCCCCGCCGGGTGGACGACGCGACCCTGCGGGCCGTCACCGAGGAGGTGCTGGCGCGGCCGGTCGACCTGTTCCTCGCGACGACGGGCATCGGGATGAAGGCCTGGTTCGACGCCGCCGAGTCGTGGGGCCTGCTCGACGACCTCGTCGCCCACCTCGGCCGCGCCGAGATCCTCGCCCGCGGACCGAAGTCGGTCGGGGCGCTGCGCCGGCGCGGTCTCCGCGAGCTGTGGTCGCCCGAGTCGGAGCGGTTCGACGACGTGCTGGCCCACCTCCGCGGGCGGGACCTGACCGACGCCCACATCGTCGTGCAGGAGCACGGCCAGTCGCTGTCGATGGTCGCCCACGCCCTGCGGCGGCTCGGTGCCGTCGTCACGTCGGTGGCGGTCTACCGCGTCGAGGCCGCCGAGGACCCGACCCCGATGTTCGGCCTCATCGACCACATCGCCGACCGCAGCGTCGACGCCGTCACCTTCACCTCCGCGCCGGCCGTCGCCGCCCTCATGGAGGCCGCCGCCTCCGTCGGGCGCCGCGACGAGGTCGTCGCCGCGTTCCAGGCCGACGTGCTCGCCGCCAGCGTCGGGCCGGTCACCACCGCCGCCTTCGAGCTGTGGGGCGTGCCGACGGTCGAGCCCGACCGCGCGCGCCTCGCGGCGATGGTCAAGATGCTCGAGACCGAGCTGCCGCTGCGCTCGGAGGGCCTCGCGCTCGAGGCGGGCGGCCACCTGCTGCGCCTCGTGGGCGACACGGTGCTCGTCGACGGGGTCGAGGCGCCGCTCACGCCCGCGCCGCTGGCCGTGCTCCACGCGTTGGCCGAGAACCCGGGGGCGGTCGTCCCGCGCCGTACGCTGCTCGCCGCGCTGCCCCGCGGCGCCGACGGCTCCGACCACGCCGTCGACATGGCGGTGGCCCGGCTCCGGGCCGCCGTCGGCACCAAGGTCGTGCAGACCGTCGTCAAGCGGGGCTACCGCCTCGCGGTGGAGTCCTGAGGAGATGCCCGTGCTGCCCCACCTCCTGCCCCACCTCCTGCCCCGGCTGGTCACCGTCGCCCACGGCACCCGTGACGGCTCGGGCAGCCCCGTCGCCCGCGAGCTGACCCGGGCGGCGGGCGAGCTGGTCGGTGTGCCGGCGACGGCGTCGTACGTCGAGCTCGCCGACCCGCTCCTGACCGAGGTGCTGGCCGCGGCCGACCGTCCGGTCGTGGTCGTGCCGCTGCTCCTGTCCGCCGGCCTCCACGTGGACTCCGACGTGCCCGAGGCGGTCGCCGCGGCCCCGGTGCCGGCGGCCCTGACGGCCGCGCTGGGGCCCTCGCCGCTGCTGGCCGACGCGATGTGCGCCCGCTTGCGGGACGCCGGCGCGCGGCCGGGCCAGCCGGTGACGATGGTCGCCGCGGGGTCACGCCGTCCCGGTTCCCTCGACGACCTCGCCACCACCGCGCGCATGCTCGGCCTCCTGTGGGGCGCCCCCGTGCGGGTCGCCACCCTCTCGGGGCTCGGCGACCGCCCCGCGGACGTGGTGCGCCCGGGCGACGCCGTGGCGCCGTACCTCCTCGCCCCCGGCTTCTTCGCCCGGCGCTGCACGGAGGAGGCCCGCGCCGCGGGCGCCACCGTCGTCGCCGACGTGCTCGGTGCGCACCCCTGCGTCGTCGAGCTCGTCGCCCACCGCGCCCAGGTGGGTCTCGCGCTCGCCCGCCGGGCCGCTCGGGCGGCCTGACCTAGGCTCGACCCATGACGGGGTGGGTCGTGCTGCTGGTCCTGGTCGCTCTCGCCGCTGCGGCGGGGGTGGTCGTCGTGCGGCGCCGACGGGCCGAGCGCCTCGCCGCCGCCGACGCCCTGCGCCGCGTGACGGCGGTCGCCGAGGAGGACGTCACGCGCTTCGGCGAGGAGCTGCAGGAGCTGCACGTCGAGACCCTGGTGACGGACCTCGACGCACCGATGCGCCAGGACTACCAGCGGGCGCTCGACGCCTACGAGGCGGCGAAGGACCTGCTCCGCGACGTGCAGCAGCCCGCCGACGTCAAGGGCGTCACCCGGTCCCTGGAGGACGGGCGGCACGCCATGGCGTGCGTGCTGGCCCGCCAGGCGGACGAGCCGCTGCCGCAGCGCCTGTCGCCCTGCTTCTTCAACCCCGCCCACGGACCCTCGACCACGGAGGTGGCCTGGGCACCGCCCGGCGGGATCGAGCGCGACGTGCCCGTCTGCCGCGCCGACGCCGAGCGGCTCGCCGCGGGCGCCGACCCCGACACGCGCATGGTGCGCCGCGACGGCGCGATGGTGCCCTGGTACGACGGCGGGGCGGCCTACCGGCCCTACGTGAGCGGCTACTACGGCAACGCCGCCGCGCAGGGCCTCTTCCCCGCCGTGTTCCTCGGGGCGGTCCTGGCCGGTCCCGCGCTCGGGACGGCGGGCCACGACCTCGAGGGCGGAGGCTACGACGGGAGCGGCTTCGACGGCGGCGGGTTCGACGGTGGAGGGTTCGGACGGGGGCTTCTGAGCGCCGCGCCGATCGAGCGCTCGCGCTGGCCCGATCGGGTGAAGTGCCAGGTCAGAAGTGGTGCAGGTCACGTCTACGACGCCGTGTCGTGGGTTCGACCCACGCTTAGACCGATCCAATGGTGAACCCGTCAGGGCCCGTCTAGCCTCACCTCAACCCGGGCTCGCCACGAGCCCGGCATCGCCGTCGACGACGCCGCGCGATCAAGCACTCCGACCACACCGTCGACACGCTCGACGGCCGGCGGGGCCCTGCCGAGGCGGGTCACGTCGGAAGCGCGAGAGGTAACCATGACCGCCACCGCCACCGCCCCCGAGTCCACGGACTCCACGCCGCCCACCACGCACGCCGGGATCCTCGCCTGGGTCGAGGAGGTCGCCGAGCTCACGCAGCCCGCGCGCATCCACTGGGTGACCGGCTCCGACGAGGAGTGGACGGAGCTGACCGACGCGCTCGTCGGGACGGGCACCTTCACCCGCCTCAACCCCGAGCTCAAGCCGAACTCCTTCTACGGCGCCTCCGACCCGATCGACGTGGCGCGGGTCGAGGACCGCACCTACATCTGCTCCGTCGACGAGCGCGACGCCGGCCCCACCAACAACTGGATGGCGCCGGAGGAGATGAAGGAGCTCATGCGTGGGCTCTACGCGGGCTGCATGCGCGGGCGCACGATGTACGTCATCCCCTTCGTCATGGGACACCTCGAGGCCGAGCAGCCGATGTTCGGCGTCGAGATCACCGACTCCGCCTACGTCACGGTCTCCATGCGCGTCATGGCCCGCCTCGGCACCAACGTGCTCCGCCGCATCGAGGAGCTCGACGCGTCCGGCGCGGAGGTCAAGTGGGTGCCCGCGCTGCACTCCGTCGGCCACCCGCTCGCCGAGGGCGAGGCGGACGTCGCCTGGCCGTGCAACGAGACCAAGTACATCGTGCAGTTCCCCGAGGAGCGCGCGATCTGGTCCTTCGGCTCGGGCTACGGCGGCAACGCCCTGCTCGGCAAGAAGTGCTACGCCCTGCGCATCGCGAGCGTCATCGCCCGCGACGAGGGCTGGCTCGCCGAGCACATGCTCATCCTCAAGCTCACGAGCCCGCAGGGCGTCGTGAAGTACGTCGCGGCCGCATTCCCCAGCGCCTGTGGCAAGACCAACCTCGCCATGCTCAAGCCCACCATCCCGGGCTGGAAGGTCGAGACGCTCGGCGACGACATCGCCTGGATGCGCATCGGCCCCGACGGGCGCCTGTGGGCCGTGAACCCGGAGTACGGCTTCTTCGGCGTCGCCCCCGGCACCAACGAGCACACCAACCCGCACGCGATGGCCACCATCAACAAGGGCAACTCGCTCTTCACGAACGTCGCGCTCACCGAGGACGGCGACGTCTGGTGGGAGGGCCTCGAGAACCCGCCGGCGCGGGCGACCGACTGGAAGGGCAACCCCTGGACGCCCGAGAGCGACGAGCTCTCCAGCCACCCCAACTCGCGCTACTGCACCCCGATCAAGCAGTGCGACATCCTCGCGGCCGAGTACGACGACCCGCGTGGCGTGCCGATCGACGCGATCCTCTTCGGCGGTCGCCGCAAGACGACCATCCCGCTCGTGTTCGAGGCCCGTGACTGGACCCACGGCACGTTCCTCGGCGCGACCCTGTCGAGCGAGACCACGGCCGCCGCGATCGGCGCGGTCGGCGTCGTGCGTCGCGACCCGATGGCGATGCTGCCGTTCATCGGCTACAACGCGGGCGACTACTTCGGCCACTGGATCAACATCGGCAAGGACAACGACGCCGCCAAGCTGCCGAAGATCTTCTACGTCAACTGGTTCCGCCGCGACGACGAGGGCGGCTTCCTGTGGCCCGGGTTCGGCGAGAACAGCCGGGTGCTGAAGTGGATCGTCGAGCGCATCGACGGCCAGGCCGCCGCCGTCGAGACCCCGATCGGTCACGTGCCGGCCGAGGGCTCGTTCGACATCGACGGTCTCGACCTGACGCCCGAGGCGCTCGCCGCCGCGCTCGCGGTCGACGTCGACGAGTGGAAGGCCGAGATCCCGCAGATCACCGAGTGGTTCGAGAAGTTCGGCGACGACCTGCCGTCCGTGCTCTGGACCGAGCTCGACGGCCTCAAGGCGCGCCTCGGTCTCTGACCGCCGCTCCCCCCGCGACGCCCCCGGCCGACGGCCGGGGGCGTCGTGCGTTCCATGGGATCATCGGGGCCGGGGGTCGGGAGCAGCCGGACGCGGGTCGGAGGTCGTGGATGGTCGAGGTGGGTCCGGAGCAGCGCGCGCTCTTCGAGGAGTCGGGGATCCCGCTCTACGAGGAGGTGCTGGCCGGGGGCGGCCTGGCCGACGACGACCCGCGCATCGCCCGCGGCGGGGCGTTGCACGCGCCGTACGCGCTCCTGGTGGAGCTCGGCCTGCTCGGGCTCGACCCGCGCACCAAGCGGTGGGTGGCGGTCGACCCCACCGCGGCGACCTCCCAGGTCGTCACCCCGCTCGGGCAGCGCGGCGCGGAGCTGCTGGCCGAGTCGTCGGCGTGGGCCCGCACGTTCGGCGCGCTCTCGCAGGCGTGGCGCCGCGCGCCGCAGCCAGCCGCCGGGCCGATCACCGAGATCCGTGGCGACGCCATCGACCCCTACATCGCCGCCGTGGTGGCCGACGCCGAGTCCGAGCTGCTCACCGCGCAGCCGCAGGTCGGCCGCAACTCCGGCTCGCTGGCGAAGGCCGCCGAGCGCGACGTGCGGGCGCTGGAGCGCGGCGTGCGGATGCGCACGCTCTACCAGCACGCGGCGCGCCGCAGCTCGATCACGCACAAGTACGTCGCGACCGTCACCGAGCGCGGCGCCGAGGTGCGCACGCTCGACGAGTTCTTCAACCGCATGATCGTGGTCGACCGGATGGTCGCCATCATCCCGGGCCGGGAGGGCCACTCGGTGGCCATCGCCATCCGCGAGCCCTCGCTCGTGGCCTACCTCGTCGACGTCTTCGAGCGGCACTGGGAGCGCGGTCGGGCGTTCTCCAACAACGAGAGCTCCATGCTGCGGGACATCGCGGCGGAGCAGCGGGCCATGACCATCCGGATGCTCATCGAGGGCCACGCGGACCCGGTGAGCGCGAAGCGGCTCGGCGTCAGCCCCCGCACCTACGCGGGCTACGTCGCGGACCTGAAGGACGAGTTCGAGGCGCAGACGCGCTTCCAGCTCGGCTACACGATGGGGCAGCGCGGCGTGTCCGGGCACGAGCGTCCCGAGTCGTCCTGAGGCACCGGGGCCCGGGAAGAGAACAAGGGCGGTGGCGCATGGCGCCACCGCCCTCACACCTGAGGCGAGCCGGGGGGCAGGGACCGCACTGTGGGGGTTGGGTTGGTCCTCGCCTCAGGAGCTGGTGGGGGTCAGGATCAGCCCTGGCCCCAGCTGGTGTCGCTCGGCTCGTCCTGGACGGGGGCGGTCTGGACGACGGCGATGCGCTTCTTCTGGCCCCAGCTGGTGTCGGCGTGGGCGGAGCCGGCGGCGGCGCCGATCAGGCCGATGCTGACGGCGGCAGCAGCGACCGCGAGTCCGGCGCGGCGGACGAACTTCATGGTGGCTCCCTCGTTGCGCTGACAGTGACGGGTCCCTCTGGCCCGCTCGTCCCATACTGCTGCATGAGAAGGGTTCCCGTCAGGGAAAGGCCGGGTCATGTCTGTGCAATGCGATTTCCTGCAGGAATGTGCAGTCCGGGAGAACGACTGAGCCCCACGGGCGGACCCGTGGGGCTCAGGCACTGCGGAGGCGGAGGGATTTGAACCCTCGATGGGGTTGTAGCCCCAAACCCGCTTAGCAGGCGGGCGCCATAGACCGGACTAGGCGACGCCTCCTCGACAGCCGTCACAGGCTACACAGAGCAGCCGGGCCGCGCCCAATCAGGTGGCGCTCAGAGCCGGCGCAGGCCCCGGCCCCGCATCAGCCGCTCGTGGACCAGCTCGACGAACTGCTCCCGGTCGCCCGCGAGGAACGTGACGGGGATGGTCGTGGACCCCCCGTCCTTGAGCCGCAGCACCACGCAGGGCTCGTCCGCGACGTACGTCGTCACGGCGTCCTCGACGTCCACCCACCGCGCGCGGGTCACGCCCGCGCCGCGCACGAGGCGCACCAGGTAGCCGTCCTCGGTCAGGCGCACGACGTAGGCGCGGGTCAGCAGGTGCAACCCCGCGGCCCCGAGCAGGAACAGCAGCACCGCGACGACGAGCACGGGCACGGCCGGGGAGACGTCGAGGAGCCAGGCGCCCGCGAAGAGCACGACGGCGACCACGCCGAGGACGACGACGGCGGTGCCGAGGAGCCGGGCGGCGACGGCGGGGGCGAGGCGGATGTCCTGCTGCACCGGACCATTGTCCCCCACGGCATGTGGTGACACGTGTCACACTCGTGGCGGGACCCGTCCCGACCGTCCCCGACCGTCGCCCGAGGAGATGAACGTGCGCACCCCCCACCCCGCCCTCCACGCGCTGCACGTCGCCCTCGACGCGCTGCCGCCCCCGCACAGCCGCCAGGGACCGGCGCTCGGCAACTGGCGCTGGACCGTGCGCCAGCGGCTCGCCGGCGTGCGCAGCCTGCTGCTCAACGAGACCGACACCTACGGACCGGCGTGGCGCGCACCGGAGGGCTCCGGCCTGCTCGACGCGCGCAACACGCTCCTCGAGCGGGTGCGGGTCTACGACACCCTCATGCTCCAGACCCCCGAGCCCGACGTGGTGCGGCGCGACCTCATGCGGCTGCTCATCGACGTCGACAACCACACGGCCCGCGTGCGGGACGCCCTCGCCGCGTCACCCCCGGCCTGAGGGGTCCCGAGCACCCCTACACTCAGGTCCCGACGCGTGGCTGCGGCCGCGCTCGGGAGGGGTGCCGGAGTGGCCGATCGGAACCGCCTTGAAAGCGGTCGTGGGGAGACCCACCGCGGGTTCGAATCCCGCCCCCTCTGCTCAGCCGGGTCAGGCGGGGTCGAGCACCACGAGCACGTCGCCCTCCTGGATGACGTCGCCCGGCGCCACCTTGATCTCGCGCACCCGACCGGCCTGCTCGGGGTGCACGGGGATCTCCATCTTCATGGACTCCAGCAGCAGCACGGTGCTCAGCGGGGTGACGTCGTCACCGACCGCGCAGCCGACCTCGACCACCGACGCCACCATCTCGGCGACGACCTCCACGACCTGCTTGCGAGCCATGGGCACGACGCTAGCCGTTACCGTGGGGTAGGACGGCCTCGGAGCAGCCTCAGAGCAGCGGACGCGTCCGGGACGGCTCGGGACGCACGGCGCTGCGCTCCTCGTTGCGCCGGGCCCGCGAGCCGCGGGAGCCGGTGAGGGCGAGGTCGGCGCGGATCACGACGTAGGCGATCACGAAGCCGATCACCAGGGAGTAGACGACCCCGAGGAGTGCCTGCAGCAGCGTCGCCGAGGGGTTCATGACCCCGTTGGCGACGGGCGCCGTCGCGGCCACGCCGAAGATGCAGAGCCACCAGCCCTGGCGGCGGCGGGCCCGCATGTAGGTGCCCCAGGCCAGGGCGGGCACGCCCAGGGCCGCCTGGATCGGACGCGGCACGCCCCCGACGGTCTCGAGCATCCAGCTGGCGGAGTCGAGCACCGACCCGACGACGGACGTGGCGCCGTAGCGGCGGAGGGCCTCGGCGTACGCCAGGATCACCGCCAGCACGAGCGAGCCCACGACGACGGCGATCACCCCGCGGCGACCGAGGCCGTGGAGGCCGGCGCCGAGGCGGTAGACGAGGCCGAGGACGACGAGGAACGACAGCGCGAGCACGGTGTACTCGAACCGCGCCAGCGAGATCGTCGGGGCGTAGCCGACGGCCGCGACCGCAGCACCACCCGACAGCACCACCGCGATGACGACCTCGCGCACCGCGATGAGGAACTGGCGGGCGGGCACCGTGGCCATCACGCCGAGCACGGCCCCGACGGTGCAGGTCATGACCGCCGCCCCCGTGCGCAGCTCCTGGGTGTCGAGGAGGAGCACGGCCGCGCCCGCCACCGCGGCCAGCGCGGCGAAGACGATCGGGCGGCCGCCGGTGCGGGCGGCGAGCGCCCACGTGTAGGCGCTCGTCACCGCGACGGCGCCGATGCCCTCCGTGACGTCGGGCAGCACGCCGGTCCCCCCGAGCACCAGGAGCGCCAGTCCGCCGACGACCAGCAGCCACCAGGCACCGAGGCGGCGTTCACGGGAGACGGTGGGGGTCGGCACGGCGGGCAAGGCTACAGCCGCCGGTTGGCCAGCGACGGATTCGTGCGGCGGGCGTCCTCGAGCACGGACCGCCGCACCTCCCCCACGAGCACCTCGGCGTCGGGGCCCGCCTCCGCCACCACGGCCCCCAGCGGGTCGAGCAGCACCGAGTGGCCGCTGTAGCGCGGAGCGGGCTGGCCGGTCGCCGCGACGTACGCGGTGTTCTCGATCGCGCGGGCCGCCGCGAGCGTGCTCCAGTGCCGGACCTTGCCCTCCCCGGCCACCCAGGCCGCCGGGCAGACGAGCACCTCGGCGCCGTGGTCGACGACGAGCGTGCGGGCGAGCTCCGGGAAGCGCAGGTCGTAGCAGGTCAGCAGGCCCAGCCGGAACCCCGCGACGTCGACGGTCACCGGCGCCATCGGGCCGGCGAGCAGCCGGTCGGACTCCCGGTAGCCGAAGGAGTCGTAGAGGTGGATCTTGCGGTACGACGCGCGCACGCCCCCGCCGTCGACCACCACCAGCGTGTTGAACGGGCGGCCCGGGTCGTCCGAGCGCTCGAACATCCCGGCGACGACGGTCGTGCCCGTCGCACCGGCCGCGGCGACGGCAGCGGTGACGAACGGACCCTCGAGGGTCTCGGCGTGCGCGGAGACGTCGGAGCCGGCCTTGCCGAAGTCGCGGGCGAAGACCTCCGGCAGCACGACGAGGTCGACCTCCGGGCCCGCCTCGGCGACACGGGCGGCGAGCCGGTCGCGGTTCACCGCCGGGTCGAGGTCGGAGGCCTCCTGCACGAGCGCGACACGCATGAGACCCAGGGTAGGCGGCCTACGCTCGTCCCCATGCGTGCTGTCATCGCCCCCGAGCCGGGAGGGCCCGAGGCCCTCGTCCTGACCGAGCGCCCCGACCCCGAGCCGGGTCCGGGCGAGGTGCTCCTGGAGGTCGCCGCCACCGCCGTCAACCGCGCCGACCTGCTGCAGCGGCAGGGGTTCTATCCGCCGCCGCCCGGCGCGAGCGACGTGCTCGGGCTCGAGTGCAGCGGCACCGTCGTCGCGCTGGGCGACGGCGTCGCGGCGGACGGCCGCTGGTCGGTCGGCGACGAGGTGTGCGCGCTGCTGGCGGGCGGAGGCTACGCCACCCACGTCGTCGTCCCCGCCGGCCAGCTCATGCCGCTGCCGCCGGGCGTCGACCTCGTCACCGCGGCCGCGTTGCCCGAGGTGGCCTGCACCGTCTGGTCGAACGTGGTGACCGTCGGCGGGCTCGCCGCGGGCGACACCTTCCTCGTGCACGGCGGGGCCGGCGGCATCGGCACGTTCGCCATCCAGCTCGCCAGCGCCCTCGGGGCCCGGGTGTTCACGACGGCCGGCTCGGCCGAGAAGCGGGCGTTCTGCGAGGAGCTCGGCGCCGAGCGCGCGATCGACTACCGCGAGGAGGACTTCGTCGCGGTGCTGAAGGAGGCCGGCGGGGCGGACGTCGTGCTCGACAACATGGGCGCGAAGTACCTGGGCCGCAACGTCGACGCCCTCGCCACGGAGGGACGGCTCGTCGTCATCGGCATGCAGGGCGGCGCCAAGGGCGAGCTCGACCTCGGTCGCCTGCTCGCCAAGCGCGCGTCGGTGCACGCCACCTCGCTGCGGGCCCGGCCCGTCGACGAGAAGACGGCCATCTGCGCCGCGGTCGCCGAGCACGTGTGGCCCCTCGTGGGCTCCGGGGCGGTGCGCCCGATCGTGCACGCGACGCTGCCGCTCGACCGCGCCGCGGAGGCGCACGGCCTGCTCGAGGCGTCGTCCCACTCCGGCAAGGTGCTCCTGACCCCTCAGTAGGCTCGGGGTCATGAGCGACGAGGCGCAGGACGGGCAGCAGCAGGACCAGGCCGACCAGGTCGTCATCATCGGTCCCGACGGCCAGCCCGTCGGCACCGTGCCGGCCAGCGCGCTCGCGGGCCGCGTGGCGACCGCGGACGACGCCGACGGGTCCGACGGGTCCGACGGCGAGACCCACCCGCGCGACCTGGTCGAGCAGCCCGCCAAGGTCATGCGCATCGGCAGCATGATCCGCCAGCTGCTGGAGGAGGTGAAGGCCGCGCCGCTCGACGAGGCCAGCCGCAACCGCCTCAAGGAGATCCACCAGTCGTCCATCAAGGAGCTCGAGGCGGGCCTGGCGCCGGAGCTGGTCGAGGAGCTGCAGCGGCTCTCGCTGCCGTTCGCGGAGGGCACCCCGAGCGACGCCGAGCTCCGCATCGCCCAGGCGCAGCTCGTGGGCTGGCTCGAGGGCCTGTTCCACGGGATCCAGACGGCGATCTACGCCCAGCAGATGGCGGCCCGGGCCCAGCTCGAGCAGATGCGGCGGGCCCTGCCCGGCGGTCAGGGCGCGCCGGGTGTCCCCGGCCCGGTCCGGGGCGACGAGGGCGAGGCGCCGCGGTCGGGCGGCATGTATCTCTGAGCCGCCCGGCCGACCAGCCGCACGGCCGCCCGCGTCAGCGGCGGCGGCCGGTGATGCGGGCCAGCAGGGCCGTGCCCGCGAGCCCGAAGACCCCGATGGCGGCCAGCAGCAGCCCGGGGAGGGCGAGCCCGGCCGCACTGGGGCCGGTGTCGCCGTCGGACACGTCGGACCAGGTCACCTCCGCGGGGGCCGCCACGTCGGGCTGCTCCCCCTGGGCGATGACCTCCTCCACGGCGGTGAGCTGACCGGTCGACAGGAAGCTGCAGGTCTCGGCGGCCAGCACGCCGGTCTCGGCGTCGGTGGCCGCGCCGAGCAGCACCACGTAACGGACCCCGGCCTCCGGGGGCATCCCCTTGCCCGTGGCGTCGGCGCCGACCGCCACCTGCACCTCGCGCGGCGCGAGGTCGCCGGCGAGCACGCGCTCGACGTCGAGCCGCACGTCGAGCGGCACGGAGTCGGCCACGCCGGACGTCCCGGGCGTGGTGGGGCCGCCCTCGGTGGTCGCGGCGGCGACGTCGGTGACGATGCCGACCACGACGGAGTCGGCCGCGGCGACCTGGTCCTCCAGGGTGCCGTCGCAGGCGCTGGCGGGCGCCGCGGCGTACGTCGGGACCGCGGTCGCGCCGACGGCCGCGGGCGCGAGCAGCAGGCCGCCCGTGACGGCGACGACGGCCCCGGCGACGCGGTGGCGTCGGGCGGGTCGATCGTTCATCGGGGTCCTCCTGGGCTCTGGTCGTCGGCGCCGGCCCATCCTGCCAGACCGAACAGCGCGGCCAAGGTGGCTGCGACCCCGTCCTCGTCGTGGCGGCCGGCCACGGCGTCGGCCGCGGCGACGGCGTCGGGGTGCGCGTCCGCCATGGCCCAGGAGCGTCCGACCCAGGTCAGCATCGGCACGTCGTTGGGCATGTCGCCGAAGGCGACGACGTCCGCCGCCTCCACGCCGAGCTCGGCGCAGAGGGTGGCGAGCGTGGTGGCCTTGGTGACGCCGCGGGCGCTGATCTCCACGAGCGCGGTGGTCGACGACCAGGTCACGGTGGCGAGGTCACCGACGGTGGCGTCGAGGGCGCGCCAGTAGTCCTCCGGGTCGGCCTCGTCGTGCCGGGCGAGGAGCTTGACGCAGGCGGGTGCGTCGTCCGCGACGAGCTCCGCGAGCGGGGCCACGACGGGCTCGGGGCCCCGGTGCGGCCGGCCACCGCCGGGGCGCGGCCGCCACTCCGGCTCGTGCGCGAAGCCCGTCAGCGTCTCGAGGGCGAACATCGTGCCCGGGACCGCGGCGCGGACCCGGTCGGCGACGTCGAGGAGGGTCGCCGGGGCGATGGCGAAGGCGTCGCGCACCTCCCGGGCCGCCACGTCGAAGACGATGCCGCCGTTGGAGCAGATGGCGAGGCCGTGGCCACCGACGTCCACCCAGAGGTCCTCCATCCAGCGGACGGGACGGCCGGTGACGAACACGACGGGCACGTCGTGCTCCTCCTCGAGGGCCACGAGCACCGCACGCGTGCGGTCGCTGACCCGGCCGTCGGCGCCGAGCAGCGTGCCGTCGAGGTCGGTCGCGACGAGGCGGGGGCGGCGGGTCACGGACGCGACCTCAGCCGAACCAGCGGTCGATCTCGACCGCCGCACCGTCGTCGTCGACGGTGCCGGTCACCGCGTCGGCCGCGTCGCGCACCACCTGGACCGCCTGGCCCATCGCGACGCCCCGGCCGGCCCACGCCAGCATCTCGACGTCGTTGCGGCCGTCGCCGATCGCGAGCACGTCGGCGGCCTCGAGACCGAGGTCGGCGCACACGTGGTCGAGGCCGGAGGCCTTGGAGACCCCCACCGGCGTGAGGTCGAGCCACGCCGTCCAGCCGACGACGTAGTCGGTGCCCTGCAGGCCCAGCCGACCCGCCATCTCCACGAACTCCTCCGCGGTCGCCTGCGGGTCCCGCACGATGACGCGGCTGACGGGCTTCGCGACCATGTCGTCGAGGTCGGTGACGACGAGCTCGCCGTCCAGCTCGCCCTCCGGGAACGGGCGGCTCACGTGGTAGCCCTGCCCGCCGCGGTCCTCGACCGCGATCAGCGCGGTCGGCTGCTGCTCGAGCACGGCCCGCACGGCGTCGCGCGCGTCGAAGGTCTCCTCGTGCACCACCTCGAGGGGGGCGTACCGGCTGAGCACGGCGCCGTTCGACGCCACGATCCACAACCGGTCGTCGCCGCTCGGCGTCTCCTGGCCCCGCAGGCCCAGGAGGTCGGCCACGGGCGTCATCGCGTGCACCGAGCGGCCGCTGGACAGCACGACGTGGGCGCCGGCGTCCATCGCCCGGCCGATGGCCGCGACGACCGCGGGGCTCACCTCCTCGTGGGGCGTGCCGGAGCCGTCGACCCAGCGCAGCAGCGTGCCGTCGATGTCGAGCGCGACGAGGCGGGGGCGCCACCCGGGCTCAGGCACCGACCACCTCGAGGACCTCGCGCCCGCCGAGGTAGGGGCGGAGCGCAGCGGGCACCCGGACGCTGCCGTCGGGCAGCTGGTGGGTCTCGAGGATCGCCACGATGGTGCGCGTCATCGCGCACAGCGTGCCGTTGAGCGTGGCGATCGGCTTCGTGCCGTCCGCGAACCGTCCGCGCGTGTCGAGGCGCCGCGTCTGGAAGTCGGTGCAGTTCGACGTCGACGTCAGCTCGCGGTACTTGCCCTGCGTCGGGATCCACGCCTCGCAGTCGAACTTGCGCTGGGCGCTGAGGCCGAGGTCGCCCGCGGCGACGTCGATGACCCGGTAGGCCAGCTCGAGCTTGTCGAGAAACGCCTTCTCCCAGCCCAGCAGGCGCTGGTGCTCGGCCTCGGCGTCCTCGAGCGTCGTGTAGACGAACATCTCGACCTTGTCGAACCAGTGCACCCGGATGATGCCCCGGGTGTCGCGGCCGTGCGAGCCGGCCTCCTTGCGGTAGCAGGGGCTGAACGCGGCGTACCGGAGCGGCAGCGAGCCGGCGTCGAGGATCTCGTCGGCGTGGTAGGCCGCCATCGGCACCTCGGAGGTGCCGACGAGGTACATGTCCTGGCCCTCGATGCGGTAGACGTCGTCGGCCGCCTGGCCGAGGAAGCCCGTGCCCGCCATGGCCTCCGGCTTCACGAGCGCGGGCGGGATGACCTCGGTGAAGCCCGACTCGTGCGCCTGGTCCATCGCCATGTTGACGAGGGCTCGCTCCAGCTGCGCCCCGACGCCGGTGAGGAAGTAGAACCGGCTGCCCGAGACCTTGGCGCCCCGCTCGATGTCGATCGCGCCCAGCAGCCGGCCGAGCTCGACGTGGTCCCGCGGCTTGAAGCCCTCAGCGGCGAAGTCCCGCGGCGTGCCGACCTCCTCGAGCACGACGAAGTCGTCCTCGCCGCCCGCCGGCGTCGCGTCGGCGGCGGGGTTCGGGATGGAGAGCAGCGCGTCCTGCCAGGCGGCCTCGGCGGCCTTCTGCTGCTCCTCGGCCGCCTTCACCTCGGCGGCGAGCGTCTTGGTGCGGGCGAGCAGCTCCTGCTTCTCCTCGGGCGCGGCCTTCGGGATCAGCTTGCCGACCTGCTTCTGCTCCGCCCGCTTGGCCTCGAACACCGCGATCGCGTCGCGACGGGTGCGGTCGGCCGTCAGCGCGACGTCGACGACCTCGTCGGAGAGCCCCCGCTTGGCCTGGGCGGCACGGATGCGGTCGGGGTCGTCACGGAGCAGGCGGGGGTCGATCATGGGGGCGAGGCTATCGCCCGACCTCAGAGCAGCTCGGTGCGGCGGTCCGCCTTGAGGCCCTCGACGATCTTCTTCACGTCCTGCGCGCGGGCGCGCGTCGTCACGAGGAGCGCGTCGCCGGTGTCGACCACCACCACGTCGTCGAGGCCCACGACCGCGATGTCGCGCTGGCCGTCGGCCACGACGATGCCCGAGGCGTCGATGGTGCGCACCCGCGCGGGGTCGCCCAGCACGGCGAGGCCGCTGCCCGGGTCGCCGTCCTCGGTGTCGGCCCCGAGCAGCCCGGCCAGGGCGTCGAAGTCGCCGACGTCGTCCCAGTCGAACGTGCCGGGGACCGTCGCGACGACGCCCTGCTCGGCCGCCGGCTCCGCGACGGCGTGGTCGATGGCGATCTTCTCGAGGCCCGGCCACCGCTCGTCGAGGCGCGTCGGATCGGCCGCGATCTCCCGGAGGCCCGCGGCCAGGTCGGGGTGGTTCGCCGCCAGCAGGTCGAGCAGCACCCGCGCGCGGACGACGAACATGCCGCCGTTCCAGCGGTACTGCCCCGTCGCCAGGTACGCCGCGGCCCGCTCCGCGTCGGGCTTCTCGACGAACTCCTGGACGACCCGGGCGGTGCCGCCGCCCGCGGGGTCCACGAGGTCGCCCGAGCGGATGTAGCCGAACGCCGTGGAGGGGTGGGTGGGCTCGATGCCGATCGTGACGACGACCTCGCGGGCGGCGGCGAGCGCCACGGCCTCGGACACGCAGGCCGTGAAGCCGTCGACGTCGTGGATCACCTGGTCGGCGGCGAACGAGCCGAGCACGGCCTCGGGGTCGCGGGCCTCGAGCACCGCGGCGGCGAGGCCGATCGCGGCCATCGAGTCGCGCGGCGTGGGCTCGGCGAGGAGCTGGTCGGCGGGCAGGTCGGGCAGCTGGGAGACGACGGCGTCCCGGTGGGCCGTGCCGGTGACGACGAGCACGCGCTCGCCGGCCAGGGGCTGCACGCGGTCCCAGGTCTGCTGCAGGAGCGAGCGGCCCGAGCGGGTGAGGTCGTGGAGGAACTTGGGGCGACCCGCCCGCGACACCGGCCACAGCCGTGTGCCGGCGCCGCCCGCGGGGATGACCGCCCAGAACCGCTCGTTGCCCGTCATGGGGGGAGAATCTCACGGAGCCCGGGGCGCCGCCGGGGAAGGCCGGGGCCCGCGGTGTGACGTGCATACTCTCCCGGGTGCCCTGCCGGGCCCTGCGCGCCCGGCCCCACCCCCGTCGTACGCCGCTGCACCCGCCGCGGAAGGAGACCGCATGCTCGACCGTTCCCGCACGTTGCTGCTCGGCTGGGCGGCCGTCTGCCTCGTGCTGCTCGCCGGGCTGGGCGCGGCCGTCACGAGCGGGTGGGGTCCTCTGGTCGGGCTCGACGACCGGGGCGAGGGGGTGCAGTCGTGGCGGACGGACGTCGACTGGCTGCGCGACCTGCTGGCCGGGGTGGAGCTGGTCTTCGGCACCGTCGGGGTGACGATCATGACCGTCGTGCTGGCGCTCGCGCTGGTGCGCACGCAGCGCCGGGCCGCGATCTACGTCGTCGTCGTCATGCTGGCGACGGCCCTGGCGACGACCGCGATCAAGCTGGTCGTCGGGCGCCCGCGACCGGACTGGCAGGACGTGGTCGGCACCCTCACCAGCAAGTCGTTCCCCTCCGGCCACGTGTCGTCCGTGACGGCGCTGGCGGGCGTCTGCCTCGTGCTGTCGGTGATGGTGGTGCGCCGCAAGACCGTACGGCGCGTGGTCGTCGCCGTCGGCGTGCTGCTCGTCGTCGTGGTCGCGCTCGACCGGGTGCTGCTCGGCCGCCACTACCCGACGGACACCGTCGGCGGGGCGCTGCTCGGCGCCGCGATGGTGCTCGCCGGACTCGCCCTCTACTCGCCGCTGCCGCGCAGCATCGCGGTGCGGGCGGAGCCGCTGCCGGAGGTCTACTCCTCCGAGCGCCGCCTCGCGGTCGTGCTCAACCCGATCAAGGTCGAGGACGTCGAGGTGTTCCGCACGGTGGTGACCCGCCTCGCGACGGAGGCGGGCTGGTCGGAACCGGACTGGTACCTCACGACCATCGAGGACCCCGGCACGGGCATGGCGCACGCCGCCGCCACCGCCGGGGCCGACCTCGTGCTCGTCTGCGGCGGCGACGGCACCGTGCGGGAGGTCTGCGCGGAGCTGGCCGGCACCGGCGTGCCCGTCGGCATCATCCCCGCGGGCACCGGCAACCTGCTGGCCCGCAACCTCGACATCCCGCTCTACCTGCGCTCCGCGATCGACGTCGGCCTCAACGGCCAGGACCGGGCGATCGACCTCGTCCACGTCGGCGGCGACGGCATCGAGGACACCCACTTCATGGTGATGGCCGGCATGGGCTTCGACGCCGCGATCATGGAGGGCGTCAACGAGGACATCAAGAAGAAGGTCGGCTGGCTGGCCTACGTGCTCTCGGGCATGAAGTCGCTCATGTTCCCCGCCGTCAAGGTCGACATCACCGTCGACGGCGGCGAGACGACGACCCACCGCGCCCGCACCGTCGTCGTGGGCAACGTCGGCTACCTCCAGGCCGGCATGCCGCTCCTGCCCGACGCGACCATCGACGACGGGATGCTCGACGTCGTGCTGCTGCACCCGCGCCGCTTCTGGTCGTGGATCCCGCTCGCCACGCGCGTGCTCTTCAAGCGCCAGCGCACCGACGACACCATCAACCGCTTCCGGGGCCGCTCCATCGTCGTGCGCGCCCACACCGACACCCCGCGCCAGCTCGACGGCGACTCGATCGGCTCGGGCCGCGAGCTGCGCATGGAGTGCATCCACGGGCGGCTGCTCGTGCGCGTGCCGCGCTGAGCCTCAGTCCCGCCGCGGCGGGCACGCGACTCAGGCCCGGGTGAGATGAGTGCGCGCGCGGAGCCGCCCCCCGGGAAAGAAAACGCGGACCCGGGCCGGGGCCGTCCCGGCTGGGGGAAAGAAAACGCGGATGGGCGGCACCCTCGTACGGCGTGTCGCACGCCCGGAGTCCGCACTCTTCTCGACCCGGATCAGGCCGGCGCGCACTTTCCTCCACCCGCACGGATCACGGCCCGACCACCGTCCGCGTTTTCTTCTCCCTGGGCATCAGGGCCGCGCTGAGCCTCAGTCCCGCCGCGGCGGGCCCAGCCCGTCGACCTCGCGCTCGCGGACGAGCTCGTCGGCGATGTCGACGAGCTTGCGGTTCTGCTCCTGCGACAGCCGGCGGAGCACCTCGAACGCCACGGTCTCCTCGAGCTCGAAGCGCTCCATGACGATGCCCATCGCCGCGCCGATGCGGGTGCGGCGGGTCATGGCGTCGAGCATCCGCTCGACGTCGTGGGCGGCGGCGAGGGCCACGGCGCCGTGGGTGGCGAGGACCTGGGCGCTCTCCCGCTCCTCGTGCCCGAAGCCGCCGACGGCGTCGGAGTAGAGCGTCAGCACGCCCACCTCGTCGCGCTGCGTCGCGAGGCGCAGGCTCAGCAGGGAACGGACCCCGAGGTCACCGGCGATCTCGCTCGACCAGTCCGGCCAGCGGCTCTCCGCCGCCAGGTCGTAGGAGTGCACCAGCGCCTCGCCGCGCAGGGCGTCGAGCGCGGGGCCCTCGTCGAGCACCTGCTGCAGCTCGTCGGCGCGGCGCACGCGCGGGTCGGTGGCGGCGACGTTGCTCAGCGAGCCGTCGGAGCCGAGCACGGCGAGAGTGGCCTCGGTGCAGGAGGGCAGCAGGTCGCGGGACGCGGCCACCAGCTGCTCCCGGGTGGCGTCCACCCCTCGCAGGTCGTGCAGCTCGAGGGCGAGCTCCGCCATTCGTCGACCGAGGTCCGACACGCGCACGTCGAGCAACCTTCATCCGCAGCCTGGGCACATGTCACCCTCGGCTGCCTGCTCAACCGCAGGACATAAGTTGCCAGGTCAGGGGGCCCCCGAGCAAATGAGGCGCGCAGCCGGTCGGGAAATGGGCGGTTGGGGTCGGTCCGCCTCGACCGAGGTCGTCCCAGCTGCACAGTTCTGCCGCCCGCTCGGGCCCGTGGCCCCGAGCGCCCTTCCTCCCGGCAGCTCAGTCGCCGGTGAGCCGACCGCCCCCCACGACCTCGCCCGCGAGCTCGTGGAGCTTGCGGTTCTGCTCCTGGGAGAGGCGGCGCAGCACCTCGAAGGCCACCGGCTGGGTGAGGCCGTGCCGCTCCATGACGATGCCGATCGCCGCGCCGATCCGGGTGCGGCGCTCCATCGCGGCGTGGAGGTCGTCCACGTCGGAGGACGCCGCGATGGCGACGGCGGTGTGCGCAGCAAGGGTGAGGGCGGTCTCCCGCTCGTCGTGGTCGAAGCCCCCGACCTCGGTCGAGTAGAGGTTGAGGGCGCCGATGTCGTCGCGCCGCGTCCACAGCCGTACGGCGAGCATCGAGCGCGCCCCGAGGTCGGGCACCACCTGCTCCACCCACCGGGGCCAGCGGTCGTCGGCCGCGAGGTCGGCGGAGTGCACGACGGCGTCGTCGCGGATGGCCTGGACGCAGGGGCCCTCGCCCAGCTCGTACTGGAGGCGGTCGCCCTTGAGCACCGCGTCGTCGGTGGCCGCGACCGTCTCGAGGGTGCCGTCGCGGTGGAGCATCGTCAGGCCCGCACCGGTGCAGGACGGGATCGTCTCCACCGCTGCGCGCACCGCCTGGTCGGCGGTGTCCGCGGTGCCGCGCGTCCCGTCGAGGTCCCGCGCCAGCTCGGCCATCCGGCGGCTGAGATCGTTCATGGGGCAGAGATTGGCAGCGACCTCCGGACGCTGCAAGCCGTCACGGCCGGGCCGCGCCGATCGCCTCCGCCTCCTCCGGCGAGAGCTGCTGCTCGCTGCTCCAGGCGCTGACGGTCTTCGCGTAGGTGCGGGCCTCGCTGCGCCCGTGGATGGAGGTCACGACCGCGCCGGAGCCCGTGTCGTCGAGCAGGGCGAGGCTCCACGACAGGTGCCCGCCCATGTCGCCGTGCGCGTCGTACCGCACCACCGCGAGGTGCCGCAGCGATCCCGCGGCCTCCGACCGCAGCGTCGCGACCTCCTGCCGGAGGCCGAGCACGTCGGCCGGCACGTCCGCGTCGGGGGTGGGACGCGCCGTACGCCGCAGCGCCGCCACCGCCACCCCGAGGCTGGCAGCGGCGAGGGCGAGGGCGAGCACGACGACGATCCACACGGCCGCGACCCTAGTCGGTGGCGGACCGCGGCCGTGGGAGCGTCAGCTCAGCAGCAGGTCGACGTCGCCGGTCGGGTCGCCGGCGTCGTCGTAGAGCTCGACGACGATGGTGTACGTGCCCGGGTCGAGCTCGAGGTCGAGCCACTCGTCGTCGTGCTCGAGCCCGGCGTCGGCGTAGTCGACCTCCTCGCCGTCGGCGTCGAGCACCGTCACGACCAGGTCGCCGTCCTCGATGTGGTTGACGACATCGAGCAGCACCCAGCCCTCGGTCGCGACGTCGAGCGTCACCTCGAGCTCGCCGTCCTCGAGCGACGTGACGAGGAGGCCGTCCTCCGCGCCCGCCAGCGTCGCGTCGGCGCGCGGCAGGTCGTAGGCGTCGGGCTCGCGCTCGAGGCCGTCCGAGTAGCCGCCCTCGTAGGACTCCACGTCCAGCGTGACCCCCGGACCAGCGGCGACGACGAGGCCGGCGCACGGACCCTCGTCGGTCCAGCAGTAGCTCGCCGTGCCCGGCCCGGTGGCGACGACCTCGCCGTCCTCGGCGGCAGCCTCGACGGCGTCCGCCGTGAACGACGCGACGCCGTAGGCGCCGTACTGCAGCTCGACCGGGTCCCCCAGGGCGACGGTCGGCACGGCGCCGACGTTGACGGTCACGGCGACCTCGGCGCTCCGCTGCTCGGCCAGCTGCACGTGCACCAGCTGGTCGCCGGACTCGTCCACGGTCACCGCGGTGACGACGGGCTCGCCCTCGGCCGCCTCGTCCCACAGCCCGCGCTCGACGACGCTCGCGTAGTCGGGGAAGGAGGGATCAGCCGACTGGTAGACGTCGAGCCCGTCGACCTCGACCCCCGGCTCGACCGCCACCGACAGCACGTCGCCCGCCTCGGCCGGGACCTCCAGCAGCGCCGCGCCGGCCTCGTCGAACGTCACCGCCGTCGTGCCGGTCCCGACGGGGATCCGCTCGCCGTCCGTGGGGTCGCCCAGGAGCTGCGTCAGCCATGCCTCCGGCAGCTCGGCCGCCACGGTGGCGAGGTTGTCGTAGAGCGTCGCCAGCGGGTCGACCTGGTAGCCGCCCTCCACCTCGACGAGGGTCAGCACGAGACCGTCGATCGTCGTCGCGTCGACGAAGTCCGCCGGCAGGCACTCCTCCTCGCCCTCGACCGTCAGGCAGGAGCCGTCGAGCACGAGGTCGACGTCGTCGGAGTGCGCGCCCTCGACGGCCGTGCCCTCCGCGGCGAGCCGGTCGACCCGCAGCCGCACGAGCCCGTTCGCGTCGCTGATCTGCGTGGTCGCGAGGTCGGTCACCGCGAGGTCGAGCGCCAGACCGTCGGAGTCCACGAGGTCCTGCAGGGCCGACGCGAAGGGGTAGAGCCCGCCGACCAGGTCCACGGGCAGCGCGTCGAGCACGTCGGCGACCTGACCGTCACCGAAGCTCTCGACGAGCAGCCGGATCGCGTCGTCCGGGGTCGCACCCACCGCGCGGTCGCCGCTCTCCGCGGCGTCGAGCGCCGTCGCGAGCGCCGCGAAGTCGGGCGCGGGCGCCTCGGTGACGCGGGCGACGACGTCGGCGACCGTGCCGACGATGCTGACGTGCCAGCGGTCGTCGTGGCGCACCACGAGGAAGGTCGTGTCGACGTCGGCACCCTCGTCGGCACCGTCCTCCAGGTCGTCCCCCGACCAGGAGAACGGCATCGCCACGTAGCTCCACAGCGCGGCCAGCGGCACCTCGAGGCGGTCCAGCTCCACGGGCTCGTCGGCGAGGCTGTCGGCGACGTCCTCCTCCGGGGTGGAGGCGTACCAGCCGTAGCCGTCGTCGATGCCGTCGAACGACCGCGACGGGCCCTCGGACACGACCACCGAGCCGGACCCCGAGGCGTCGGACTCGACCTCGATCGACGCGAACGCTCCCAGCCCGACGAGCGCACCCAGCGGCCCGAAGGTCTCCGCGACGTCGATCGGGGCGCCGTCCTCGCGCTCGACCACGAACGTGCCGCCCTCGACGGTCACCCGCGCGACGCCGTCGGCGAGCTGCTCGGACGACAGGTCGAGGTCCTCGATGCTCGCGACGAGTCCCTCGCCCGCGAGCGCGGCGGCGTCGACGTCGAGGCTGGCGAGCCGCTGCTCGACGGCCTCCTGCAGCGCGTCAGCCCCGCGCGCCTCCCCCGGGCTGAGCGCCGCGATCGAGGCGACGCCGTCCTCGGCGGCCATGCCCTCGAGGAAGTCCTCGACGGCCTGCTCCGGCGACGAGGCACCGGACGCGAACCCGGCGAGCGCGCGCACCGCGGCGACGCCGAGCAGCACCACGGCGAGGGCGACGAGGGCGAGCACGAGCCAGGTACGGCGCCCGTCGCGCCCCGCCGGGTCGGTGGACGGCACGGGCCGTGGCGGCAGCGGCGGCAGGACGGAGGCGTGGCTCATCGGGGGTTCTCCTCGAGGGTCGGCGACCGGCGGTCGGTGCCGAGGGCGGCGAGGGCGACGAGCGCCCCCAGTGCGGCGAGCAGCGCCCCGGACCCGGGCCGGGCGCCGCTCAGGTGGGTGGGGTCGAGGTCCGCGACGCGCACGAGCAGCAGACCGGTCACGGCGACGGCGAGGAGGCCGAGGAGGGCGCGCACGCGGCGTACCCCACGGCCCGGCAGGGCGGCTCCGGCCAGCAGCGCCGCCCCCAGCAGCGGGAGCGCGACGAGGGCGACCACCTCGGCCGTCGAGACCGACGGCAGGGAGCCGGCCCGGACGAGGCCGAGCACGTCGACGGGGGCCGTCGTGGACAGCGCGCCGCGGGACGTCCAGGTCAGCAACGACTGGACCACCAGCGCGGTGCCCGCCACCGCCCAGAGGGCAGGCGCGACCGCGGTCGCCCACGACCGACGTCCCCCCATGTGCCCTCCCCCCGGCGTGCTCGCCCGCGGGCGTCGAGGAAGGGTACGGCGCACGCGCGCCGCGACGCAGCGCAATGGCTGGGCGGGGGTGTACCGGTCCAGTCCGCCCGGAATCCACGGCGGGACCACTACGGTGGCCCGCATGACGGCGACGACGACGGCCGGGTGGGGTGCCGACAGCGAGGTGGGACGCCTGCGCACGGTGGTGCTGCACCGGCCCGGCGCCGAGCTGCGCCGGCTCACCCCCCGCAACAACGACCGGCTCCTCTTCGACGGGATCCCCTGGGTGGGACGCGCCCAGGAGGAGCACGACGCCTTCGCCCAGGCGCTGCGCGACCGCGACGTCGAGGTGCTCTACCTGACCGACCTGCTGACGGAGACCTTCGCGTCGCCGGAGGCGCGCGGGGACGCGATCGCCGGCGTGCTCCGCAGCCGCCACCTCGGCGACACCCTGCGCGACTACCTGGCCGACCACCTGGCCGACGCCTCGCCGGCCGAGCTCACCGAGGCCCTCACCGCCGGCATCCGCAACGACGAGGTGCGCGGCGGGCACGGGTTGGTGACCTCGCTGCTCGCCCCCGACGACTTCCTCGTCGACCCGCTCCCCAACCTGCTCTTCACCCGCGACTCCAGCGTGTGGGTGCGCGACCGCGTGGCCGTCACCAGCCTGGCGATGCCCGCCCGCAGCCGGGAGACGCAGCTGACCGAGCTGATCTACGCGCGCCACCCCCGGTTCGCCGGTGCGGAGCGGATCCACGGCTGGCACAACGAGTACGTCGAGGGTGGGGACGTCCTGCTCCTCGCGCCCGGCGTGATCGCCGTCGGGGTCGGCGAGCGGTCGACGCCCGCCGGGGTCGAGCGCCTCGCGCGCCAGGCCTTCCACGGCGGGCTCGCCCACACCGTGCTGGCCGTCCCGATCGCGCAGGAGCGCGCCACGATGCACCTCGACACCGTCTGCACGATGGTCGACGTCGACAAGGTGGTGATGTATCCCAACGTCGCCGACACGCTCCGCGCGCACGCCGTCACCCTGGCGGAGCCCGTCGGCGACCGCAGCGAGTCCGAGCTGGTGCTCCGCGTCGCGCCGGCCGCCCCGTTCCTCGAGGCCGCAGCGGCCGCGATGGGCATCGACCGGCTGCACCGGATCGACACCGGCCTCGACCCCGTGACCGCCGAGCGCGAGCAGTGGGACGACGGCAACAACACGCTGGCGCTGGCGCCACGGGTCGCGGTCGCCTACGAGCGCAACGACGAGACCAACGCGCGGCTCGAGGAGGCCGGCATCGAGGTCGTGCGGATCGCCGGGTCCGAGCTGGGCTCCGGCCGCGGCGGGCCCCGCTGCATGAGCTGCCCGGTGCTGCGCGACCCCCTCGACTGACGCTGGACCGATACCCGCGTGACCCCGACCGCCTCGGCGCGTTGGGGGGTCGGGACGGCCCTGGACACCTCACGGCCCGTTCCGCCAGGATCGCGCCATATCGATCCTGATCATCACGAACCGGCACCGAGAGACGCTGCCGGTGAGTCCCGAGAGGTTGCGCATGCCCATCTTCGACGCACTGACCCCCGCCGAGATCGCCACGGTGAAGAAGGCGGGCACGGAGCTGCCGCTGCCGGCCGGCTGGTCGCCGATCAACGAGCGGACGGGCGCGGACAAGGCCTACATCATCCTCGAGGGAGAGGTGTCGGTGCGCCGCGGGGGCGAGGAGATCGCGACCCTCGGGCCCGGCGACATCATGGGCGAGATGGCGATCGTCAACCACACGCTCCGCTCGGCGACGGTGGTCGCGACCACCCGGCTCAAGGTGGTGCACCTGACCCCCCAGGCGATCGAGGAGCTGAGCTCGTCGGTCCCCGCCTTCGGCACCGCGATCCGCGCCGCTGCCGCCGAGCGTCTCGGTGGCAACGCCTGACCCGAGCCGCCAGGTCGAGGCGGCGCTGCTGGGCGGCGCGCCCCACCTGACGCGGCGCCAGGTCGCCGAGCGGGTCGGCGTGCCCCTCGCCCTGGCCGAGGAGCTGTGGCACCGCCTCGGCTTCCCCCACCACGGCGACGACGACGTGGCGTTCACCGACGCCGACGTCGAGGCGCTGTCGCTGGCCCGCGACCTCGTCATGCTCGGGATCCTCGACACCGAGTCGCAGGCCGCCCTCGTGCGCACGTGGGGCCGCAGCTTCGCGCGCCTGGCCGAGTGGCAGACCGACCTGCTCGCCCGGCGGGCCCTCGACTCCGACGAGCCGGACCTGCGGATCACGGAGCTGACGGCCGAGGTGCTGCCGCGCCTCGAGGTGCTGCAGAGCTACATCTGGCGGCGCCACCTCGCCAGTGCGGCCAACCGCATGCTCACGCCGACGACGGTTGCCACCGCCGGGGAGGCGACGACGACGCTCACCGTCGGGTTCGTCGACATCGTGGGCTACACGACGCAGAGCCGGAACCTCTCGGAGGCGGAGCTCGTCGCCTGGGTGGAGGGCTTCGAGGACACCGCCACGACCGTCGTGACCGACCACGCCGCCCGCGTCATCAAGACGATCGGCGACGAGGTCCTCTACGTGACCGACGACCCGGTCGCGGCCGTCGAGGTCGCCCTCACCCTCACCGAGCGCGGCGCCGACCCCGACGACCCGTTCCCGCAGGTGCGGGCGGGGCTGGCGCACGGCCAGGTCGTGGTGCGCCTCGGCGACGTCTACGGCAGCACCGTCAACGTGGCGGCCCGGCTCACCTCGCTCGCCCGGCCCGGGACCGTGGTGGTCGACGAGGGCCTGCAGCACGTGCTCGTGGGCCTCGCGACGCCGGACGAAGACGACCCGGACGAGCCCGACGACGACGAGGCCGACGAGCCCGACGGCTCCGAGCGGGGCGGGATCGCGCCGTACGACGAGGTGCGGCGCCGCGCGGAGGAGCTCGCCGACGACGCCTACCAGCGTGCCCGCGACGCGTTGTCCCTGCTGACCGGCGAGGAGAGCCCCGAGCACCTGCCCTACCGGTTCCGGAAGATCCGACGGGCCAGCGTGAAAGGTTTCCCGGGACTGCGCGGGCGGGTACTGCGCCGGGCGGAGCCGCACGGCTAGGCTCCGAACGGCCCGACGGGGGGACTCCCGCGGGGTGACCAGGGAGGCGCTGCGTGGCTCGTCTGACCGCGAACAAGAAGGTGTTGCTGGCGGACGTCGCCGGCACCACCGTGAGGGCGATGTCCGGCTCGATGGTGGCCTACCAGGGCCAGGTCGAGTTCAAGAGCGCCGGCATGGGCGGCGGGGGCGGCTTCCGCGCCGCGATCCGCCAGCGCGTCGCCGGCGAGTCGATCTCGCTCATGGAGTGCACCGGCAACGGCCGGGTGCACCTGGCCTACCAGGCGCAGGACGTCACCGTCATCAACGTGCAGAACGACACCGTGACCGTGGAGTCGGAGCACATCCTGGCCGTCGCGGGCGAGCTCCGGCTGGACGTGCAGTTCGCCGGGCTGCGCGGCATGACCACGGGCCAGGGCCTCGCCACCACGAAGGTGATGGGCTCCGGCCAGCTCGGCATCGTCTCCGACGGCCCGCTGATCGGCCTCGAGGTGGTGCCCGGCCAGCCGCTGGTCGTCGACCCGGACGCGTACGTCGCGGGGCTCGGCAACCTGCAGATGTCGCTGGTCTCGGGCGTGAGCTGGCGCTCGCTCGTCGGCGACGGAGGTGGCGAGCCGTTCTCGCTGCGGTTCGAGGGGCACGGCCGGGTGTACATCCAGCCGGCCGAGCGGTGAGGGGGCACGACGTGACGTACGAGGTCGTCAACTCCAAGGTGGTCCGCGTGCAGGTCTCGCAGGCCAACCCCGTGCTCGCCCGCCGCGGCGCGATGCTCGGCTACTCCGGGCAGGTCGCCTTCCGGCCCGTCTCGGGTGCCGCCCAGGGCGTCGGCGGCATGGTCGGCACGATGCTGGCCGGCGAGAGCAACAAGATGATGGTCGCCGAAGGCCAGGGCTCCGTGCTCTACGGCTTCCGGGGGCTCTACGTGACGGTCATCGACCTCACGGGCGACTCGCTCGTGGTCGAGGCCGACCGGCTGCTGGCCCACGACGCCCACCTGCAGACGGGCGTCGAGATGGTCGGCCAGGGCGGGGTCCGCTCCGCCGTCCGGGGCGCGATGACCGGCCAGGGGCTCTTCACCACGCGGGTCTCCGGCAACGGCACCGTCTCCGTGCTCTCCCACGGCGGCACGTTCCCCATCCAGCTCAACGGCGAGACCGTCGGCGTCGACCCGCAGGCGTACGTCGCGCACACCGGCGCGCTGCAGGTCGACCTCAAGGCGTCCGTCGGCATGCGCGACCTCATCGGCCGGGGCTCGGGCGAGGCGTTCCAGCTGCACGTCTCGGGCCACGGCACCGTCTACGTCCAGGCCTCGGAGGAGAAGTTCTGATGATCGACGGCATCGAGACCCCCACCTGGGACGCGAACAGCCTCCCGGCCGACGACAACGTCAACCCCTACGCGTTCTCCATCGCGCTCGCCGGCGAGTGGTTCGTGTCGAAGGGCGCGATGATCGCCTACTACGGCAACGTCGAGTTCGCCGGCGTCAGCCAGTACGCCTCGCGCGCGTCCTGGGTCGCCGCTCGCTTCTCCTCGCCGCTCTACGCCAGCGAGTGGGTCGTCGCGGCGGGGCAGGGCAAGGTGATCGTGGCCGACCGGGGCTACGACGTGAACTCCTACGACCTCGACGAGGGCAACCTCACGATCAAGCAGACCAACCTGCTGGGCTTCCAGACCTCGCTGGAGCTGAAGCAGTCGATCGTGCCGGGCTTCGTCACGCTCATCGGCACCGGCACGTTCCTCGCCTCCTCCAACGGGCCGGTCATCTTCGTGGAGCCGCCGTTCCGCGCCGACCCCGACGCCCTCCTGGGCTGGGCCGACTGCCCCTCGCCGAGCCAGCACTACGACCACCACTGGATGGCGCAGTCGTTCATGGCCGGCATCCAGGGCATGTTCGGGCGCGAGTCGGGCGAGGAGCGGCAGTACGACTTCACCGGCGCCGGCACGATCCTCATGCAGAGCTCGGAGCAGCTGCGCGTGGACGGCGCGCTGCTGAAGCTCGTGGAGAGCCAGACGAACCTCCTCGACGCGCAGTCCGCGGGGGCGCTGGGGCAGCGGCTCGTGCAGCGCTCGCAGCAGCAGTAGGGCGGTCGCCGCGGCGTACGGAGTGTGAACACCCGCCGTGGCGGGCACTCCGGCGACCACCGGTTCGTTGAACTCGACGAACCACGACGACGCACCACCAACGATCCCGGCGACCGCCGGGGTCACGACGGAAGGAAAGCTTCATGGGAGTCTCGCTCAGCAAGGGCGGCAACGTCTCGCTGTCGAAGGAGGCCCCGGGCCTCACCGCGATCGACATCGGCCTCGGCTGGGACGTCAACACGTTCTCGGGTGGCGACTTCGACCTCGACGCGTCCGCGATCCTGCTCGGCGCCAGCGGCAAGGTCGTCTCCGACCAGCACTTCATCTTCTTCAACAACCTGAAGTCCCCGGACGGCTCGGTCGAGCACGCCGGTGACAACACGACGGGTGAGGGCGACGGCGACGACGAGGTCATCAAGGCCAACCTCGCCTCCGTTCCGGCCGAGATCGAGCGCATCGTCGTCGCGGTCTCGATCTACGACGCCGAGACCCGCAGCCAGAACTTCGGCGCGGTGCGCAACGCGTTCATCCGTGTCGTGAACCAGGCCAACGGCTCGGAGATCGCCCGCTACGACCTGTCGGAGGACGCCTCCGTCGAGACCGCCATGGTCTTCGGCGAGGTCTACCGCAACGGTGGCGAGTGGAAGTTCAAGGCCGTCGGCCAGGGCTACGCCTCGGGCCTGCGCGGCATCGCCTCGGACTTCGGGGTCAACGTCTGACCCGACCGGGTCGCAGAGACAGCGACGGCCGGCACCCAGGAGGGTGCCGGCCGTCGTTCACGTTGAGGGTCCGGCCGCTGCTGACGGGGGATACAGCAACGACCGGACGAGAGGAATCTACTGATCCGACCGGCCGGTGGCAACTCCCCACGGCCACCGGTCTCCCGTGTCGCGTGCCACCTGACCTGCGCGTTCGCTGGAATCTGACTCAGCGGATGGGTCAGCGGATGGTCACCTGACGGCCCGCGAGCGCCGACCGCACGGACCGCTGCTCGGTCGTCAGGGGCTCGGTGGTGGCCAGTGCGGCGTCGAGCCGCTGCCGGAACGCAGCCGCGCCCTCCTCGAGCACCTCGGCGCCGGTGCCGGCGGGCAGGTCCCACACCGGGGTCAGCAGACCGTGGGCGCGGAACATGCCGACGAGCTTCGAGCCCTCCGCGACCTGGTCCTCGCCGGCCGCGTGCAGTCGGGCGAGGGCGTCGAGCAGCTCGTCCTCGGGCTCCGGCATCACCCAGCGCAGGTGCTCCTTGGTGTGCACGTCGGCCCAGTACGCCGCGGGCACAGCCGCCAGCTTGCGGCTCGGCGTCATCTGGGCGTCGGCCTGCTCGGCCGCGGAGGCGACGGCACCCGTCTCGTCGCCGATGAGGTCGCTCCAGTAGCCGAAGGACTCGTGCACGGTGACGTCGAGCGGCTCGTCGACGATCAGGTCCTGAAGGCGCGGGCCCTCCCCCGGGTCGCTCGTCAGGCCGACCGTGCCGGTCTCGCCCTGCTCGGCGTACGCGAGCGCCTGCACGAGCACGGCACCCAGGTCGCGGGCGGGGTCGCCGAAGCTGTGGAGCACCTGCAGCGCGAGCACGACGCGGCCGTCGGCGTCGACGTACGCGGGCGCGGCCCCGGGCAGCAGGGTGGCCAGCACGACCTCGCGGTCGCCCTCCTTGAGGGTCAGCGGCGCGGTCGCCGCGGGGACGAGCTCGCGCAGCGCGATGAGGTCGCCCTCGGCGGCGAGGCCCTCGAAGGGGCGCTTCACGAACACCGGCGGCGGGCCGTCGGGCGAGCCGTGGCACGCCTTGTAGCGCCGGCCCGAGCCGCACGGGCAGGGCTGTCGGGGCCCGACCTCGCCGGGGGTCTGCTGCTGGTCACGTGCCTTGGTGCGGGAGCGCTTCGCCATGCGCGCCAGCGTAGAGGGCCGCCTCAGGTGCCGTCCGTGGGGAGGGCGTCGACGAGCCCGCGCATCACGCGGGGGCGGTCGGTGATCACGGCCGTGACGCCGAGGCTGCGGCACAGCTCGAGCTGCTCGGGCGTGTTGACGGTCCAGACGTTGATCTCGTGCGGCGACTCCGCCAGTCGCCAGGCGAGGCCGGGGTGGTCGGTGAGCTCGCCGATGCCGGGGCCGACCATCCAGTCGCGGCCGATCATGCGGCGCAGGGCGGGCCACATCTCCGCGCGCTCGAAGAGCTGCACCACCCGCACCTCCGGCGCGAGCCGCTGCACCCGCTGCAGCGCGGTGTGGGCGAAGCTCATGACCCGCACCGGCGCGTCGGCGCCGTCCCAGCCGAACTCGCTCAGCAGCTGCACGAGGCGGCGCTCGACGAGGCCGCCGTACCGGGTCGGGTGCTTGGTCTCGATGAGCAGCTCGACGCGGCGCGGCGCCTCCGCGGCGACCTCCATGAGCCGGCGCAGCGTGAGCACGCCGTGCATCGACTCGTCGACGACCGGCGCCTCGTCGTCGAGCTCCGCCCAGGGCCGCTTCCAGGAGGCGATGTCCAGCTGGTGGAGGTCGGCGAGCTCCATCGTTGAGATGAGCCCCCGGCGCTGCGCGGCGACGCGGCGGAGGTCGCGGTCGTGGACGCAGACGAGGTGCCCGTCGGCGGTCAGCCGCACGTCGCACTCCAGCCCGTCGGCGCCCGCCTCGATCGCGGCGAGGAAGGCGCCGAGCGTGTGCTCGGCGTTCTCCTCGCTGTCCCCCCGGTGCGCGACGACCTGCGGCCTCATGCGGACCATCCTGCCCGTCGTGGGCGTCGAGTTGGGTTGTACGGCGCGGCGGGTGTGTCGAGGTGGGTTGTAAGGCGCGGCGGGAGCGCCGAGGTGGGTTGTAAGGCGCGGCGGGTGCGTCGAGTTGTCATGTACGCCGCGGCGGGGGCGTCGAGGTGGGTCGAACGGCGCGGCGGGGGCGTCGAGGTGGGTCGAACGGCGCGGCGGGCGCGCCGAGATGCTATATACGCCGCGGCCCAGGTTGGGGACTCGTCGCTGCGTACGTGACAACTCGACGCCGGCCTCGGATCGGTCATCCACAGATCACCACCAAAAGGTGGTTATCGAATGTCTGTTCGATTAGAGTTGGGGTCATGGATCGGGGGACCCAGCACACGGCGACCGCGTTGATCGACGCGGTCCGCGAGCGCGCCACGGCGGCTCGTGTCGCGGAAGCGGCTGCGTTCGTCGCCGTGGGCGACTGGGCGACGGCGCACACCTCCGAGGAGGTCGTGGGCGATCCGATCACGGCGTTGGGCGAGTGGCGCGAGGAGTCCTTCGTCGAGGCTCTGGCGGGGGATCAGTTCCTCGAACTGGGCGGCCCGGGAGCGCCGGTGGTGGCGGAGTTCTGCATCGGCGAGGTCGCCGCCGCCCGGGGGTGCTCGTTCGACGCCGCACGGCGACTGGTGGGGGATGCGATCGAGCTGCGCTACCGCCTCCCGCGTGTCCAGGCCCGGATCGCCGCGGGTGAGGTCGACGTCTGGCGCGGACGCCGCATCGCGCAGAGCACCCGCACCTTGACGTTCGAGGCGGCGAGCTTCGTGGACCGCCACATCGCGTACGTCGCGCACAAGGCCACCGGTCCCGAGGTCGACCGTTTGGTGGCGGAGGCCGCGGCGCGGTTCGACCCGGAGACCACCGAAGCCGAACGGGCCGAGGCTGACGGAGGACGCCACCTCACGATCGAGCTGGGCGACATCGGCTACACCGACCCGCTCACTGGGTGCCTGCGCGGGACCGTGGACGTCCACGGGACCCTCGACCTGGCCGACGCGCTCGACCTGGAGCGCACGGTCGCGCACGTGGCGCGGCAGCTGGTCGCCCTGGGGTGCGACCAAGACCTCGACGTCCGCCGCTCCATCGCCCTCGGTGAGATCGCCCGGCGCTGCGACGGTGTCACGACGCTCCAGTACGACGCGGCCAGCGGGCCTGATGGCGACGAGACCCGACCGGTCCAGCGGGCGCGGCGCGAGGTCGTGCTGTTCGTCCATCTCGACCAGGCCGCGATCGCCGGCACCCTGAACGGGTTCGGTCCCGGGATCGACGCCTGCACCGGCATGACGGGGATCGACCTGGCCCGCCTCGACACCCCCGGCGCACCCCGCGGCGCAATCACCGCCGAGCAGGTCCAGGCCTGGTGCGCCAGCCCGGACACCACCGTCACGATCAGGCCGATCATCGACCTCAACCTCGAGGACGCCGTGAACGGCTACACCCCACCGGACCGCATCGCCGACCACGTCCGCGCCCGCTGGCCCCGCTGCGTCTTCCCCTACTGCACCCGCAGCTCACGCACCGCCGACCTCGACCACTGCCGCGCCTACGACGACAACGGCCCACCCGGCCAGACCTCGACCAAGAACCTCTTCCCGCTCTGCCGGCGTCACCACCGCATGAAGACCCACCGCGAGATGACCACCGGCAACAAATGGACCTACCGCCCCACCGACCCCACCGACCCCACCCAGAACGAGCCACCGAACGCCGTCATCTGGACCAGCCCGATGGGCCTGCGCTACCTCGTCGACCGCGACGGCACCCACCCCTGGCCACCAACGACCACCTAGCGCCGCCCACACCTCACCGCCGCCCGCCCACACCCCGTGACCGGGCGGCGAAGCATGCCCACCCGCGGGCACCCGGCGCTAGGCTCGCCGCATGCCCGAGCTGCCCGAGGTGGAGGCGCTGGCGCTCGACCTGAGCGGCCGGCTGGACGGCCGCGCGATCGCGAAGGTCCACGTCGCCGCGTTCAGTGCCCTGAAGACCTTCGACCCGCCCCTGACGGCGCTCGAGGGCGCATTCGTCGACGGCGTCACTCGCCACGGCAAGTTCCTCGACATCGACGCCGGCGGTCTGCACCTCGTGCTGCACCTGGCCCGGGCGGGCTGGGTCCGCTGGCGCGACGAGGTGCCGACGATCCCGCCGAAGCCGAGCAGCAAGTCGACCCTCGCCGTGCGGGTCGTGCTCGACGACGGTTCCGGCCTCGACGTCACGGAGGCGGGCACGCGGAAGAGCCTGGCGATGTACGTCGTGCACGACCCCGCCGACGTCCCTGGCATCGCCCGCCTCGGGCCCGATCCGTTGACGCCCGACTTCACCCGCGACGTGCTCGCCGCGATCCTCCAGCGCGCCGGCCGCGCCCAGATCAAGGGCGTGTTGCGCGACCAGTCGATCATCGCGGGCATCGGCAACGCCTACTCCGACGAGCTGCTCCACGCCGCCAAGCTGTCGCCCTTCAAGCCGGCGAACAGCCTCACCGACGAGCAGGTCGACACCCTCCACGCGGCGCTCGACGGGGTGGTGGGGGACGCCGTACGGCGCTCCCGCGGTCTCGCGGCGAGCGAGCTGAAGGGCGAGAAGAAGACCAACCTGGCCGTCCACGGCAGGACGGGCGAGACCTGTCCCGTGTGCGGCGACGTCGTGCGCGAGGTGTCGTTCGCCGACTCGAGCCTGCAGTACTGCGCCACCTGCCAGACCGGCGGCAAACCGCTCGCCGACCGGCGGATGTCGAAGCTGCTCAAGTGAGGCGCTGACGGCTCCACGTGCTGGGCGCCAGCGGCTCGGGCACGACGACGCTCGGGCGCGCCCTCGCGGACCACTGGTCGGTGCCGCACGCCGACGCGGACGACTACTTCTGGGTGCCGACGGCCCCGCCGTACGTCACGAAGCGTCCCGTGCCTGACCGGCTGAGCCTGATGGCGACGATGTTCCTCCCGCGCGAGGCCTGGGTGCTGTCCGGTTCGATGCTCGGCTGGGGCGAGGACGTCGTCGAGGCCTGCAACGCCATCGTCTTCCTCACCCTCGACCCGGCCGAGCGGATGCGCCGCCTCGAGCAGCGCGAGGAACGCCGCCGGGCCGGCGAGACGTACGACGCGGAGGCGTTGGCCGCGTTCATGACGTGGGCCCGCGGGTACGACGACCCGACGTTCGAGGGACGCAGCCGCGTCGGTCACGAGGCCTGGCTGGCCGACCGCCGGCAACCCGTGCTCCGCCTCGACAGCACCCGGGGGCCTGCAGAGCTGGTGCGGGAGGTCCTCCGGTGGGAACCGGTCCGCCGGTAGCGTCTCCCCCATGGTCTCCATCCCCACCGTCTCCATCGACGGCGTCCCGAACCCCCTGCCCGAGGGCCTCGCCGTGCTCGACGTGCGCGAGCCCCACGAGTGGGAGGCGGGGCACATCGCCGGTGCCGTCCACATCCCGCTCAGCGAGCTCCCGGCGCGCCTCGACGAGGTGCCGACGGAGCAGACGCTCGTCGTGTGCAAGGCGGGCGGCCGCTCCGGTCAGGCCGTGGCGTGGCTGTCGCAGCAGGGACGTGACGTCGTCAACCTCGACGGCGGGATGCTCGACTGGGCCGGGGCCGGGCGCCCGATGGAGAGCAGCACGGGTCAGCCCCCGCACGTGGCCTGACGGTCAGTCCTCCGTGGGCTCGGCCGACGGCTCGATCGTCTGCGGCGGGTTCGTCACCTGCGGGCAGCCCTCGAGGTAGCGCGACCACGCCTCCAGCTGCGCGATCTGCTCGGGCGGGTAGTCGGGCTGCTCCAGCTCGGCCGCCACGGCGTCGGTGGGCACCTGCGCGGCGTACTCCTGCAGCAGCGCGAGTCCCGCCGCCGCGTCGTCCGGCAGGTCGGTGGGCCGCTCGACGTCGCTCATGCTCTGCGCCCAGAGGCGCAGGTCCTCCCCGGTCTCCATGAACGCCACGAGGCCGGCGGCGGTGCAGAAGTCCTCGAGCACCTGGTCGGGACCCAGGGTCGTCTCGAGCGCCGTCGGTGCGGTCGACGGCGAGCCCGACGACCCGTCGGCCCCGTCGCTGTCCCCGTCGCCACCGCCGTCGCTGCACCCGCTGGCCAGCAGGAGCACGGCGGCCGCCGTGGCGGTGAGGACGGAGCGGGTACGACGCACGCGGCTCACGCTACCCGCGTCACAGGCAGAGGTCGGCCTCGTAGTCGGCGTACGCGTCGAAGTCGGCGCGGTCCGACGGGCTGAGGTCGTCGTAGGGATTGTCGCTGTCGAAGTCGGCCGTCGGCGCGCCGTCGATCTCGCGCAGCACCTCGAGGTAGAGGAGGAAGCCGGCACGCTGGTCGGAGTCCGCGCCCGTGGGGGTCCCGACCTCGGCGAGGTCGTCCGCGACGGGGTCGGTGTCGAAGTGCGTCACGATGCCGTCGATCTGGTCACCGATGTCGTCGTCGGCCGCCACGACCGCCTCGCAGAAGTCGTCCTCGGACGCGTCCGTCGGGGGCTCGTCGGACGGCGCCTCGGTCGCGGAGGTGGTCGACGTCGTCGACGGGTCACCCCCCGGGTCGGCGGACGGGTCGGCGGACGGGTCGTCGCCCCCGCCGAGCAGCAGCACCGCCCCGATCGCGACGAGGCCGGCCACGATCACCGTGGTCAGCGCCACGGCGAGCAGGGTGCGCCCGCCGACAGCACCGCGCTGGCCGTGGGTCGTGCGTCGTCGCATCCGCTCGCGCTCCGTCCGGGGCCGTCTCATCAGAAGCTGGCGCAGGTCTCCGTGTAGTAGTCGCCGAACGCCTCCTCGCCGTCGAGCTCGGCCTCGTCCTGCTCCTCGAACTCGTCGACCGTCAGCCCGTTGCCGGCCTCCATGGCCTCGATGATCGCCTCGAAACCCGTGCGGGCGTCGTCGGGGATGTCCGCGGGCGTGCCCGTGGCCTTCAGCACCTCGATCGCCACCCCGAAGTCGACGGTCTCGTCGCCCTCCTGCGTCGACTGGTCCAGGATCTCCTCACCGGCGACCTGCATGGCCGCGCAGAAGTCGTCCTCGCTCGCGTCGGTCGGCAGGTCGAAGGTCGGGCTGGTGACGGTCTCGCTCGGACGTGCGTCACGGTCCCGGTCGCGGTCGTCGTCGCGGTCGCTGCTGTCGTCGCGATCGTCGTCACCGCCGAGGGTGAGCACGAGGACGACCACCACCAGCGCGACCACCGCGACCAGAGCGACCACCAGGGCGACGACCAGACCGGTCCGCTTCGGACCCGGCGTGGGCTGGCCCGGCGTGGGCTGGCCCGGCGGCGCACCCGGGAACCCCGGCTGACCCGGCAGCCCTCCCGCCGGGAACGCGGGAGGCGGCGGCTGCTCCCCCCACGTCGTGCCGTTCCACCAGCGCTGCGTGCCGGAACCGTCGTCGTACCAACCAGGAGGAGTGCTCACCGGCCACATTGTGTACGACGCGCACCTCCCCGAAACATCACGAGGCGCCGGCGGCGTGAGCCACCGGCGCCTCGTGCTGGACGCTGCTGCGGGACCGTCAGGCGCCGCTGCAGGTCTCGAGGTAGTAGTCGCCGAACTCGTCGTCGCCGTCGAGGTCGTCGCTCTCGTCGTTGACCTCGTCGACGGTCTTGCCGTCGAGCTCCTTCATCGCGTCGAGGACGGACTCGAAGCCCTCCCGGGCGTCGTCGGAGATGCCCTCCGGCGTGCCCGTGCTCTCGAGCTCGTCGATGGCGTCGCCGAAGTCGACCTTCTCGTCGCCGTCCTTCTCGCCCTGCTCGACGATGGACTGGCCGGCACTCGTCATCGCGTCGCAGAAGTCGGACTCGCTGGCGTCGGTCGGGGCGCCGCCGCAGGCGGTCAGGGTGGCGCCGGCCAGCACGAGGGCGGCGGCGGACAGAACTCGCTTCATGGAAGTCTCCTCGATCTCGGGGATGTCATCGGGTCACACGCGGTGCTCCGCCGGGGGCCGGCGGGACGGCGGACCGTCAGAACATGCCTTCCTCACCGCAGGTGTCGCTCACGTAGTCGCCGAAGGCGTCGACCTTGTCGTTGTCGTCCTCGCTGATCTTCTCGTCGTCGAGGTCGTTGATCTCCTCCTCGCCGAGACCGTTGCCGGCGTCGCGGAACTCCGTCACGACGACCTCGAAGCCCTCGCGCGCGTCCTCGCTGATGCCCTCGGGCGTGCCGACGTCGGCGAGGTCGTTGGCGTAGTCCTCCGCGTTGAACTCCTCGTTCTCCTGGTCGAAGTACTCGAGGATCGCCGTCCCGCCGGCGACACCGCAGAAGTCGTCCTCGCTGGCGTCGGTGGGGGCGTCCACGCCACCGCCGCAGGCGGTGAGGGAGGCGCCGGCGAGCACCAGCGCAGCGACGGAAAGAACACGCTTCATGAAGGCTCCTAGGTCTCGGGGGGCCACCCGCGTCCGCACGTCGGCGGCGGTGGCGCGAGCGGCACCATCCCCGGGCCGCACCGCGCCAAACCCGACCGACTCAGGAATTTCTCAGTGGTCGAAGGGCGCCGGCAGCGGCAGGGTCAGCGCGCGCTCCAGCCGCGCCAGGTACTCCGCCCGGTCCACCTCGACGACGCCGAGGCTCGCGAGGTGCGGCGTCCGCCACTGCACGTCGAGCAGGCGTGGCGCGGGGAGCTCGGCCGCATCGGCGGCGAGCAGCTCGACCAGTCCGACGAGTGCCACCTTCGAGGCGTCGCGGACCCGGTGGAACATCGACTCGCCGGCGAACAGCCCGCCGATCGCCACGCCGTACAGGCCGCCGACGAGCTCGTCCCCCTGCCACGCCTCCACCGAGTGCGCCCAGCCGAGGTCGTGGAGGCAGCCGTAGGCCTCCGCGACGCGGTCGTCGATCCATGCCCCGCTGCGCGACGGGTCGGCGCACCCGGCGACGACCTCGGCGAACGCCGTGTCGACGCGGATGTCGAAGTCGCGCCGGGCCCGGCGCAGCGAGCGGCTGACCCGCACCTCGTCGAGCGGCAGCACGCCGCGGCGCAACGGCGAGAACCACAGGAGGTGGTCGTCCTCGGGCATCGGGAACTGCCCGCTGCGGTACGCCGCGAGGAGGGTCCCCGGCTCCAAGTCGGCCCCCGCGCCGACCACGTCATCGTCGAGCGTGCGCAGGCGCGGGTCGCCGAAGTCCCAGTAGGTGGGAGGCGGTTCGACGGGCACGGCTCCAACGTACGCGGGGCCGCATGACCGGGTGCTCCCTACGATCTGCGCATGGGGCTGAAGCAGACACTGGGCCGAGCGGCCGCGTCCAACGTGCCGACCGTGGCACCCAAGCTGACATCCGGGTTCGTGCGGAAGGCGTTGCACCACGCCATCCACGGAGCCGGACCACTCAAGCCGGCCGCCGAGGCGGCCGCCTCCTACCTGGCCGACCACGACGGCGACGTCGAGGCCGCGATCAAGGCGGCACAGCTGCGGCACGCCCAGTACGCCGGCGCCCAGGGCCTGCTGACCAACGTCGGCGGCATCGTGACGGTGGCCGTGACCATCCCCGCGAACATCTCGGGGCTGACGATGATCCAGGCCCGGCTCATCGCGATCACGGCCCACCTGCGGGGCTACGACCTCGACGATCCCCGGGTCCAGAACGCCGTGCTCGCCTGCATGATGGGACCCGGCGAGGTCAAGCGCATGCTCAAGAAGAAGACCATCCCGGCGCCGCCGATGGCGATCGCGACCGCGCCGCAGCACGACCCCGAGCTCGACGTGCGGCTGTCGAACGAGGTCGCCGTCGACCTCATCACCCGCGTCATGGGCAAGCGCTTCGCCGTCACCGTGAGCCGCCGCGTGCCCGTGCTGGGCGGCGTGGTCGGCATGACCGCGGACGGCTGGGCGACGTGGCAGCTGGGCCGGTACGCCGCGAGCGAGCTCCTGGCCCGCCCGAAGAAGGCCTCCTGACCCGGTCCTGACCCGGTGCTGACCCGGTCCTGACCCGGGTCGTGGTGCGAGCCCCGCGGATTCCGCAGGCCTCGCACCACGACCGCGGGGGTCAGTTGAGGTAGACCGAGATGTAGTCGTCCGGGTCGGCGCTCGGGAGCACGTCCGTCACGTCCGCCGCGATGAGCACCGTGTAGGTGCCGGGCACCGCCTCGAACGAGCAGGTCTCGTCGCCGAACACCTCGGCGTCGTTCGCCGAGCAGACGGTGGTGCCCTCCGCGTCGTACACCGCGATCCGGATGTCGAAGTCGGGGTAGAGGTTGGTCGCGTCGACCGTCATCGAGCCCCCCGTCGTCACCTGGAAGTCGAGGCTGGCCAGCGCCGGCTCGCCCTCGGCGGTCGGGTCCGCGAGCGTGGTCGGCGAGTTGAAGGTCATGCCGTTGGGGAACCGGCCCTCGGCCAGGTCGCCGGCCGGCTCGGTCGGCTCGTCGGTGGGCTGCTCGTCAGCCGGCACGCCGGGCTCCGGGAGCGTGAGGCCCGGCTCGGTCGCCACCACGAGGGTCTCGTCGTAGAGGTAGCACCCCTCGCCGTCACCGCAGAAGTACTCGGCGGCGTCCGTCGTGAACAGCCCCTCCGGCACCAGGTAGTCGGAGCTCGTCAGGTCGAAGAACGCCGCCCCGATCGGCGCGCCGTCCTCCACCGGCACCTCGTCGCCGGGCTCGAGGTCGTTCGCCGAGATCACGTCGACGAACAGCTCGACGGTGTCGGCGTCACCGGAGTAGTCCAGCGTGATCGTCTGCGTGCCGTCCTCGGCCGCAGCCCAGACCGCGAACGGGTCGTCGCCCTCCCACGTCTCGAGCATCACGAACTCGTCGGCGTCGACGTCCGGCTCCCCCAGGTCGCCGTTGCCCTCGGCCGCGAGCAGCACCAGCTGGTTCTCCTCCACGCCCTCCAGCTCCACCTCGACCCGGCCGTCGGTCACGTCGAACTCGTTCGTCGCGCCGAGCTCGATGCCTGTCGAGGTGTCGCGGTCGCGGTCACGGTCGTTGTCGCCGTCGTTGCTGTCGTCCCGGTTGACGACGAAGAAGACGACGATCGCCGCGACGATCGCGAGCACGAGCACCACGGCGCCGACGACGATCCAGATGCCCTTGCCCTTCTTGCCACCCTGGCCACCCGGGCCGCCGGGCCCGCCGGGCCCGCCGGGGCCGAACCCGCCGCCGTACCCTCCCGGCGCCTGCGGGTAGCCCTGGCTGTAGCCCTGCCCGTACCCCTGCCCGTACCCCTGCCCGTAGCCCTGGCCCTGGTCGTAGCCCTGGCCGTAGCCCTGGCCCTGGTCGTAGCCCTGGTCGTAGCCCTGGCCGTAGCCCTGCTGCCCGTAGCCCTGCTGCCCGTACCCCTGCTGGCCATAGCCCTGCCCGTAGGGCTGGTTCCCGTAGGACTGGTCGCCGTAGCCACCGCCCTGCGGCGGGTAGGGCTCGCCCACGGAGGTGGGGGCGTCGCCGGACGTGCTCCCGCCGTACGGCGCGTTCGAGCCCGCGTCGACGGGGGTGCCGCAGCGGTCGCAGAAGGCGGAGCCCGGGGTGATCTCGCCGCCGCAGGCGGTGCAGGTGGACATGAGCAGCTCCTCGGTCAGGGTCGTGTCGAGGCCGGGAGCCGCAAGGGGCGGGTCCGGCTGGCGGCGTCGTCTACCCCGACCGTGCGTGGTCTAACCCGCTGGCCCGTACCGCCCGGTGGTGAACGACCGTTAACCTGAGCCCCGTGACCACGCCGACCCGCCGCGAGCAGATCCTCGCCACCGCGGCCGCGCTCTTCGCCCGCCGCGGCTTCCACGGAGTCGCCGTCACCGACATCGGCGCCGCCTGCGGGATCTCCGGTCCGGCGCTCTACAAGCACTTCGCGTCGAAGGACGCGCTGCTGGCGGAGCTCCTCGTCGGGATCAGCGAGGAGCTGCTGCGGGTGGGCCTGGAGCGGGTCGAGGCCGCCGACTCCCCGCGCGCGGCGCTCGACGCGCTCGTCGACTGGCACCTCTCCTTCGCGCTCGACCACCGCGACCTCATCGTCGTGCAGGACCGTGACTGGAGCTCGCTGCCCGACGAGGCGCGGGAGCAGGTGCGCCGGCTCCAGCGTGCGTACGTCGACGTGTGGGCCGACCGGCTCCGCGAGCTCGACCCGCACCTCGGCCTCGAGGCCGCCCGCGCCACCGCGCACGCCACCTTCGGCCTGCTGAACTCGACGCCGCACAGCGCGCTGCTGCCCGACGCCGCGATGCGGGAGCTGCTGCACGGCATGGCGCTGCGGGGGTTCGGGGTCGCCTGAGCGACGAGTTCCGCGAAACGGCTTGCGAAGCGGCCCGGCCACCCCGACCATCGCTCCGTGCCCGAACTCCACCAGTGGGGAGCCTTCCTCCTCGCCTCGCTCCTGTTCATCCAGCTGCCCGGACCCAGCCTCCTCTTCACGATCGGCCGTGCCCTGACGGTCGGACGTCGCGACGCGCTGCTGTCGGTCGTGGGCAACGGCACGGGCATCTTCGTGCAGGTGCTGCTCGTCGCCGTCGGCCTCGGCGCGGTGGTCGCGGCGAGCGCGACGGCGTACACCGTGGTGAAGATCGTGGGCGCCGTCTACGTCGTCTACCTCGGCATCCAGGCCGTCCGCCACCGCGCCGACGCCCGGCGGACCCTCGAGGAGGCCAGCGCCGCTGCGGAGGCGGCACCCGCCACCTCCCCGCTCTCCGCGCTGCGGGTCGGGGCGCTCGTCGGGGTCACCAACCCCAAGACGCTCGTCTTCTTCGTCGCCTTCCTGCCGCAGTTCACCGACCCGTCGGCCGGTACGACGGGGCTCCAGGTGGCCACGCTCGGGCTCGCGTTCGCCGCGATGGCGGTCGTGTCGGACTCCGTCTGGGCCCTGGTCGCCTCGCAGGCCCGCGCCTGGTTCGCCCGCCGGCCCGCCCGTCTCGACCGCCTCGGCGCGACCGGGGGCGTGATGATGGTCGGGCTCGGCGCGTCGATGCTGGTGGCCGACCGCTAGAGCCCGGGCAGGGCGCACGTCACCAGCGCTCCGGCACCTCGCCCCGCTCGAGGGCCGCCAGCAACCGGGCGGCCCGGAGCGCGGCATCGACCGCCACGTCGAGCTCGTCGGGCCCGTCGGGTTGGTCCGGCTGGTCGGGGTCCCCGGTCGCTCCGGTCGGCGCCGGGCCCCGCGCGTGCAGGCGGACCAGCAGGTCCTCCCGCGGCAGACCACGGAGCGCGAGCAGCACGAACGGATCCTCCGCCAGCAGCCAGCCGAGCTGCACGAGCACGGCGAGCGCGTGGGCGCAGGGATCCAGCGTGTGCGGACAGGTGCAGGTGGTGGCGAGCTCGCCGCCGTACGGCAGCAGCTCGGCCCCCACCTCCTCCGCCTCCTCGACGAGCTGGTGGGGCAGATCGCCCGCCAGGAGCGCGGCGATGCGACCCGCCTCGGCGGCGACCACCTCGACGAGGCCGGCGAGGGCCTCGTCGTCGCACCGGGGCACCTCGACCGTCACGGTCCAGGCGTCGTCGTCGTCGCGCACGGCCGCCAGCGCCGAGCCCGGCCCGATCCCGATCGCGCCCACCATGCCGGCGCGGGCCAGCCGGGACCCGTCACGCAGGTCGCGCTCGGCGAAGGCCGCCTCCTCGACGGCGCGGGCCCACGCCTTCGCCCACCACGGGCGGGGGCCGCTCGACCGGCGGGGCGCCAGGCGCGGGTGGGTGACCCGGACCTCCGGCACCGAGCCCGGTCCCGGCACTGGCGCCACCTCAGGCCGTCCCGGGATCGCGGCGCAGCGTGACGAGGTCGCGCAGCTCGGCGTCGTCGAGCTCCGTGAGCGCGGCCTCCCCGCGACCGAGCACCGCGTCGGCCAGACCGCGCTTGCGGCGCAGCAGCTCGGCGATGCGCTCCTCGATCGTGCCGCGCGTGACGAAGCGGTGCACCTGGACGGGGCGGGTCTGGCCGATCCGGTAGGCCCGGTCGGTCGCCTGCTCCTCGACGGCGGGGTTCCACCAGCGGTCGACGTGGACCACGTGGTCGGCGCGCGTGAGGTTGAGCCCGGTGCCGCCGGCCTTCAGGGAGAGCAGGAAGACCGGCGGACCGCCCGCCTCCGGACCGGCCTGGAACGCGGCCACCATGCGCTCGCGCTCGGCGACCGGCGTCTGGCCGTGGAGGAGCTGCAGCCCCACCCCCGCCGCCGCGAGATGGCGCTCCACGAGGCGCGCCATCGCGACGTACTGCGTGAAGACCAGCACCGACGAGCCCTCGGCCACGACCGTGCGCACGAGCTCGTCGAGCAGGTCGAGCTTCTCCGAGCGGCCCGCGATCCGCCCCTGGCTCTGCTTGAGGAAGTGGGCGGGGTGGTTGCAGATTTGCTTGAGCCCGGTGAGCATCGCGAGCACCAGGCCGCGCCGGGCGTCCTCGTCGGAGCGCTGGATGCGCTCCATGCAGTCGCGCACGTAGGTCTCGTAGAGCACGACCTGCTCCCGCGTCAGGTCGAGCAGGTGGTCGGTCTCGGTCTTGGGCGGCAGCTCCGGGGCGATGCCCGGGTCGGACTTGCGGCGACGGAGCAGGAACGACCCGATGAGGTCGGCGAACTGCCGCGCCTTCTCCGGGTCGACGCCCGACTCGATGGGCGCCGCCCAGACCTTGCGGAACGCGTTGCGGCTGCCGAGCAGACCGGGTGTCGCCCAGTCGAGGATCGCCCAGAGCTCCGTGAGGTTGTTCTCCACCGGCGTGCCCGTGAGCGCGACCCGCGCGTCGGTCTCGAGCCGGCGCAGCGCGCGGGCCGTGCCGGAGGCGGGGTTCTTCACGTGCTGCGCCTCGTCGGCCACCACGAGGCCCCACCGCAGGCCCGCCAGCGCCCGGGTCTCGCCGGTGAGGTCGCTGCGCATCGTGCCGTAGGTCGTCAGCACGAACCCGGGGTCGCCCTCGGCGCTCGTGGCGACGTCGAGGGTCTCCTCCGTCGTCGCGCCGAGCGAGCGCGCCGTGCCGTGGAACCGCCGCACCGGGACCCCGGGCGCGAACCGCCGGATCTCCGCCTCCCAGTTGCCGAGCAGGGAGGCCGGGCAGACGACGAGGGTCGGGCGACGCGGCTGCTCGGGGTCGGCCGCCGCCCGCTCGGCCCGGTGGAGGTGGAGCGCGATGAGCGTCAGGGTCTTGCCGAGACCCATGTCGTCGGCGAGGCAGGCGCCCAGCCCGAGCCCGGTCAGCTCGGCCAGCCAGGTGAGGCCGTGCCGCTGGTAGTCGCGCAGCGTCGCCTCCAGCCCCGCCGGAGGCGGCACCGGCTCCCGGCTCGCGGCACCGGTGATGCGCTCGCGGACCTTCAGCAGGGACGCCCCGACGATCACCTCCGCCGGCGCGTCGTCGAGGTCGACCACCCCGGTGAGGGCGGCGGCGAGCGCCTGCGTCGGCCGTACGGCGCGCACCAGCCGCTTCCGGGCCCGCCGCGCGACCTCGGGATCGACGACGGTCCAGGAGCCGCGCAGCTTGACGATCGGCGCCGCAGCACGGGCCAGCTCGTCCATCTCGTCGTGGGTCAGGGGCTCGCCGTGGAGCGCCACCTGCCACGAGAAGGCGAACATCGCCTCCGGCCCGAAGAGGCCGTCGTGGAGCAGGTCCTCCCGCTTGCCGCGGGCGCCGTCGCGCGGGGCTCCCGTGTGGTCGAGCACGGCGCGGGTGGTGAGGTCGTGGCCCAGGCTGCGCGGCCAGAGCACGTCGACGCCGCGGTCGCGCAGGGCGCCGACACCGTCCTCCAGCAGGCTCGCGATCTCGTCGGAGTCGAGCGTGATCTCGTCGGGCACCGCGAGGGCCAGGAGCCGGTCGAGCACCGGCCAGGCGCCTGCCGCCTCGCGCAGCGCGATCGTCGCGTGGGTGCGGGCGCGGGAGCCGAACCCGTGGCGGTCGTGACCGTCGGGGTCGTCGCTCCACAGCAGCGCCGCGTCGCACAGGTGGAGCGGGTTGCGCTCGTCGTGCACCTGCAGCACGAGGCGCACCGCGCCCGCGACGAGCTCCTCCTCGTCGGCCTCGACCCGCAGGGACAGGGTGACCAGCTGCGGGAGGCTCTCCTCGGCCCGCGCCCGCTGCGCCGCCTGGATCCGCTCCCGCAGGCGGTCGGTGAAGGCCGCGCGGGCCGGCACCGGCACGGCGTCCGTGGGGGCCGGACGGGGGCGGCCGACGCCCGGGCGGGTCCCGCGGTCGCCCCGGCTCCCCCGCGCCAGGCTCGCGCCCGCGCTCGGCGGGGTGCGCGGCATCGTGTCGACGACGGCGTCGAGGGCCGCGCGGCCGATGGCGAACGCCGCGGCGGCGTCGATGTCGTCGTGGGCCCGGGCCCGGGCCAGCTGCGTCAGGCGGTCGTGGTCGTCGGGCTCGAGCACCGCGCGCCAGCAGTCGGCGCTCTCGTCGGGCTCGAACCGCCCCGCGGCCACCATGCGCACGGCGAGCAGCGCCGCGCCCGCGAGCAGGCCCACGCTCGGGTGCGCCGATGCGTCGGACTGCGCCCGCGTCAGCACCGGGAGGGCCGCGCGGATCGGCAGCGCCACCTCCCGCCCGCCACCGGTGAACTCCACCGCGCTCTCGCGCGGCACGGCACCGGGACGGAACGTCGCGGGACCGACGAGGGGGACGAAGCTCACCAGGACCTCAAGGGTGGGGGACGGACGATCGAGAGCCCGACGAACCTAGCGCGGACCGCCGACGGTCCTGACGGCGTCGGTCGGGGTCGGTCGGAGCCGGTCAGAACAGCACGACGTTGTCGGGGTCGAGCACCCCGATGCCGAGCACGAGCAGCGGAGGCAGGAGGTAGCCGGCCACCACCACGCCGGCCCACGGCCACCGCCAGTGCCGCCGGAAGACCCGCCACAGCGCGGCACCGAGCAGCACGAACATCCCGACCCAGAGGACGGCCCCCAGCAGCGCGAACGGCAGGGTCTCGGCGTAGTCGTAGGAGCCGACGAACCGATCGCGGTGCACGACGAGGTGCATCGCGAGCACCGCGAAGGCGGCCACGGGCGTCAGCACGAGGCCGACCGCCCCGCTGACGAGGCCGACGATCCACGGCCCGGCCACCGGCATCCACTCGTCGCGGCGACGGCGGCGCTCCCGCCGGGCGTCCCACGTCCTCCGCGCCTTCCGGGCCTCGTGCTCCACCTGGGCGGGACTGCCCCGCCACGGCTCGGCCGTCGCGATCGGTTCCCGCCGCTCCGCCCACCGTCCGCTCGTCCCGTAGGCCGGTGCCTCGTGGTCCCCCATGCCCCGCCCCCCGTTCGCCTGGTCGTGGACCGACCGTACCGACGATCCGGCCCGGTGTCGCCGCCCTGGTCACCCCACCCGGGTGGCCGCCCCCCCGCGCCGGGCGTCCGCCCGGACGGTGCAGCACCCCGACGAGCAGCACGGCCGCGACCACCTGCGCGGCGGCGACGAGCGCGACGAGCACCCAGCGGTGCTGCTCGTAGAGGCCGCCCGCGACCACGCCGCCCACCAGCGCTGCGACGCCCTGGAAGGCGGCGAAGACGCCGTACGCCGTGGCCAACCGCTCCCGGGGCACGAGGTCCGCGACGAGCGCCTTCACCGTCGAGTCCTGCACGCCGGCGGCGAGGGCCCACAGCGCCAGCCCGACCAGGACCAGGTCGAGGCGGTCGGCCAGCGCCAGGACGGGGACCAGCGCGACGATCGGGGCCAGCACGTGCAGCACCCGCCCCTGCCAGCGGTCGTAGGCCCAACCCGTCGCCAGCGCGCCGAGCGCGGCGACGAGCATGGCGCCGGCGTAGACGAGCGGCACCACGGCCACCGTCACCAGTCCGGCGTCGACCAGGTGGAAGGAGAGGACCCCGAAGGTGGTCAGGCCGGCCGTCGTGGCGGCCACCGCTGCGGCGAACAGGAAGAACGGCCGGGGCAGCGCCGCGCGCGGCAGGTCCACCGGTGTCCGCAGCCCGTGCTCGCGGGGCGACAGGCGCGACCGCAGCACCGCCAGCAGCAGGAGGGCCAGGGCTCCCGGCACCGCCAGCAGCGCCAGCGACGTCGCCGTGGTCGCGCCCACCGCGAGCAGGCCCGCAACGGCCAGCGGACCTGCGAAGGCCCCGACCTGGTCCAGGGCCTTGTGCACCGCGAAGCCCTTGCCCCGGCCCACCTCCCGCGCGGCGTCGGCGAGCAGCGCCGACTTCGACGGGCTCCGCACGGCCTTGCCCGCCCGCTCCAGCAGGATGAGCACGGCCGCGACCCCGAGCCCCGCCGCGCCCAGTGCCGGCGCGACCGCCAGGAGCGGCACGCAGACCGCGGTCATGCCGTACCCGACGACCGTCAGCGTCCAGTGGCGCCCCCACCGGTCCGCGAGCGGGCCGGAGACCAGCCGCAGCACGAGGGCCATCGCCTCCCCCGCGCCCGTGATGAGACCCACGACCAGCGCCGAGGCGCCGAGCGCCGCCAGGTAGGGACCCGCGACCGCGCGCATGCCCTCGTAGACCATGTCGGCGCACAGGCTGACGAGCCCGAAGACGGTGACGGTGCGCCAGGGCGACCAGGAGCCGGGACGGTCAGCCATCGGTGGGCTCGTCGGCCGGGAGGTTGGCCGCGAAGACGAGCTCGGCGTACGCGGCGAGCTCCTCCGTCACCGCCGCCAGCCGGGCGGTCGCGTCCGCCGCCTCGGGCAGGCCGAGCGCGTCGCGTCGCAGGAGGTCGCGGTGCCAGCGCCGCAGCCGCTCGAGGCTCTGCTCCTCCTCCTCGAGCTCGCCGAACGTCAGCTTCTGCTGCGCGATCTCCTTCGCGATCTCGGCGCTCAGCTTGCCGCAGTCCCGCACCAGCTCGGCCCACTCGTCCCGCCGCACCGCCTCGAAGGCGTCGCGCAGGAGGCCGAGGTCGTCGGAGGCGTACGGCGCGGCCACCAGCACCGTCATGGACCCGCCGCCCCGCTCGACGAGCTCCCGCACCGTCGGCAGGTGGTCGGTGAACGCGGGCAGGTCGGGCAGCGTCCACACGCCTGCGGCCGCGGGTACGGCGCCGGCACGCCGCAGCTCGCGCCAGACCGCCACCCGGTGGCGGGACGGCTGCGCCGGGACCTTGGGCACGACCAACAGCCAGCGGAGGTCGGTAGCACTCGTCACGTGCAGAAATGTAGCGACTGTTACAACGCATCTGCGCTCGGGGGGCGCCGAGCCGCGTCGTACCCTGCGCTCATGACCCTTCTCGACACCCCCATCGCCCGCCTCGACGGCACCCCCGCGACCCTCGGCGAGATCACGGGCGGGCGCCCGGCCCTGCTGGTCAACGTGGCGAGCAAGTGCGGGCTGACGCCGCAGTACGAGGCCCTCGAGCAGCTCGCCGAGACCTACGCCGACCGCCTGGCCGTCGTCGGCCTGCCCTGCAACCAGTTCGGCGGCCAGGAGCCCGGCACCAGCGAGGAGATCGCGGAGTTCTGCTCGGCGACGTACGGCGTCTCCTTCCCGATGACCGAGAAGATCGAGGTCAACGGCGAGGGCCGTCACGCGGTGTACGACGCGCTCGTCGGCCAGCCGTACGACGACGAGGGCGGCTTCAAGAAGAACCCCGAGCCCGGCGACGTGCAGTGGAACTTCGAGAAGTTCCTCGTCGACGGCGACGGCCGGGTCGTGGCGCGCTTCGCCCCGACGACGACCCCCGACGACCCCGCGCTCGTCGCCGCCGTGCAGGGCCTCGTCGGCTGACCCCGCCCGACCCGGTGGTCTAGATCACCCGGCCGCGGGGGCAATTGGCTCAAGACTTCTGCAAGACCCGCGCGTTGGGCAGGGAGGGTGCCGGGTCCGCAGCGCTGCGGACCCGTTCGGGGGCAGAGGGCACCGCCACGTCCATGCGCTCGGGCTCGACCCGGGCGCCGCTCGTCGCGAGGGTCAAGGGGAGTCGCACGTGTCCACACCGTCGGAGGCACCGACACCGATCGAGCTGCACCAGCGCCAGGCCGAGGCCCGCTTGCGCGAGCACCTGCAGGTGCTGACCGGGCACGTCGATGTCGAGCCGCACGAGACGAGGCCCTCGGCCGCTCCCCTCTGGCTCGACCACGTGCCGGGCATCCCGTGGCGCCGTACGGGCCAGGACCTCGTCGCGGTGATCGACCCCGTCTGGATCGCTCCGGGCAGCGCGTCGGCGCGGATGCACGCGAGCCAGGAGGTGCTGCGGGAGGTCGCGCCCCACCTCGTGCCCCACCTCCAGCCCGGCGAGCGCGTGGAGGCGACCCACGACGGCCTCCTCGTCTTCCGGCTGCACCACACGGGCCACGGTGCGCGTCCGGTGCGGCTCCAGGAGATGGCCTACTTCACGCTCGAGGCGCTGGGGCGCCTCGGCGGGACGGTCCACAACGTCGAGCTCGGGGTCGGCTGGGCCCCGATCACGCACCGCACCGACGAGGCGCGCGCCATCCGGATGGCCACCGACGGCGCCCGGCACTCGGTGGCCCAGCGCGACTTCCAGCCCGTCGGACGCCACGCGGACGAGCGGGAGGCGGTGATCTCGCGCCGTACGTTCGCGGCGCAGATCCTCATCGCCACCGTCGGCGCCTTCGTGCTGCCGCTGGTGCTGCTGTTCGCGGCGTACGCGCTGGGGCTCGACATCTCCGGCGTCCTCTACTGGGCCGTGGTCGGCGCCCTGGCCATCACCGCGACGGCGATCTGGGCGGAGTGCTTCGCCTCGCTCGACCCGACGCCCCCGCCACCCCTGCCCGAGGGCGCGGACGGCGACGCCCCACCGGCGTCGGCGATCATCGCGGCCTACCTGCCCAACGAGGCCGACACCATCCTGGAGACGCTCGACGCGTTCCTCGCGCAGCAGTACTCGGGCGGCCTCCAGGTCGTGCTCGCCTACAACAGCCCCCAGGAGCTGCCCGTCGAGGCCGACCTCGCACGGCTCGCCGAGGAGCACCCCGGACTGGTCGTCCTCAAGGTGCCCGACAGCACCTCGAAGGCGCAGAACGTCAACGCCGCACTGCGCGTCACCACCGGCGAGTTCATCGGCATCTTCGACGCCGACCACCACCCCATGCCGGGCGCCTTCGAGCGGGCGTGGCACTGGATCGCCGACGGCGCCGACGTCGTGCAGGGCCACTGCGTCATCCGCGACGCCGACACCCCCCTCGCGCGGCTGGTGGCGGTGGAGTTCGAGCAGCTGTACGCCGTGGCGCACCCCGGCCGCACGCTGCTGCACGGGTTCGGCATCTTCGGCGGGTCCAACGGCTACTGGCGCCGCGACACCCTCCAGCAGCTGCGGCTGCGGGGCTCCTACCTGACGGAGGACATCGAGGCCTCGATGCGCCTGCTGCTCGCCGGCGGCCGCATCGTCAACGACCCCGGCCTCGTCAGCCGCGAGCTCGCCCCGCCGACGCCCACCGCCTGGTGGCGGCAGCGGCTGCGCTGGGCGCAGGGCTGGTTCCAGGTCTCGCTGCGGCACCTGTGGCCCCTGCTGCTCACCTCCGGGCTCGACGCGCGACGCAAGCTGGGCGTGCTGTTCCTCCTCGCGTGGCGCGAGCTCTACCCGTGGGTCGTGCAGCTGGTCTGGCCGCTCATGCTGTTCCTGGCCTGGCGCGACCAGGGCATCGACGTCAGCTCCCCGATCTTCTTCTTCCTCAGCCTCTACATCATCAGCTCGGGTGCCGTGCAGACCCTCGTGGCCTGGCGGGTCGCCGTGCCGGAGGTGCGGAAGCACACCCGCTGGTTCGCGGCGTTCGCGCTCGCGAACGTCGTGTTCTACACGGGCGCCAAGAACCTCGTGAACCGGGTGGCGCACCTCAAGCAGCTGCGCGGCGAGCGCGAGTGGGTCGTCACCGCACGCACCGCCGCCACCGACGGCACCGCCGCGGCGTCCCACCCGCGCGACACCTCGCGGAAGGCCGTGGCATGAGCGAGCAGCAGACGACCGCCGCCCCGTCGCGCGCCGCGCTGACCGGGGTCACCGGCACCTTCGACAAGGCCTCGGCGTCCGCCGGCATCGGCAAGACCCGCGGCACCAGCGGCGGCGGTCGCGCGATCTACCCCCTGGGCTGGCTCCGCGGCGTCGCGGCGCTGCTCGTCGTGGTCGTGCACGCCTACATGTGGAACCGCACCGGGCCGTTCGGCACGTGGCCCTACGACGGCGTCGGCCACCAGCTCATGTACGGCGTCGACCTGTTCGTCGACATGTTCTTCGTGCTCTCCGGGTTCGTCATGTGGCTCCCGCTGGCCGCCGCCGCGCTCACCGGGAAGCCTGGCCGTGGCGGCGCGCTCACCCTGGCGAAGCGCCTCGCGCGCGTGCTGCCGCTCTACTGGGTGCTGACGATCATCGTGTGGGCTTGGAGCAACCCCAACCTCCCCGGCCACTGGGAGGACCTGCTCCTGCACCTGACCTTCACGCACGTCTACTCCGACCAGTACATCTTCTGGACCAACGGCCCTGCCTGGACGCTCGCCGTCGAGTTCCACTTCTACGTGCTGATCGCCCTCGTGACGCCCCTGATGCACCGCGCGGTCGTCAAGGCCAAGTCCAAGGACGAGCGGATCGCGCTCGCCCTCGGCGTACCGCTCGTGCTCACCATCACCGGGCTCGTCTACATCGCGTGGGTCACCCAGATCGCGCGGCCCGCGACGACGGACTGGTCGATCATCTTCTCGCCCATCGGCAAGTCCACCGACTTCGGCATCGGCATGCTGCTCGCCGTCTTCACCGTCGCCGGCGTGAAGCTCAACCGGCCCACCCGCGCGGCCTGCGCGATCGTCGGCGCCGGGTCGGCGCTGGGCCTCGCGCTCGTGCGCCCCATCGACACCCTCCAGCAGGAGTGGTGGCACCCCGGCTACGCGATCGCGGTCGCCGTGTTCATGGCCTCGATCGTGCTCCACTCCGGCCCGTGGCCGCGGGTCCTGTCGTGGGGGCCGCTCGCCTGGCTCGGCGGCCTCGGCTACGGGATCTACCTCATCCACGAGCCCGTCATGCGGTGGGTCGGCAGCATGGGCCTGCTGCCGGAGAAGGCGCCCGGGCACATCTTCTGGATCACGTCGATCTGCGTCGCGATCCCGACGATCGCGCTGGCGTGGGTGAGCGCGAACACCGTCGAGCTCATCGGCGAGAAGCTGCTCGCGACGGTCGACCGCAACGGCCGGCCGCGCAACTACTACCCGCACCTGCCCGACGAGGCGCCGCGGCCCCCGCGGCGCGGAGCGGCCGGCGGGCCCGCCGAAGCGCCCGCCGCTCCGACCGGGCCCTGGCGACTGCCGGCGCTCGCGCGGTCGGTGCTGGGACGGTCGGCGCTGGCGCGGTCGGGCGGCTGAGGGGGGCCGGCTCTGGCAGCCCGCGGCGCTCGACTACTCCGGGCACTCCTGCGGAGGCGGTCCCGGCAGCCTCCTGAGACGGACGAACGCGACGACGCACAGGGCGGCGGCGACGCCGATGGCGACCGAGGTGCTCGACACCGCGGCGATCGCGCCGCCCACGAGTGCCGCCACGGGTGCCGCGCCGACGCCCATGATGTTGAACGCGCTGGTCACGCGGCCCAGGAGATGGCCGGGGGTCAGCTCCTGCCGCACGGTGACGGTGATCGTGTTCCACGCCATGGTCGCGACCCCCAGGAGCAGCAGGGCAACGGCCGCAGGCGCCGGGCCTGGAGCAACAGCCAGACCGGCGATCGCCCCGCCACCCACCAGCGCTGACGACCTGAGGCACCCGTTCACCCCGAGGCGGTTGCGGAGACGCTCGGTGCTCAAGGCTCCCGCGACGCTGCCGACGGCGTAGGAACTGATCAGGAGGCCGTAGCCGGCGGGCGGAAGGCCCAGGTGCTCGAGCGCGTGGATCACCAGCACCGCCAGCAGGATGCCCGTGGCGGCCGCGAGCAGGATCGTTCCCGAGGCCATCGCACGGAGGGAGGGGTGCGCCAGGATCCACCGCACCCCGTCGAGGGTCTCCTCCCCCAGGGTCCGACCTGACCGCGGCGCTGTGGGCGGACGCACGCGGGGCAGCCGTCGCACACACACGGCCGACACGAGTACCGACGCCGCCTGGGTGAGCAGGGGGATCACCGCCGCGAGAACGAAGAGGGCGCCGCCGACCGCCGGGCCGATGAAGCTCCCCGCGACGGTCGCCCCGGCCTGGAGCCGACCGTTCGCCGCCGCCAGCCGCTCTTTCGGCACGAGCGTGGGCAACATCGCCGGCGCCGCACTGCGGATCAGAGTGGATCCGGTGGCCAGGACGAAAGCAGCACCGAGGACCACCGGCACCGACGCCCGGTCGGTCGCGACCAGGGCGCACAGCAGGGCCACCACGACGACACGGGCGGCGTCCGTCCGCCACATCACGGTGCGCCGGTCCCATCGATCCACCACGGTGCCCGCCACCAGGCCGAAGAGGAGCCAGGGCAGGCCGGTCGCCACGTGGAGCAGGGACACGACCATCGGGTCGCGCGTCTGGTCGGCGACGAGCAGTGGGAGCACCGTCATCGACAGGCCGTCGCCCAGCGCTGCACCGACAGTGGCGCCCCAGAGCCACCCGAACCCCCCACGCTTCTCGCCGGCGTCCCCCATGACTACCCCCCAAACGTACGTTTTGTACATAACGTATCGTTACGACGGTGACGAAGGAAGTCCCCGTGTCGGAGGCGCGCAGTCAGCTCTCGGAGCTCGTCAATCGCGTCCGCTTCGGCGGCGAGCAGATCGTGCTGACCCGTCACGGCAAGGGTGTGGCCGCCCTCGTCCCCCTCGAGGTCGTCGAGGCGCAGCAGCCCCCGGACGTCTCGAGCGCTGGGGACGCGCCGAATCGCGTGCTCGACCTGGGCTCCCGCGCTGCGCCGCCCCCGGGGCAGATCGCAGCCCGCACCGACCCCTGGTGACGAGAACGGCCCGCGGGCCGGGCCGGGGGTTCAGCTGCCGGCGGCCAGCACCAGCGGGCGGACGGTCTCGACCCCGGCCTCGGCCAGGGCGTGCGCGGCGAGCGTGAGACACCAGCCGCTGCCGATCCGGTCGTCGACCAGCAGCACCTCCCGCGGCGGCGGCCCGTCGTGCTGGGAGAGGTCGAGGGCGAAGCGCCGCCCCACGGCCGCCACCCGCCGCGCCGAGTTGGCCGCGCCCGCGCCGGGCGGGACGGACGGGTCGACGACCGCCCAGGTGCCGACGATCGGCACCTGCAGGTAGCGCGACAGCCCGGAGGCCAGGTCGTGCCCGAGCGTCGGCCGGCTCGTGGAGTCGACGACGACGATCGCGTCGACCGAGGGACGCCACTCCTGCAGCACCTCGACGACCGCGCGCACCAGCGGCGTCGGCACGGGCCCGTCGACCGGACCTTCGGGGCCCTCGCGGAACAGGTCGCGCAAGGCCTGGCCGTGACCCAGGTCGGTGAGGCGCGCGACGGCGCGACCCTCCGCGGCCGGCCGCTTCAGCTTGCCCTTGAGCGCGATCCCGAGCCGGTCGAGGCCGGTCGGCCACATCTTGCGCGGCTCGATGACGACACCCGGCCGGTCGAGGCGGGCGCGGGCCTCGGCAACGGCGCTCTCGTCGACGTCGGCCGAGACGCGCAGGCCGCCGCAGTTGTCGCAACGGCCGCAGTCGCCCTCGGGCCCGTCGGCGACCGGGTCGTCGAGCTGCTCGCGGAGGAAGCGCATGCGGCACACGTCGGTCTCCAGGTAGGCCAGCATCGCCTCCTGCTCCCGCTGCCGGGCCTCCGCGACGCGGGCGTAGCGCTCCGCGTCGTACTCCCACGGCTGGCCCGTGGACTCCCACCCACCCTTGACGCGGCGCACCGCGCCGTCGACGTCGAGCACCTTCAGCATCGTCTCGAGGCGGTTGCGGCCGAGCTCGACCTCCGTCTCGAGGGTGGCGGTCGAGAGGGGCCGGCCGGCAACGTCGAGCACCTCGAGCGTCTGGCGCACCAGCCGCTCGGGCGGGAAGGCGAGCGAGCCGAAGTAGGCCCAGATGTCCCGGTCCTCGCGACCGGGCAGCAGCACGACGTCGGCGCGGTCGGCACCGCGGCCGGCGCGGCCGACCTGCTGGTAGTAGCTGACCGGGGAGGACGGCGCACCGAGGTTCACGACGAAACCCAGCGTGGCGTCGAAGCCCATGCCGAGCGCGCTCGTGGCGACGAGCGCCTTGATCTCGCCGGCGACCAGCGCCGCCTCGAGGGACGCGCGCTCGGTGGGCTCGGTCTGTCCCGAGTAGGCCGCCACGGCGTACCCGTGGTCGCGCAGGTGCTGCGCCACCTCCTGGGTCTGGGCCACGGTCAGGCAGTAGACGATCCCCGACCCGTCGAGCTCCCGCAGGTGCTCGGCCAGCCACGCGAGCCGCTGCTCGCTCGTGCGCAGCCGCACGACACCGAGGTGGAGGGACTCGCGGTCGAGCGACCCGCGCCGCACGAGCACCTCCTCGCCCGCCACCTCCAGCTGCTCGGCGACGTCGGTCGTCACGCGCTGGTTGGCGGTCGCCGTGGTGGCCAGCACCGGTACGCCGCGCGGCAGCTCCGCGAGCAGCGTGCGGATCCGCCGGTAGTCGGGCCGGAAGTCGTGGCCCCAGTCGGAGATGCAGTGCGCCTCGTCCACCACCAGCAGGCCGGTGGTCGCCGACAGCCGCGGCAGCACCTCGTCGCGGAACGACGGGTTGTTGAGGCGCTCCGGCGACACCAGGAGCACGTCGACCTCGCCCGCGGCGACGGCGGCGTGCGCCTCGTCCCACTGCTCGAGGTTGGTCGAGTTGATGGTGACCGCGCGGATGCCGGCGCGCGACGCCGCCTCGATCTGGTTGCGCATGAGGGCGAGCAGCGGCGAGACGATCACCGTCGGGCCCGCCCCGCGGGCGCGCAGCAGCGCGGTGGCCACGAAGTAGACCGCCGACTTGCCCCAGCCCGTGCGCTGCACGACGAGGGCGCGCCGCTTGTCGAGCGCCAGCGCCTCGATCGCGGCCCACTGGTCGTCGTGGAGCCGCGCGTCGTCGCGGCCCACGATCGCCTGCAGGTGCTGCTCGGCCTCGGCGCGCACGGCGGCGCGGTCGGTGCGGTCGTCTCCCATGCGTCCTTCCTAGCAGCGGGGGGCGACAAGTCGCGACGCGCGGGCGGCAGGGCTGTGGAGGCCGCCCGGTGCGCTGTGGGCGACCGACCCGGGTGGCGGCCTCAGACCAGGGCCACCGCCAGGACCAGGACGACGACGGTCAAGGACACGATGCCTGCGAGGGCGAGCCACGTCCCCCGCTTCCCCCGCCCGAGCCGCGGTGACGGCTGGTCGGGACCGAGCGGCTCGTCCTCCGGCTCGCGCGGCACCCCGTAGTGCGGACCCATCGCTGGATGCATCGCAGATCACTCCCCCAGGTCGGGCGACCGACGCCAGCGCCTCGTCGACGACGTCCTCCGACGCCGGCTCGCGGGTTCCCTTTCAGACGTTAGCACCGCGACGACGACGTCCAGTGGGGACGACGTCCAGCGGGGGCGAGGGCAAGGTGCGGGCGGGGCTCAGAACTGTGCGGCTGGGACACGCCGGACCGGAGCTGGGCTACGCCAACCGCACATTTGCGCACCCCGGGGTGAGCCCCCGCCGCGGTCGTGGTGCCAGGCCTCCACTTTCCGCAGGGCTCGCACCACGACCCGGGAAGGACGGAAGGGAGGACCCCTGGCGAATCCGCACTCGGGACGGGTCGGAGGCATACTGCTGGCAGACGCCCGACCGCCTGCCCGTCCGGAGGCCCCGATGCCCGCCGCACCGCTGCGCGCCCCCCGCGCGCTCTGCGCGGGTGCCGTTGCGGGTGCAGGCGCCGCGATCGCCCACGTGGGCGCCGGTGCGTCGCTGCCCCCGGTCTGGCTCCTCGCCACCGTTGTCGCCCTCGGCACGCTCGTCAGCGCCCCGCTCACCCGCCGCCGCATGGACCTCGCCGGCCTCGCCGGGGTCGCGCTCGTCGCGCAGGCCGTGTTCCACGGCGGCTTCATGCTCCACGCGCCCGGCGAGAGCCACGCCCTCGGCGCCATGGCCCTCAGCCACACCCTCGCCGCCGCGGCCACCGTCACGGTCGCCCTCGGCGCCGAGCGTGCGTGGTGGCGGGTCGTCGACGCGGCGCTCACCCACCTCCTCCCCCGTACGTCGCACCCCACGGCCCCGCCGTCCCTCGGTCGCCTGCCCTCCCCGGCCGCGCCCGACGGGCCGGTGGTGCGCCTGGTGGCCGCGCCGCGGCGTACCCGGGGTCCTCCGGCGCTCCGCGCCCTCGCCCTCCCGGCCTGAGCGTCCCTGCCCGCAGGTGACGCCTCGGCCGTCACCTGCGCGCGCCGCGCGCCCACCACCAGGAGAACCCTCCGTGAAGCTGAACCAGACCCCCACCCTGCGTGCCCGCACCGCCCTCGTCGGCGGGGCCGCCGCCCTCGCGCTGGTGCTGTCCGCCTGCGGGTCGGACTCCTCCGGCGACGCCACGGGCTCGTCGTCCGCCGACGCGTCCGCCGGCGCCCCCGACGCGGCCGACGCGGCCGACACCGCCGCCCTGAGCGTCACCGACCCCTGGGTCAAGGCGACCGACGACGACATGACCGCGATGTTCGGCACGATCGTCAACGACACCGACGCCGACATCACCGTCGTCGGCGCCACCTCCGACGTGGCCGGCACCGTCGAGCTCCACGAGGTCGTCGCCGGCGACGGCGGCGCCATGCTCATGCAGCCCAAGGAGGGCGGCTTCACCGTGCCCGCCGGGGGCACGCACGCGCTGGAGGCCGGGGGCGACCACGTCATGCTGATGGACCTCACCGGCCCGCTCGAGGCCGGCCAGGACGTCACGGTCACCCTCGAGCTCGCCGACGGCTCCACCCAGGACGTCACCGCCGTCGTGAAGCCGTTCACGGGCGCGGACGAGGAGTACGCGGGCGGCATGGACATGGGCGACGAGGACATGGACCACGGCGACCACGAGGACATGGACCACGGCGACCACGACCACTCCGAGGACCAGTGACCGGACTCAACCGGCGCAACCTGCTCGCCTCCGGCGCCGCCGCCCTCGGCGGCGCCGGGGTCGGGTGGGGCACGCGCGGGCTGCGCGAGCCCGACGGGAGCGGCACGAGCGGGACGAACGGCACCGCGCCCACGTCGACCGAGCCGGCCGCGGACCACGTCACCGGCGGCGACACCATCGACTTCCACGGCGTGCACCAGGCCGGGATCGACACCGCCGCGCAGGCGCACCTCAGCCTCGTCGGTCTCGACCTGCTCGAGGGCGGGGGCGTCGAGGAGCTCGGTCGCATGATGCGGCTGCTCAGCGACGACGCGTCGCGCTTCACGTCGGGGCGCGGCGCCCTCGCCGACACCGAGCCGGAGCTCGCGGCGAGCCCCGCCCGGCTGACGGTGACCTTCGGCTTCGGGCCGCGGGTGCTGCGGATGCTGCGTCCGGCCTACGACCCGGGGCTGCAGGAGCTGCCGGAGTTCCCCCTCGACCGGCTCGACCCGGCGTGGGGGCAGACGGACGTGGTGCTGCAGATCTGTACCGACGACCCGGTGACGTTGAGCCACGTGCGGCGCATGCTGCTCAAGGACGCCGCGCCGTTCGCCACCACCCGGTGGGTGCAGGACGGCTTCCGGCGCGCCCGCGGCACCGAGGCGGCCGGCACCACGATGCGCAACCTCATGGGCCAGGTCGACGGCACGGTGAACCTGCCGGCCTCCGACCACGCGGACCTGCTGTGGAGCACCGGACGGGCGTCGGGGTTCGACGGGGGCACGTTCCTCGTCGTACGCCGGATCGAGATGGACCTCGTCGACTGGGACCGCACCGACCGCGTCGCGCGGGAGTTCTCGGTCGGCCGGAAGCTGGCGGACGGGGCCCCGCTGACGGGCTCCGCGGAGCACGACGAGCCCGACTTCGAGGCCGTCGACGCCGTCGGGTTCCCCGTCATCGACCCGGCCAGCCACGTCGCCCGGATGCGCAGCGCGAACACGGAAGAGCGGTTCCTGCGCCGCGGTTACAACTACACGACGCCGGACGGCGGTGCGGGGCTCCTGTTCCTCGCCTTCGCCGCCGACGTGGAACGGCAGTTCGTGCCCGTCCAGCAGCGCATGGACGAGCTCGACCTGCTCAACGAGTGGGTGACGACGATCGGCTCGGCGGTCTACGCCGTGCCCCCGGCGTGCGTGGACGGCGATTTCGTCGGTCGCGAGATGCTGGGACTGCCGTCGCCGACGACCTCTGGAGGAGACGCATGACCCGCCGTACCCCCGCCCTGCTCGGCGCCCTCGCCGCCGCCGTGCTGGGCCCCCTCGTGCTGGCGCTCGCCCTCGCGGCGCCCGCACAGGCGCACGCGTCGCTCGTGTCGTCCTCCCCGGAGGACGGCGCGAGCGTCGCGACGCTGCCCGACGAGGTGACGCTGACGTTCAGCCAGGAGGTGCGCGCCCCGGCGTACGTCGTGGTGACCGGTCCCGGGGGCGACCTCGCCTCGGGCGACCCCGCGATCGACGGCGACACCGTCACGCAGGCGGTGACCGCGGGACCGGCGGGCGACTACAGCCTCACCTTCCGGGTGGTGTCCTCCGACGGGCACCCCATCACCGGCGAGGTGACCTTCACGGTGACCGAGGGCGACGGGTCGACCCCCGACAGCTCGGCCGTGGCCGACGACCCGGAGGTCGCGGGGGCCGGCACCACCGACCCCGCGGAGAGTGACACCGACCAGGCCGCGGCGACGCCGACGGAGGGCTGGTGGTCCCGTCACGCCGACCACGTGCTGATCTTCGGCGGTCTCGTGGTGGTGGCGGGCGGCCTGCTCGTCGTCGCGATGCGGAGGCCGGCGGAATGACCACGACGAGCACGGACGAGCGCCCCGCCCCCCTCACCGACGCGGAGCGGCGTGAGCTCGGGGAGCAGCGGCGGCGCCTCGGCGTGGGTCTCCTCGGCCTGGCGGTCGCGGGCCTGGCCGCCATGTGGCTGCTGCTCGAGCTCGCCGGCGGCGCCCCCCAGGCACCGCCCGCGGGCATCCCCGACCCGGGTGCGCTCACGGGCTGGGCCATCCCCGTCCTCGAGCTCGTCACCCACGCGGCCGCGATCCTCGCGGTGGCCTGCCTCGTGGTGCCCCTGCTCGTCGTCCGTCGTCTCGCCGACGAGCTCGGCCGTGCCAGCCACCGCGCGGTGCGCACCGCCACCTGGGCCGCCGTCGTCTGGTTCGTCGCCGCGCTCGCCCAGGGCGTCTTCACCGTCTCCGACCTGTTCGCGCAGCCCGTGGGCGAGCTGGAGTGGCGCGCCGTGCAGACCTACTTCACCGACGTCAGTCAGGGCCAGGCGGCGACGACGCAGCTCGTGCTGGTCGCCGTGCTCGCCGTCATGACGCGGTGGGTGGCCACCGCGCGGGAGAGCACGGGCCTGCTCCTCGTCGCGCTCGTCGCGCTGGTGCCGCCGCTGCTCACCGGCCACTCCGCGAGCTCCGGCTCCCACGACCTCGCCATCGTCAGCATGGTCGTGCACGTGCTCGCCGCCGTCGTGTGGATCGGCGGCGTCGTCGCCCTGTGGTGGCACCTCGCCGACGCGCCCGTCGCGCGGGCCCGGGCCGCCCGCCGGTTCACGGGCGTGGCCGCCTGGGCCTTCGCCGCGACCGGGGTCTCCGGCATCGTCAACGCCGCCGTCCGGGTCGGCGGCCCGAGCGGCTTCCTCGACAGCGCCTACGGTCGGGGCGCGCTCGCCAAGATCGGCGTGCTCGTCGTCATCGGCGTCATCGCCTGGCTGGTCCGTCGCCGCGCGGTGGCCGGGCTGGCGGACGGGGCCGCCGCGCGCCGTACCTTCCTCCTCCTCACCGCCACCGAGATCGGCTGGATGGCCGTCGCGGTCGGGCTCGGGGTCGCGCTCTCCCGCACGCCCCCACCGGTCGAGGAGACCTACACCTCCGGCGCCGAGGCCCTCCTCGGGGCCCCGATGCCGCCGGCACCGACCCTCGAGCGCCTGCTCGTCGGGCTCAACCCGTCGGGCGTGGGGCTGCTGGTCGTGGTGGGCGGGCTCGCGGCGTACGTCGCCGGGATCGTCGCCCTCCGCCGCCGCGGGGACCGGTGGCCGGTGCTCCGCACGATCTCGTACGTCGCGGGCCTCGCCGTCGTCGGCTACGCGACGCTCGGCGGGCTGGGCGTCTACAGCCACGTCATGTTCAGCGCCCACATGGTCAGCCACATGCTGATCTCGATGGTCGCGCCGATCCTGCTCGTCGCCGGTGCGCCCGTCACGCTCGCGCTCAACGCCCTGCCGGGCAGCGACGTGCGCGGGGGGCAGGGGCCGCGGCAGATCCTCGCGGCGGCGCTGCAGTCGAGGCCGGCCGCGATCCTGTCGCACCCCGTGGTGGCGGCGGTGCTGTTCGTGGGGAGCCTCTACGCGGTCTACTTCACGGGCGCCTTCGAGTGGCTCATGCAGAACCACCTCGGGCACGCCTGGATGGAGGTGCACTTCCTCGTCACGGGCTACCTGTTCTACGAGTCGCTCATCGGGATCGCGCCGGTGCCGCACCGGCTGCCCTACCTCGCGCGCCTCGGCATGCTCGTCGTGGTCGCCCCGTTCCACGCGTTCTTCTCGATCGCGCTCATGTCGAGCGAGACGCCGGTGGGCGAGGGGTTCTACCGCGCGCTGGACCGGCCGTTCGCGCGCGACCTGCTCGCCGACCAGGAGCTCGGCGGGTCGTTGTCGTGGGCGATCGGCGAGATCCCGATCCTCATGGTCGTGCTCATCCTGCTGGCGCAGTGGTTCCGGCACGACCGCGCCGAGTCGAAGCGGCACGACCGGCGTGAGGAGGCCAGCGACGACGCCGCGCTGAAGGCCTACAACGAGCGCCTCGCGGCCATCGGGCGCGAAGACGTCGAACGCCGCTGAGGGAGGTCGGCCCGGACGCAACTTTCCCCGGTCGACCGGGGAACGTGTCACTTTGACCATCAATATTGATGGTCAAAGCGGCGTGTTCCCCGGTCGACCGGGGAAAGTGCCAATCCTGCCCGCCCCTCAGAGGGTGCGGGCCACGTTGGTGATGTTCTCGACGACCTCGCCGGCGACCTTGGTGAACAGCAGCTTCGCGGCCGGGTCGGCCAGCTTCGCGATGCCGTTGAACGTGATCGTCGCCTGGTAGGTCACCTGCGTCCGACCGGGACCGGCCTCCGCGAAGGTGAGGTGGTCCTCCGCCGTGGCGGTGTCGTTCTCACCGCGGAGCACCACCGTCGTCGGTGTGAGCTCCACCAGCTCGTACACGAGCTCGGTCGAGATCCCCGCCAGCTTCGACGTGTTGTCCCAGGTCGAGCCCACCCGCACCTCGCCCGCGTCGCGTCGCTCGCAGCGCTCCGTGCCGGGGTCCCACTCGGTGGCGTGGGTGAAGTCGGCGAGGTAGTCCCGGATGGCCGGGAGCTCCGCCTCGACGACGAACGTGCGGGTGATCTGCATCCGGGATCAGCCCTCGACGCGCGCCGCGTCGGTCGCCGCGGTCTCGGAGTCAGCACCGGACGTGGCCAGACGGCCACCGATGTCCTCGAGGTGGGCGCGCACGAACCACTGGAACTTCTCGAGCTCCGCGGTCTCGCCGATGAGCATGTCCTCGGTGATCGGGTCGAGGTCGCCGCTGAGCTCGATGGCCTTGCGGTTGTCCTCGATGACGCCGTTGTAGACGAGGTCGAGGGCACCGAGGTGCGCGATCGCCGTGTCGCGGCCGACCGAGTAGTCGTCCCACGTGCGGTCGTTGATGACGGCGCCGGGCGTGCCCTGGGGCGAGCCACCGAGGGTGGCGATGCGCTCGGCGACCTCGTCGGCGTAGCCACGGACGAGCTCGACCTGCGGGTCGATCATCTCGTGGACGGCGATGAAGTGCGGGCCGACGACGTTCCAGTGCACGTGCTTGAGCGTCAGGTGCAGGTCGTTGTAGGCCGACAGGCGCTGCTGCAGCGCCGTGATGATCTCGGTGACCTGGTCGGTCGTCAGGCCGGGCACGGTGTACTTCACGGACATGGGGTTCCTCCTGCGTCGGTCGGGATGTCGCGTTGCCCCCACCGTGCCACGCACCGCCAAAATCTCAACAAACCTGAGATGACCACTGTTCAGGTCTGCGGTCTGGACCGCATTCGCGATGCCTGTGCCCCACCGGTCGCGCGGCGTACCTTCCGCGGCATGACCGCCCAGCCTCGTACGCCGCGTCTCGGACGCCTCACCCGCCTCGTGCCCAGCCGGGCCAGCCTCCCCGGCCTCGCCGTCGGCGCCGCCGCCCTCGTCGTCGCCGCGTCCAGCGGTGCCGTCGCCGCCACCATGATCACCGGCGCGCAGATCGCCGACGAGACCGTGACGACGAAGGACGTCAAGAACGGCAGCCTCACCGGTGCCGACGTCGCCGACGCGACGCTCTCCGGCGTCGACGTGAAGAACGGCAGCATCTACGTCTCCGACCTCAGCGCCAGCGCGCTCAAGCCGCTGCTGCGGATCAACGGGTACGAGGTGCTCTCGGCGAGCTCCAGCCTCGAGACCGGCGAGGACGACGTGCTGTCGCTCGACTGCCCCGACGGCAAGCTGGTGCTCAACGCGTCGGCGTACTGGAACGTCAGCAACGAGGCCATCCAGATCCTCATCGGCTCGGACGGGACCTTCGCCTCGGCGTACCCCGAGAACAGCAGCGGCGCCGCCGACGAGGCCGTGCTGCAGCTGACCTGCGCCACGGCGTCGTACTGACCGACTCCGCTCCCCCGGCGCGGGTCGGGCCATCCGTGGCCCGGTCCGCGCCGAACCCCCGGACGTGCGCCCCTCCGACCACCTCCGCCTCCGCGCCGGGCAGCTGCTCGCGCCGCTGACGGTGCGCTACGGCACCCGCCTCCGCTTCGCCGGCTCCGACCTGCCGCGACCCCGGCGGCTGCGGGTCCCGACACGGCACGGCCGCGTCCCGGTGCTCGTCCACACCCCGCCCGACGCCACCGGCGGGGCCGTCGTGCACCTCCACGGCGGCGCGTTCCTCATGCGTCACGTGCGCATGGACGACTGGTGGTGCCGGTACGTCGCGGCCACGACCGGCGCCGTCGTGGTGGCCGTCGACTTCGACGTGGCGCCGCGCGCGACGTACCCGGTCGCCCAGGAGCAGTGCCACGACGTGGCCGCCTGGGTGGCGGGCGCGGGCGCCGCGCGGCTCGGCGTGGACCCGGCCCGCGTGGCGGTCGGCGGGTTCAGCTCCGGCGGCGGGCTGGCCGCCTCCGTCTGCCTCCAGGCGCGCGACACCGGCTCGTTCTCGCCCGTGCTGCAGGTGCTCGGCGTGCCGGCCCTCGACATCGCGGCCGACCCGCCCCGCGGCGGCATGATCTCGCCGGAGCTGCGGGCGTTCGTGCGCCGCGCCTACTTCCCCGACGCCGAGCGCCGGACCGAGCCGTACGCCTCGCCGCTGCGCGCCGTCGACCTCACCGGTGTGCCGCCCGCCGTCGTGCTCACCGCCGAGCGGGACACGCTGCGCGCCGAGGGCGACCGGTACGCCGCGCGCCTGGCCGACCTCGGGCTCCTGGCGTGGCACGACGTCACGCCCGGCGTCGACCACTACTTCCTGACGGAGGACCCGGTGCGGGCCGAGGCGACGATGGCGCGCACCGCGGAGATCATCCGCGAGGCGACGAGCGTGCGGCCCGACGCGGCCTGAGCCTCACCAGATCCGGACGCGCTGCCCCTCGTCGAGCCACAGGCCGTCGCCCGGCTGCGTGCCGAACGCGGCATGGAACTCGCTGAGGTTCCGCACGATGTTGGCGCGGAACTCCGGCGGCGAGTGCGGGTCGATCGTCAGGTACTGCCGCTCCTGCTCGATCCGCCGCTTCGTGCGCCACACGTGGCTCCACGACAGGAAGAGGCGCTGCGACCCGGTGAGCCCGTCGGCGCCGACCTCCGTCGTCGGACCGCCCTCGGGGTCGAGGCCCAGCGAGATCAGGTACGCCTTGTGCCCGATCGTCAGGCCGCCGAGGTCGCCGATGTTCTCGCCGACGGTCAGCGAGCCGTTGACGTGCTCGTCGGGCAGGTTCCGGGGGCTGAACGCGTCGTACTGCGCCACGAGCGCCCGGCTCTTCGCGTCGAACGCCTCCCGGTCGGCCTGCGTCCACCAGTCGCGGAGGTTGCCGAGGCCGTCGTACTGCGAGCCCTGGTCGTCGAAGCCGTGGCCGATCTCGTGGCCGATCACCGCACCGATGCCGCCGTAGTTCTCCGCCGGGTCGGCGTCGGGCGAGAAGAACGGCGGCTGCAGGATCGCGGCCGGGAAGCAGATCTCGTTGGTGCCCGGGTTGTAGTAGGCGTTGACCGTCTGCGGCAGCATCAGCCACTCGTCGCGGTCGACCGGCGCGCCGATCTTGGCGAGCTGGCGGTCGGTCTCGAAGGCGGCGACGGCGGCCACGTTGTCGACGAGGTCGTCGGGCACGACGACGAGCGCCGAGTAGTCGCGCCACGTCGTCGGGTAGCCGATCTTCGGCACGAACTGGCCGAGCTTCTCGAGCGCCCGCTCCTTGGTCTCGTCCGTCATCCAGTCGAGCGTGCGGATCGAGCGGCGGTAGGCCTCGACCAGGTTCGCGACGAGGTCGTCCATCATCTCCTTGGCGACGGGCGGGAAGTGGCGCGCGACGTACTCCCGGCCGACCGCCTCGCCCACCGCGCCCTCGACGAACGAGATGCCGCGCTTCCAGCGCGCCCGCAGCTCCGGCGTGCCCGACAGGGTGCGGCCGTAGAAGTCGAAGTTGGTCTCGGCGAGGTCGTCGGTGAGGTACGCCGCGAACGCCCGCAGCACCCGCGCCGTCAGCCACAGCCGCCAGCTCTCGATCGGTACGGCGCGGAGCACGCCCGCGAGGTGCTCCAGGTAGGACGGCTGCTTGACGACGACCTCGGCGAGCAGGTCCTCGGCGCCCGCGGAGGCGCCCGAGAGGTTGCGCGCGTAGACCTCCCAGTCGAAGTCCGGGCAGAGCTCGACGAGGTCGGCGAGGGTCAGCAGGTTGTAGGTCTTCTGGATGTCGCGGGTGGCGGCGCGCTCCCAGTGGCCGTGCGCCAGGCGCCGGTCGAGGGCGAGGACCGTCTCGGCCGCCTCGGCGGGGTCCTCCTGGCCGATGATCGTGAACAGCCGGGTCAGGTAGGCGACGTACTTCTCCACGGTCTCCGCGAAGCGCTCCTCGCGGTAGTACGACTCGTCGGGCAGGCCGAGGCCGCCCTGGTAGACGTGGAAGAGGTAGCGCTCGGAGTCGCCCGCGTCGGTGTTGACGTAGGACCCGAAGAAGCCCGTGCCGCCGACGCGCTCGAGCTCGCCGACCAGCGCCGCCAGCTCGCGGAGGTCCCGCAGGCCCGCGACGGCGTGGAGGTAGGGCTCCACCGGGGCGAGGCCCTTGGCCGCGATGGCCTCGGTGTCCATGAAGGAGCGGTAGAGCGCGCTGATCCGCGCCTCGTCGCCCTCCAGGGTCGCCGGGTCGGAGGCCGCGTGGGCCTCCACGATCGCGCGCACCTGCTCCTCCGCCGCGTCGGCGAGCGCCACGAACGGACCCCAGCTGGAGCGGTCCTCCGGGATCGCGGCCGTCGCCAGCCACTGGCCGTTGACGTGGCCGAAGAGGTCGTCGGTGGGGCGCACGGACAGGTCCATGCCCTCGCGGGCTGCATCGAGCATCGTCACGGGGATCACCCTAGGACGGTGCTGGGCGTCGGCGCCCCCACGACCCGGGCGGGTCGTGGGGCAGGTCCCGTCAGCGGACGTGCACGACGAGCTTGCCGGTCGCGCGCCGCTCGTCGAGGTCGCGGAGCGCCTGGGCGGTCTCCTCGAGCGGGTAGGTCGCGCCGATCGGCGGGTCGATCACGCCGCTGCGCAGGTGGGGCAGCAGCTCGGCCCACTGCTCGGCGAGGTAGCCGGGGTTGCGGCGGATGTGCTCGCCCCACCCGACGCCGCGCACGTCGGTGTTGGTGAGCAGCAGGCGGTTCACCTTGATCTCCGGGATGCCCTGGCCGGCCGCGAAGCCGACGACGAGCAGGCGGCCCTCCGGGGACAGCGAGCGCACGGAGTCGAGGAAGACGTCGCCGCCCACGACGTCGACGACGAGGTCGACCCCGCGACCGCCCGTCAGCTCCTTCGCGGCGTCCTTGAAGCCGTCCAGCATGACGACGTCCTCGGCGCCCGCCGCGCGGGCGACCTCCGCCTTCGCCTCCGTCGAGACGACCGCGATCGGACGCGCACCCCAGGCCTTCGCGACCTGGATGCTCGCCGTGCCGACGCCGCCCGACGCGCCGTGCACGAGCACGGTCTCGCCGGGCTGCATGCCACCGCGGCGCAGCAGTGCGAAGTGGGCGGTCAGGTAGTTCATGACGAGGGCGGCGCCCGCGTCGTACCCCACCTCGTCGGGCAGGGGCAGCACCATCGGCGCGGGGGCGGCGACGAGCTCGGCCGCCGACCCGGAGCCGAGGGCCGCGACGACGCGCTGGCCCACCGCGAGGCCGGAGCCCTCGGGGGCGCTGACCACGGTGCCGGCGACGTCGGTGCCGAGGGCGAAGGGCAGCTCGGGCCGCACCTGGTACTGCCCCCGGCTCAGCAGCAGGTCGGGGAACGAGATGCCCGCGGCGTGGACGGCGATGAGCACGTCGTCCGCACCGGGCTGGGGGTCGGGCAGGTCACCGACCCGCACGTCGGCGGGTCCGGTCAACGAGGTCACGGTGGCAGCGCGCATGGGGGCACGCTACCGAGCGAGCGCTCGGGACGGGGAGAGGGGCGTCAGCGCGCCTCGACGAGCTGCGACATCTCGAAGTGCATGGGGTCGGTCCAGCCCCAGTCGCCACCCCAGGTGAAGCCCCACTTCTTGAAGATCTGCACCACGGACCGGTCGATCTCGCCGACCGTGCCGCGGCCGTTGCCGGGCACGTTGAGGTCGAGCGCGATGCCGAACGAGTGCAGCGAGGGCTGCGTCGTGTTGGCGATGAAGCGGGGGTAGTAGCACCCGCCGTACTCGCCCGGGTGGATCTTGTCCGCCAGTCCCCGCTCCACGATCTCGCGGAGCGCCGCCTCGAGCTGCGGGAGCATCACCTTGTGGCAGGTCACGGTGCCGAGGATCGGCACCTGCTGGGTGCGGATGTTCTCCTCGACCCACGCCGGGTCGGGCGCGATGCGGCCGCCGGAGAGCACCTGGTAGTTGAACGTGCCGACCGCCGCGGCCACCGAGCCGCCCGTCAGCACGGCCGTCTGCTGCACGGAGATGTCGAGGTCCGGGCCGAGCACCTGCACCGAGGCGCCGTCGCCGGCGAGCTCCTGCAGCGCCGGACGCACCTCCTGCGGGGAGGCGGAGCCGGTGGCGATGAGGAGGGCGTTGTCGCCCGGGATGCCGAGGGACTCGCCCCAGCTCTTGTTGACGACGCCCTGCACCCGGGTGACCTGCGGGGCCAGCGCACCGACGTGGAGGTCGGGCGCGCCCTCCTCGTTGCCGAGGCGGAGGTAGCCGTCCGCGTCGCGCAGCGTCTCGCCGACGTCGGTCGGCACGGCGATCTCGCCGGCCGCGACGCGGGTCCAGACGTCGAGCAGCTGGGCGCTCTCGGCGGGGGTGAAGCGCCGGTACGTCGCGGGATCGACCGCCGCGACGGTGAGCACCTGGTCCTGGACCGGGATCTGGGCCAGGCCGATCGGCTCGGCGACCTCGACGCCGGGCAGGTCGCGGATGGCCGCGATCGTGTCGTCGTCGAGCTCCTCGGTGGAGGAGACCAGCATGTCGGCGCCCAGCAGCGGCTCCGTCAGCTCGCCGGGGGCGTCCGTCGCGTGCTCGGCCATCTGCTCGATGCGCGGGTCGGCGGCGGTGCCACCCTGCGGGGGTGCGGCGGGTTCCGTCGTCGTGTCCGCCGCGGCACCCTCGACCTCGTCCTCGACGGGCTCGGCCGTGCAGCCGGCGAGCACGACGGCGACCGTCATCGCGGCCGCAGCCGCGGCGCGTCGCGTCCTCTGCATCGAGCCCTCCCCTCCGACGGGGAAGCGTACCGCCCAGTAGCGCACGTCACACGCGGTCCCGGGCTGGGCTGCGTCGAGCTGGGTCGTACGGCGCGGCGTGCGCGTCGAGTTTGGTCGTACGGCGCGGCGTGCGCGTCGAGTTGGGTCGTACGGCGCGGCGTGCGCGTCGAGTTTGGTCGTACGGCGCGGCGTGCGCGTCGAGTTTGGTCGTACGGCGCGGCGTGCGCGTCGAGTTTGGTCGTACGGCGCGGCGTGCGCGTCGAGTTTGGTCGTACGGCGCGGCGTGCGCGTCGAGTTTGGTCGTACGGCACGGCGTTGGCGCCGAGTTGTCGCGTACGCCGCGTCGCACCGGCCGCAACCGCGGCGTACGTGACAACTCGGCGCGGGGTCAGGCCGGGTCGTCGCCCTCGCGCGGTCGCGGCGCGGCACCCAGGTGCTCGGCGTGGTAGATCGCCTGGTCGATGAGCTCCGACAGGTGGTTGTCGAAGAGCGTGTAGATCATGTGGCGCCCGCGGCGCTCGGACTCGACCAGCCCCATCGTGCGCAGCAGGCGCAGCTGGTGGGAGACCGCGGGCTGCTCCATCCCGACGGCGGCGACGAGGTCGCCGACGGTCATCGGCCCCTCCTGCAGGTTGGCGAGGATGAGGAGCCGGCTCGGGGTGGCGAGCGCCTGGAGGGTCGCCGCGACCGACTTCGCCGTCGCGGGGTCGAGCCGCGCGCGCGACGGGCGGTCGTCGATTCCATGGCCCACCCGCGGAGCATAGCGTTGCCAAATATGCAGATGTGTTCATGTAACAATCCAGGCATGAGCAGCACGACCCTCCCGCACACCACGACGGCCGCCGCCCGACCCCTCCCCCGGCCCGCACCCCTCAGCCGGACCATCTGGCGAGTGGCCGAGGCCCGGTGGGCGACGGCCGCCACGGCGCTCTTCGCCGTCGGCGGCCTCGTCGACCTCCTCGACGGACCCCTGTGGCTCGCCTGGACCCTCTACCTCGCGTGCTACCTCGCCGGCGGGTGGGAGCCGGCCCTCGCCGGCCTGCAGGCGCTGCGCGAGCGCACCCTCGACGTCGACGTGCTCATGGTCGTCGCCGCGATCGCCGCCGCGTCGATCGGCCAGGTCTTCGACGGCGCGCTGCTCATCGTCATCTTCGCCACCTCCGGGGCCCTCGAGGCGATCGCCACGCGCCGTACCCAGGACTCCGTCCGCGCCCTCCTCGACCTCGCCCCCGAACGCGCGACCCGGCTCGCCACCGACGGGGCGGAGGAGGTCGTCGACACCGCCGACCTCGTGCCCGGGGACCTCGTGCGCGTGCGCCCCGGCGACCGGATCGGCGCGGACGGGACGGTCGTCGACGGCGCCTCCGACGTCGACCAGGCGTCCATCACCGGAGAGCCGCTCCCCGTCCCCGCGACGGTCGGCACCCCGGTCTTCGCGGGCACCGTCAACGGCGCCGGCGTGCTGACCGTCCGGGTCGACCGGGCGGCCGCCGAGTCGGTGGTGGCCCGCATCGTCGCGATGGTCGAGGAGGCGTCGGAGACCAAGGCCCGCACGCAGCTGTTCATCGAGCGGGTCGAGCAGCGCTACGCGGCCGTGGTGGTCGTCGCGACGCTGCTGCTCCTCGGCGTGCCGCTCGCCCTCGGCGCGGCCTTCGAGCCCACCCTCCTGCGCGCGATGACGTTCATGATCGTGGCCTCGCCGTGCGCGATCGTCCTGGCCACCATGCCGCCGCTGCTCGCCGTCATGGCCAACGCCGGTCGCCACGGCGTCCTCCTCAAGTCGGCCGTCGCGCTCGAGCGCCTCGCGCAGGTCGACCGCGTGGCCTTCGACAAGACGGGGACGCTCACCCTCGGCTTACCGGAGGTCGTCGCCGTGACCCGGCTGTGCCGGACCGTCGCGGAGGACGACCTCGTCGCGCTCGCCGCGGCCGCCGAGCGCGGGAGCGAGCACCCGGTGGGTCGCGCGGTGGTGCGGTACGCCGCGGAGCGAGCCCTCGCCGTACCCCCCGCCACCGACTTCCTCGCCACCCCCGGGCGGGGGGTCCGGGCCACGGTCGGCGGCCGCGTCGTCGAGGTCGTCGCGCCCCGCGGTCTCGAGGTCGCCGCCACCGAGGCCGTCGCCGCGCACGAGGAGGCCGGGCGCACCGCGGTGGTCGTGGTGGTCGACGGCCGGCCGCACGGGGTGGTCGCGCTGGCGGACCGGGTCCGGCCCGAGGCCCCGGCGACCGTCGCCGCGCTCGGCGCGCTGACCGGCGGCGAGCCGGTGCTCCTCACCGGCGACAACCGCGCGGCGGCGGCCGCGCTCGCCGACCGCACGGGCATCGCCGAGGTGCGGGCGGGCCTGCTGCCCGAGGAGAAGGCGGCCGCCGTCCGGGACCTCCAGGATGCCGGCCACCGCGTCGCGCTGGTCGGCGACGGCATCAACGACGCGCCGGCGATGGCGACCGCCCACGTGGGGGTCGCGATGGGGCGCAGCGGCTCGGACCTCGCCACCCAGACGTCCGACGTCGTGCTCGTGCGCGACGACCTGACCGCGCTCCCCCGGGCGGTCGCGCTCGGCCGCCGGGCCGAGCGGGTCGTGCGGGCCAACCTGGCCTTCGCCGCCACCGTCATCGTGGTGCTCGTGACGTGGGACCTCGTCGCCACGCTGCCCCTGCCGCTCGGCGTCGCGGGCCACGAGGGGTCGACGATCGTCGTCGCCCTCAACGGCCTCCGCCTGCTGCGCGAGAAGGCGTGGCGCGATGCGGTGTGAGGCGCCCGGGGTCTCGCCGAGTTGGGTTGTACGCCGCGGCGTCCGCGTCGAGTTTGGTCGTACGCCGCGGCGTAGGCGTCGAGGTGGGACTTACGCCGCGGCGTAGGCGTCGAGGTGGGACTTACGCCGCGGCGTAGGCGTCGAGGTGGGACTTACGGCGCCGTACGACCCAACTCGACGCACCTGCCGCGCCGTACGACCCAACTCGACGCACCTGCCGCGCCGTACATCCCAACTCGACGCAGGTCAGTCGACGATCCCGCCGACGGTCGCCAGGTCGGGGCCGTCGTGGTCGAGGAGGGCGCGGAGCATGGCGGCCAGCCCGCGCGCCAGGTCGGGCAGCGCCACCTCGGCGGTCGTCGGCACGTGCACGAACCCCGAGGGCACCCCGCTGCCCGCGAGCAGGTGCTGCAGCCGGAAGAAGACGTGGTTGCAGACGAAGCTGCCCGCCGTGTGCGACAGGTCGGCGGGCACGCCCGCCCTGCGCAGCGCCGCGGTGGCGGCCTTGACCGGCAGGGTGGAGAAGTACGCCGCGGGCGCGCCCGCCACGACCGGGACGTCGCACGGCCGGGCGCCGGCGTTGTCCGGGATGCGGGCATCGTCGAGGTTGACCGCGACCCGCTCGGGCGTCACGCCGGAGCGTCCGCCGGCGAGGCCGAGCGCG